>JADGRF010000027.1 GCA_017881055.1 Sandaracinaceae bacterium
ACGCCGAGGTCAACGCCGAGGTCAACGCCGAGGTCAAGGCTCGAGTGCTCTCGAGTTGCAGCATCCATCCGAGCTCGCGTGTGTTCGTCGGCTTCAGCAAAGACATGGACCTGGACGACTTCGAGAGCGCGGCTACGCATGCACAGCGCATTCTTCACAAGCTGCGCGCTCAGCTCTGCCGCGCCTGGGGTAGTCGTGCGGCGCATGTGGTTTCAGGGTTCCAGCTGCCGGCGGCGCTGCGCGCCACGCTGAATGCGGGCACGAATCTGAGCATCACCGACGTGCTGTTCACGAGCGCGGCGTGCGCGCAAGCCGATGTCCGGTTGAGCGCGCAAGGCTCTGCTGGCGGGAGTGAGCAGCGTTGGCTCGTGCGCGTAGCACGCGCGCGCGGTGGGCGCGCTGAGCGCGACGACAAGAGCTGGACGCCAGTCACGATCACGCGCGAGTAGAACGCTGCGCCTCAGAGCGTGAGTCCGGGCAACCGCGGCAGAAGGCGCAGGCCGCCGTCGGTGGCAGCGATGCCCTGCAGGCCGAACGCATCGATGCCGGTTGCGTTCAGCCGCTGGCCCAGAGCCGCGCGAACTTCGGGCAACGCGCGTAGATCGATCACGAGCACATCCTGCTCGCGATGCGCGAAGGCGCTGTGCGTGGCCACCACGTTCTGACGCAAAAACGGCCCCCACAGCACGCGCGCGACCTCGGCCGCCACCGCTACGAATACGTCGTTTGCCCGCGGATCGAGCGCAGCGGCCGCCGGCTCCACGCGGATGGTCCACTCTTTGGCCCCGTGCGCAGCGAAGGTCACATCGAGCGGGACCAGTGTCATCAGCAGGGGTGGGCCTTCTTGAAAGGTGAGATCCACGCGCATGCCGGCGTCGCGTGTGCTCACGGTCGCCGCAACCACACCGGGCACGCGGGCGACGGCGCCGGTCAAGCGCGAGTCCTCGACGAACAGCCGACCGCTTGCGAGCGTCGACAGCGTGCGCCGCAGCAAGGAGGTGACGCCGAGCTGGGATAGCTTTTCGCCAGCGCCGGTCGCCGCGCTGCGCAAGAGGCTCTTCATCACATCGCGTCGGCTCATGGCGCAGCTCCGTCTGCGACTGCGAGCGGCTCGGTCTCCCGCGTCTCCGCTGCGTCGTCGGCTGCATCGTCGTCGCCGCCTGCCGCTGACGGCTGCAGCGCGCGCAGCTCACGCAGCGCCGAGAGGTCGAGTGGCGACAACTTGTGCTCCGTCGTTCCGAGGACGCGTCGCGTGTACAACCCCGTGCGTACGATATGCGCCGGCGCCTCGCTGCGACCGAGCAATGTCTCGAGCGCCTCGCTGATCTTGGCCGTGCCTTCGGCGGTGATCGAGAGGCGCACACGCAACGGCACGAGCTCCCCCACGATGCCGGCCGCCCCGAGCGCGTCGCTGCCTTCGCCGACTTCCGCCGAAAGCAGGTAGCGCGACACGTCTACCCACTTGCCGAGGTTGCCCTCGAGCATGCGCTTGACGCGCAGCTCGCCATTGGCCATGCGGGTCGCAATCGCCTCGCGCAGTGCAGCTTCCGTGGCGTGCTTGTCGCCGCGGTCGAATCCGAGCTCCACGAGCGTCGCGCGCGGCAAGCCCGCGACGTACTCGGCTTCGTGGATCAGCTGCGAGAGCTTGGCATCGCCCGCGTGCAGCTCTTCCGCCGCGAAGAATTCGATGCCATCGAGCGCCGCTTCGGACAAGCGCGCGGGCAGGGCGGCAAAGTCGATGGCCGTGTCTGCGCACAGCTTCACGTCGACGTACTCGGCCAAGCTTGCGACACCGAGCGAGAGCGCGGGCCCGAACACCAGCACGGGCTTCGCGTGAAAGCCCAGCGAGTAGTACACGGGCAAGCCCAGGCGCCGGAACAAGCGCGGCAGGATGCGCACGATGTCCAAGTGCGAGCTGAACGCGGCGCGGCCGATCTTGCGGAACGCCAGGCGCACGCGCGTGGGCGCACCCTGATCGGGACGCACCGGCGGCCTTCGCTTTCCCTTCTGCTTCTCTGGCGTGCGCAGCGTCACGAGCGTCGGCGCTTCGGCGCCGAGCTTGCGCAGGAAGACCTCGCGCTCGCTGCGCATCTGGCCCAAGTCGCAAGCCACGCCGCAGTCGTAGCACACGAGCTTGCGCGCATCCTTCGTGTGATCCGCCAAGTTCGTGTGGTGAATGAACATGCCGACGGCCTTGCCGCACGGCGGGCTCAAGCGGTTCTTCAGCGCCTTCCGATACTCCTTCGCGAGAAAGCCCTTCTCGAGACCCACGTCGATGTGATCCCAAGGCAGCCGTGCATCGACCGGAATCGTGCCCAGGAACAGCTGGGCGTTCACGCCGGTTTCCGCGAGCGCCTCGTGCCAGGCCTCCAGCTTCAAGCACTCGTCCCACGAATCGAAGCGCGCGCCACGCCGGTACGCGCCCTCGATCACGTCGCACATGGACCGGTCGCCGCGCGCCAGAAACCCTTCGAGGAACGAGCCTCGCGCGTCGTGCATCTTGAGATCGACGCCGCTGCGCCGCGCTTCGTCGCGCAGCAACGTTTGCTTGCGCAGCACTTGCTCGTTGTCGTTCAGCGCGCACCACTGGAACGGTGTGTGTGGCTTCGGTACGTGCGTGCTCACGCTGCAGGTGACGCGCGCTGCGCGGCCGATCTGCTCGCGCCCGACGGCTTGGCTGCGTGCGCCGGTCTGCACGATGCCGAGCACGTCTTCGTCTTCTTCGGTCGGCAAGCCGATCATGAAGTACAGCTTCATGCGCGAGTAGCCGCGCGTGAACAGGCGGCGTGCCGTCTCGAGCAGCTGCTCCTCGGTCACGTTCTTGTTCACCACATCGCGCATGCGCTGCGTGCCGGCTTCCGGTGCGAACGTGAGGCCCTTGCCGCCGCCGTCCTTGATCTCGTCGAGCACGTCTTCCGCGAGGCCGTACGCGCGCAGCGACGACACCGAGAGCGTGGCGCGCGCCTTGCGCAGCTCGTCCATCGCGCGGTGAATCAGCGGCGAGATCGCGCTGTAATCGGCCGTGGACAAGCTCGTGAGCGATGCGCTCTCGTAGCCGCCTTCGTTCACCGCGTGCTTGAGCACGTCCAGGATCTCTTCCGGATCGCGCTCGCGCACCGGCCGGTAGATCATGCCGGCTTGGCAAAACCGACAGCCTTCGGTGCAGCCGCGCGCGATCTCGATCGACACGCGGTCGAACACCGTCTCGGTGCTGGCGATTGGGCCGTCTTTCGGGAACGGGTACTTGCTGATGTCCGGAAGAAACGCGCGCTGCACGGGCAGCGGTGCCGTGTCCACGAGCGCGCGCGCCACGTACTGCATGCCGGTCTGTGGCTCGAGCTCGGTGGCATACAAGCTCGGCACGTACACGCCGCCGAGCTTTGCGAGCTGCGCGAGGCGCTCCTGTCGTGGCACGCCGGCGCGCTTGAGATCGCGCCAGAGCAGCATGATCTCCGGTGTGCGCTCCTCGCCGTCGCCGATCAGAACTGCATCGATGAACGCGGACAGCGGCTCGGGATGCGTGGCCGTGGGGCCGCCTGCGATCACCAGCGGATCCGCTTCGCCGCGTGCGGAGCTGCGCAGCGGGATCCCGCCCAGCTCCAACATCTGCAGGATGTTCGTGAACGTGAGCTCGAACTGCAGCGAGAAGCCGACCACGTCGAACTCGGACAGCGCGTGCGACGTCTCGAGCGAGCGCAGAGGCTCTCTGTGCGCGCGCAGCTCGGCCTCCATGTCGATCCACGGCGCGTAGGCGCGCTCGGCCAGAAGGCTCGGGTGCCCGTTCACGATCGAATACAGGATCTTGAAGCCGAGGTGGCTCATGCCGACCTCGTAGACATCCGGGAAGCACAGGCACATGCGCGCGTCGGCGGCATCCCAAGGCTTCTTGGCCTCGCCGTGCTCGCCGCCCAGGTAGCGCGCCGGCTTCTTCACCTTGTGAATGAAGCGTGCATACGGGTGCTCTCGTGCGGGTTCGCTCATGCTGGGCCCGAACTTGTCAGGCTGAAGGTCAGAAAGCAAAGCGCCGGGCTCGTGAGAACCCGGCGCTCCGTGTCGCGCCGTGCGCGAAAAGCCGCAGGCTGTTTCGCGCGTATTCAGCTGCGTCAGAAGTAGTAGATCGCGGCGACGTTGCCCTTGAAGATGTCCCAGGGCGCGCCGTTCACGGTGGTTCCGAAGTTGAACGCCGAGCTGGAGACGTCCGTGGTGCCCGCGGCAGGCGCGTTCGAAGCGGAGGCGCCTCGATTCTCGACGCTCAGCATCAAGCCCACCGACGCTTGCAGCGCGAGCTGCGGCAGGTCCATGAAGCCGAACTGAATCTCCGTGCCGATGCGGCCGCCGACCTGGAACAAGAGGCCGGACAGATTGATCTTCGCGTTCGCGGGGCTGGTCCAGGAGCCGCTTGCGACGCCGAAGTTGAGCTCAGGCACGACCTCGAACGCGAAGTGCTTGGACTGCGCGAAGACGAGCGGCACGCCGCCGTGCAGCGCGAGCGCGAACATGCTGGGCGCGTTCGTCTCCGGGCTGGCGGTCGAGCCGGTGACCGTTGTGGTGCTGCCGGCGCTGTGCACGCCGAGGCCGAGCGCGAGCTCGATGCCGAGTCCGTCCTCGAGCCAGTAACGCACGCCGATCGTCGGCGCCGAGACGGTTCCGTTGAGATCGAGCCCGCCCGCGGGGCAAGTGCCCACTGGGCCGCCCGCGGCATTGCAGCCCATGGCGGGCACGCCGAGGACACCGAAGAAGCCGACGCCCCAACGGTGAACCACTGCGGCGTGGTCGGTCGTCCCGGTCGGCGCCATCTCGGGCGTCGGGCCGGTCGTGCCGCCGACGCCTGCGTTGCTCGCCGGCTCCGGTGCGGCCGCCGGTGTCACGGCGCCGTTGGCTGCTTCATTCTGTGTGCCAGTCGGAGGCTGCCACGTTCCCTTGACCGCACCGCCGGCGTGCGCGCCACCGCCGACCGAGCCGCCGGTCTCGCCCAGCTCCGGATTGGCCGCCTGCGCGTGAACGACACCCGAGGCGAGTAGCCCGAGGCACAGCGCCACTGCCAGACACACGAGCGTTCCCGAGTCGTTGCGTCGCATTCTTGTCTCCCAGCTGGATCGGCGCTGCGCCCTCGTTCCTGAGGGACCCATGCGCCTACGATCGAACCCGGCCGGCACAACGCGCGTCCAGGCGCGGCAGAACTAACACAGGCGGGACGCATCGTCACGCAGAGGCCGATCGCGGGCTAGCCGGTCCCGCCGCACCTTGACGGCCCGCTCCCCCTGCACCTATACCTGCTGTCGTTCCTAGAGCTTTCAGAAGAATTTGAAAGCACCGGAAAAGTGGGGGGCGCGCGCGCAGTTAGGCGGGCAGCGCCGAGGTTCGTAGCGAGATTCTTCCGCATGGCGCACTCCCCCGGCTCGGCGTCTCCGATCGTTCCGCTGACTGCGGCGGAGCCCGGCGTGGGGCTCGTGCCGGACGTCTCTGCCCGGGCCGCGACCGCAACCGGCCACGCCAACGCGGTCCGGCGCATGTTCGATCGGATCTCGCCGACCTACGATCTCTTGAACCGTCTGCTCTCGTTCGGCATCGATCGACGCTGGCGCACGCACGCGCTCGACGAGCTGGCGCGTGACTTGCCCGAAGGCCCGCTCGTGGACCTGTGCGCGGGCACGCTCGATCTGAGCGCCGCCATGCACGCGCGCTTCCCCGGTCGTTCGCTGTTCTCGCTCGATTTCGCACGCGACATGTTGGTGGCCGGTCGCAGCAAGGCCGCGAGCGCGAAGCTGGTGGTCGCCGATGCGATGCGCCTGCCGCTGCGCTCCGGGTCGGTCGCGGGCATGGTCTGTGGCTTCGGCATGCGCAACCTGGCGGAGCCGAGCGCGGGCATGCGTGAAGTGGCGCGCGTGCTTGCACCGGGCGGCGTGTTCATCGTGCTCGAATTCTTTCGGCCGACGCGCCTGCCGACCCGCGTGTTTCACGCGGTGTACGCGCGCGTGGTGCTGCCCACGCTGGGTCGGATCATCTCGGGCGACGCCGAGGCGTATCGCTACCTGTCGCGCTCGATGCAGGGCTTTCTGTCGCGCGAGGAGTTCGCAGGCGCGCTGCGTGACGCCGGCTTCGAGAAGGTGCAGGCTTTCGATCTCACGCTCGGCATCGCGTCGGTCGTGCGCGGCGTGCGACCGCACGGTGCGCTGACGCTCTCTCCGGGTGCTGCTCCCGCTCCGCGAGGTGCGCCGTGAAGCTCGTGCTCGGCATCAGCGGCGCCTCGGGCGCGCCGTACACGAAGCGCCTGCTCACGCTGTTGCGCGAGCCTGCGCTTGCGGCACAAGTCAGCGTGGAGATCGTGCTCTCACGCACGGCGGGCGAGGTGTGGGCGCTCGAGTGCGGCGGTCATCCGAGTGACGCCGGTTTTCCCGTGTACGAAGGTCGCGACTACCGCGCCCCGTTCGCGAGCGGCTCGGCACGGCGCGACGCGATGCTGATCCTGCCCGCGTCGATGTCGTGCATCGCGCGCATCGCCCACGGCGTGAGCGACGACCTGCTCACGCGCGCTGCCGACGTCACGCTCAAGGAGCGCCGCCCGCTGGTCGTCGTGCCGCGCGAGTCACCGTACTCGTCGATTCACCTGGAAAACATGCTGGCGCTGACACGCGCGGGCGCGCTGGTCGTGCCGGCGTCGCCGTCGTTTTATGGCATGCCTGCCACGCTCGAAGCGTTGCTCGACACGGTGCTGGCGCGCGTGCTCGATCATCTCGGCGTCGAGCACGCGCTGGGCAAGCGCTGGGGCGATGCAGCTGACAAAGTAAAGGAGAGCTGACATGGGAAGACTTCTATTGCGTGCCTTGGGTTCGGCCGGCCTCTTGCCCGTCGCGGATCGTGCGCTGCTCGGCGACGGCCTCTCGGCTGCAGAGCTCGACCGGTTGCGCGGTGAAGACATCCTGCTCGTCGCCGGCCTCGCCGATCTCGTGCGAGCCAAGTTTCACGGCCCGGAAGTGCGGATCCTGAGCGCGCAGGCCATGCGCGACGCGCGCGAGAGTGCACCGTGGCTCGTGAACGCTGTGCTCGGCGATGGACCTAACGCGACGGGCGCAGACTTTCTGCGCGAGGTCGCGTTGGCACGCCTGGCCGCGCCGGCCGCGCGCAGCCTCGCCGTGTCGTTCGATGGTGCCGGGCTCGAGCTCGCACAGACCGCGCTCTTGTTCGGCGCCAACGTGCTGGTGGGCGACCTCGGCGGCAAGCGCACCTTGCCCCTGCTCGACGGCCCGGAAGCGCGGCGCGTCGAGATCCTCGGTCTCGTGGAGCGCGCAGGTCGCAGTGTTCGCTTCGTCGATGGTGAACCCACGCAGGAGAGTCCGCGTCTACCTGTTCAGCCGCAGCTGCACAGCCAGTCGGAGCAAGCGCGATGACGGCGCGTACTGCCGGCACGCTCGACGCAATCGAAGCCAAGCTGCAAGCGGGCGAGCGCCTGAGCTACGACGACGGCTGCGCGCTGTTTCTCGAGCCGGACTTTCTGCGCCTTGGCATGCTGGCGAACCAGGTTCGTGAGGACAAGCACGGCGACCGCACGTTCTTCAACGTGAACATGCGCTTCGAAGCCACCAACGTGTGCGAGGCGTCATGCTCGTTCTGTGCGTTCGCGAAGCTGAAAGAAGGCGCGGCCGGCGCGCACACGACCACGCACGAGGCGGCGTGGAAGGAGCTTGCAGAGCATCCCGACCCGCGCCTTACCGAGCTGCACATGGTCAACGGTCTGCATCCCACGCTGCCATTCGAGTGGTACGAGGAGCTGCTGCGTGGCTGGAAGCGCGTGCGCCCCGGCGTGCACTTGAAGTGCTTCACCGGCGTCGAGATCCACTTTTTCGCGCAGAAGTTCGGCATGACGCACGAGGCCGTGCTCACGCGTCTGCGCGCGGCCGGGCTGGGCTCGCTGCCCGGCGGTGGCGCGGAGATTCTGCATCCAGACGTTCGTCAGCGCATTGCAACTGACAAAGCCAACGGCGACGAGTACCTCGCGGCGCACCGCGCGGCGCACAAGCTCGGCATCCCGAGCAACTGCACCATGCTCTACGGTCACATCGAGACCTTCGAGCACCGCGTGGATCACCTGCTGCGCCTGCGCGACCTGCAGGACGAGACGCAGGGCTTTCAGTGCTTCATTCCGTTGGCATTCCACAACGAGAACAACAGCCTACGCAAGCTGCCGGAGCCGACCGCGGTCGATAGCCTGCGCACGCTCGCCATCTCGCGGCTGCTGCTCGACAACATCCCGCACATCAAGGCGTACTGGGTGTCGATGGGCGTGCCCACCGCGCAGATCGCGCTGCGCTTCGGCGCGGACGATCTCGACGGAACGATCATCCACGAGAGCATCTACCACTCGGCGGGCTCGCGCGCGCCGATGGCCCTGTCGCGCGACGAGCTGGTGCGCTTGATCCGCGAAGCCGGGCGCATCCCCGTCGAGCGCGACACGATCTACGGGGTGGTCGAAGAGCTGCCGCGCGCCGCCGTTCCCGAAGGCGCGCTCAAGGTGCGTGATCGCATGGCTCGAAAACGCAGCTTGGCGTTAGCTGGAAACTGAAAAGTAGAGAAATCCCATGGTCAAGCGGAAGCCCGGTCTGGTTCAGAATCGTTATCGTCGCGACACCGTGGATCACGGTGGGCGCTTGCGCGTCGTCGGCGTGAGCTTCTTGAACGCTCAGCCGCTCTTGCACGGCTTACTCAGCGGGCTCGCCGATGATCGCATGCACGTCGAGCTCGCGGAGCCGGCGGAGCTCGCGCGTCGGTTGTTCGAGGACGAGGCGGACGTCGCGCTCTCGCCGGTCGCGCCGCTCGCCACGCACGGCGGGCTCGAGATCGTGCCGGGTTGTGCGATTGGCTGTGACGGCGCCGTCGAATCGGTGAAGCTGGTTGGCGACTGCCCGATCGAAGAGGCCGACGAGATCCTGCTCGACGCCGCGAGCCGCACCTCCGTGGTGCTCGCGCGGCTGATTGTGCGCCACCTGCGCGCAGGCAAGGCCGAGCCGCGCTACTGCGCACGGCCTGCTCGTGAGATCGTCGCGACTGTCGGCGGCAAGACCGCGGGCCTTCTGATCGGCGACATCGCGCTCGAGACCAGGGGCAAGTTCCGCTACGAGATCGATCTCGGGCAGGCGTGGAAAGAGCTCACGGGTCTGCCGTTCGTGTTCGCGGTCTGGGCGGCACGTCCCGGCGTCGTGTCGGCGCGCGATGCGCCGCTGTTCACGAGCTCGCTCGAAGCCGGCCTCGCGGCTCGCCCGCAGCTCGCACAAGCCTGGGCGCGTGGCCACGGTGGCGACGCCGAGGCGCACCTCGCGTACCTGAACGACCGCATTCGCTACCAGCTCGACGAGCGCGCGCTCGCCGGCCTGTGCGAGTTCCTGCGTCGTGCCGCGGAAGCCAAGCTCTTGCCGGTGACCGAGCTCTCGTTCGTGGGCCAGGACAAGCCTGCGTTCTCGCCGCAGCGCGCCTCGGTCGATTCGCTACTCGACTACGCCGCTGATGGCGGCAGGCTTTCGTTTCAGGACGCCATGCGGCTCGCCAGCGAGGCGGACACGCACGAGCTGGGCCTCGCCGCCGATGCGCGTCGCCGCACGCTGCATCCCGAAGGCGTGGTCACGTACATCGTGGACCGCAACGTGAACTACACGAACGTGTGCACGACCTCGTGCCGGTTCTGCGCGTTCTATCGTCCGGTCGGACACGAAGAGGGCTACGTGCTCACGCGCGAGCAGCTCACCCAGAAGATCGAGGAGACGGTCGCGGCGGGTGGCGTGCAGATCCTGCTGCAGGGCGGCTTGAACCCCGCACTGCACCTCGAGTGGTACGAAGACCTATTCCGTTGGATCAAGGCGACGTTCCCGATCAAGCTGCATGCGCTCAGCCCCGAAGAGATTTGGCACTTGGTGCGGCTCGAGGATTTGACGGTGCAGGACGTGCTCACGCGCCTGCGTGCGGCAGGTCTCGATTCCCTGCCGGGCGGCGGCGCCGAGGTGCTGACCGATCGCGTACGCGCCAAGATCGCAAAAGCCAAGTGCACGAGCGCGGAGTGGCTCGAGGTCATGCGCGTCGCGCACCGCATCGGCATGCGCACCACCGCGACCATGATGTTCGGCACGGCCGACACGCAGGCCGATCGCGTGCTGCACATGCTGAAGGTTCGCGAGCTGCAGGACGAGACGGGCGGCTTCACTGCGTTCATCGCGTGGGATTACCAGCACGACGTGGGCACCCGCCAGGTCGCGGGGGAGACGGGCACCGTGCTGTACCTGCGTACGCAGGCGCTCTCGCGCTTGGTCCTCGACAACGTGCCCAACATCCAGACCTCGTGGGTCACGCAGGGGCCAGGCATTGGCCAGATCGGCCTGCGCTACGGCGCGAACGACATGGGCAGCACCATGTTCGAGGAGAACGTGGTGTCGTCAGCTGGCACGACGTTCGGCATGGACGCGGCGCAGATCGAGCGCCACGCCCGTGCGCTCGGCTTCAAGGTCGCGCAGCGCAACATGCGCTACGAGCGGCTGACGGTTCCCGCCTGAGCGAGGCGACATGCGGGAACGCGGCATCGAGGCAACGTGGCTGCTGGCGGGCGACGGCGGGACACCGCCGTTGCGTGACGGGGCGCTCGTGCTCGATCACGACGATCGCATCGTGGCGCTCGGCGAGGCATCGCAGCTGCGTCGCGCGTATCCCGCTGTGCCGTTCGAAAAGCACGCGGCGGTGCTCACGCCGGGCTTGGTCAACGCGCACACGCATCTGGAGCTTTCTGCCCTGCACGGCCAAGTGCCTGGCGGACGCGGCTTCGTGCCCTGGGTCGATTCGCTCGTGAAGGCGCGCGCGGGCCTGCATCCGGACATCGACGCCGAGGCCATCGATGCAGCGGTCTCGGAGCTGCTTTCGGCGGGGGTGGTCGCGGTTGGTGAAGTGACCAATCACTTGGCTGCCGTCGAAGCGCTGGGCTCGGTGGCGATCCTCGGCCGCGTGTTCCACGAAGTCTTCGGCATGCGCAAGGACACGGGCGAGGTCACCTTGGGCCTTGCGCGGCAGGAGCGCGCCGCACGTACGAGCTGGCCGAAGAACCTCGGGTACGCGCTCGCGCCGCACACGCCGTACACGCTGCATCCCGACGTGCTGCGCGAGATTGTCGCGAGCGCGCGTGCGTCGGGCGCGCGCACCAGCTTGCATCTCGCCGAGCATGCGGCGGAGCGCGCGTTCTTGATGACCGGGAAGGGACCATTCGCCGACTGGCTCACGACGCGCGCCAGCAGTCCGTTCGACTGGACGGCGCCTGGCTGCGATGCGGTCCGCTACGTGCAAGCGCTCGGTGTGCTGGGTCCCGACGTGATTGCGGTGCACCTGACGGACGCGCACGCCGACGAGATCGCGCTGGTCGCGCAGGCGAAGTGTCCCGTCGTGCTGTGCCCGCGCTCGAACCTGCACATCGAGCTCAAGCTCCCGCCGCTCTTGGACATCCTGCGTGCAGGTCTGTGCCCGGGGCTCGGCAGCGACTCGCTCGCGTCCAACGCGAGCCTCGATCCGCTCGCGGAAGCGCGCGCGCTGCAGCAGCGCTTTCCGACCGTGTCGCCGCGCACGCTGCTCGCGATGGCTACGGCCTTCGGCGCCGATGCGCTCGGGTTTGGCGCGCTGCTTGGGCGACTGCGCGTCGGCCTCGCGCCCGGCGTGATCGCGTTCGAGCACGGCCCGATCGTGCCGAGCGACCCCGAGCGCTTCATTTTGCACGACGAGCACCCGACCCGCACCGTGTTGTCGCGCCCGGCCTATCAGACACTCGCCTCGGAGGTCTTCGCATGAGCACGAACGCTAGAGAAGAACGCCCGGATGACATGACTGAGCAGCAGCCTTCGGCTCTGGGTGGTGACATGACTGAGCAGCAGCCTTCGGCTCTGGGTGGTGACATGACTGAGCAGCAGCCTTCGGCTCTGGGTGGTGACATGACTGAGCAGCAG
>JADGRF010000223.1 GCA_017881055.1 Sandaracinaceae bacterium
CACGATGCATTTGGAGATGTCGAGCCCGAGTCCGAGGCCGCGTCGATCGTGCTTGGTGACTTGCAGGAAGCGCTCGAAAACCGCTTCCAGCTTGTCCGGTGGGATTCCGATGCCGGTGTCGCTCACCGCGAAGCGCAGCTCCGCGCCCGAGACCTCGACGCGCACGACGACCTTGCCGTTGGCAGTCGTGAACTTGAGGGCATTGCTGAGCAGATTGGTGAGCACCTGCAGGACGCGCGCCGGATCGAACAGCAGGCGCGGGCATGGTTGCACGACGTCCGCGACCAGCGAGATCCCGGCCGCGACCGCTTGCGCGTGAAATGCATCGACCGACTCCATCACGACCAGGCTCGGGTCCGCGAGCTCGCGCGTGACCGCGAGCGCTCCCGCTTCGATGCTCGCCACGTCGACCAAGTCGCCGATCAGTCGGTTCATGCGGTCGCCCGAGCGCTTGATTCGCCGCGCGTACTCGATCACTTGGTCCCCACGGACCTGGAGCGCTGCGCCGTCGGCGATCAGCTCCGCGTACAAGATCATCAGGTTCAGCATGTTGCGCAGGTCATGGCTCACGATGCCCATGAACTCGTCCCGGATCGCAAGCGCAGCGTCCGCGCGCTCTCGCTCGCTCAACAGATCGCGATCGGTTTCCTCGCGCTCCAGCGACAGCTGGGCGACGTGCTCTGCCCGCTCCGCGCGCACCGTGTCATCCGCCCTGACGCGCTCTTCTTGAACAGTGCGGTCCTCGACGGCCCGCTCGTGCGCGACGGCTTCGGGCGTGCGAACGGAGGAGTGTCGATCCGTTCTTGCACGAGCAGCTGCAAGCACCCGATCGGCACGCTCGCGTGCCCGGATGATCACGGCATCTGCCGTTTCGTCGACTAAAGTCAGCTCCTCCTCGAGCGTGTGGTCCACCTTCTCGCGCTCGATGCGCAGGCTTTCGTCGGTCTGCCGTCGCTCGGGGCTTTGAGGCTTGTCGTCGGTATTCATGGCTGCAACGCGTGCCTGCAGAGCAAGACTCGCGCCATGGCACCGCGAAGCGGCACGCGCCGGAAATGCACTTCATCACGTCACCATGGGACAATTTGTCTCGAACAGCGCGCGTGCTCTGTCCCCACGGGACGTCGCACGCGCTTTTCCATCCGTGCAAGTGCGCGTGCTGCGTGCAAGCTCTTGGCCTCGGGCGCCCCGGGGAGGTCCACAATGCGCGCCCCCGACCGACGCCGGCCTCGACGCCGCGCACGCAGCCAAGGGTGCTTGCTCCGCGCCGCAAGTCCGCATCACCGAGATCGACGTGGGCGCAAACGTCGTGCAGAACGAAGACGAAGCGGCGCTCCGGCCGCTGGCGATCGCCGCGATTCCCTCCGGCGGCTCGCGCGTCGCCTGGCTGGGCGCCGATTCCAAGATCACGCGCGGTCGACGCAGCTGACACAATCGAGCAACGCGCATCCGCGACAGGCCATGACAGCTTCGATTGGGGCTGCAGTCACAGCGGCTACGAACGCATCGTCTGGGATCCTGCAGCGCAGCACTTCATCACGGTCTGCAAGAACGACGCCCCGACGGGCGGCAAGTCGGGGGAAGCTCGCGTTCGCACCGAGCAGCTCGCGGCCTGGGACAGCGCCCGCGCTCCCGGCGACTTGAACCCGAGCTCCGCGGGTCGTCAGCTCTACGTACAAGCGCTGGATGCAGCCGACGGCAGCAGCGTGAGCCCTCCGATTTCGGTTGCCGTGCGTAACAACCGGTACCAGGAAATGAAGCCCTTTCCCGACGGCAGCGTCGCCTACGTCGCACCGGGCCGTGTGGCCAGCAAGCTCGAGATTCTGCGCGTGCTGCCTTGTGAGTAGCGTGGGCCTGGCTCACGATCGGAGTCATGAAAGTTACCGCTTCTGGTGCCTCGGCCGATCCGAATGGGCGCAAGGTCGTAGCCGATGCGCTGGCACACGCAACGAAGAAGCTCGCGGGCCGAGCGGCTTCCTACGGGTTTCTGTTCGTGTCGCCCTCGGTGGATCTAGCGACGGCGGTGGTGGTTGCGATCCCGGCCTGAGCCTGACAGCGAGATCCGAACGCCGAGTGATGACCTCTCCATGTCGCGCACCGTCACGCATCGCTACACCGATCCGCTCGACCTGATCTGGCTCGAGTGCGTGCGCGAGCTGGGCCTTCGCATTGCGCGCTCGGATGCCGTGTACGCCTCATTCGACGGGGTACACACGCTCACGCTATCGACCCGCGAGCACTTCGACGCCGACGACTCGCTCGCGCAGCTGATCTTCCACGAGCTGTGTCATGCGCTGGTCGCAGGGCCACGTCGCGCAGGCGAACGGGACTGGGGCCTCGAGAACGTCGATGCGCGCGATCTGACGCAAGAGCACGCGTGTCATCGCGTGCAAGCCGCGCTCGCCGATCGACACGGGCTTCGCGCATTGTTCGCGGTCACGACAGACTGGCGACCGTACTGGGATGCGCTGCCAATCAACCCGCTCGCCGCCGGCGACGACCCGGCGATCGAGCTTGCGCGGGCGGCGTACGATCGAGCCACGCGTGGTCCGTGGGCGCATGCGCTCGAACGCGCGCTGTCGCGCACGAGGCAACTGGCCGAAGTCCTCCGTGCGACCGACCTACCGAGCGAAGAGCTGTGGTCGTTGACGCGCCCGGTACACGCCAGCGGGTTTCCCGTGGGCGCTGACGACGAAGCGCGCTGCGGCGCGTGCGCATGGAGCTTCGAGTCGAGCGGCTTGCGCTGTCGCAAGTCACGAAGTGCGTCAGTCAAGCGTGGCCTGCGCGTGGAGGCTGAAGCCAAAGCCTGCGTGCGCTTCGAGGCCAAGTTGGACGAGGCGCAGTGCGGAGCGTGCGGTGCATGCTGCCGTGAAGGTTTCCATCGCGTCGAAGTCAGCGCGCGCGAGCCTTTGCGCAAGCGCCATCCGGAGCTCGTCGTGCGGGATGGCTTCGGCGATCACATCCCTCGCCCGAACGGCCGCTGCGTAGCGCTCGAGGGCGAAGGTCAGACCGAGCCGTATCGCTGCCGCATCTACGCCGAACGCCCAAACGCCTGCGCTGCTTTCGCAATTGCTGGCGATGCTTGCCTCGAAGCCCGACAGCGCGTGGGCTTGTCGAGCTGATAGCGGCGGCGGTCGCGAGCGCCGCGCTGAACCAAGGCGGAGGCCATGCGAGCGCCTCCGCCTCCGTTCCTATGTTCGCGTTCACTGCTCGCAAGCTGTGGCTGAGCCGGTGAGGCTCGTCGAGCCGCCTACGAAGTTCTTGTTGACGAGCGCGCTGGGCGGATATGCCAGCGTGAAGTCGAAGCACATCTCGAATTGGTTCTCGAAGCCGACCTGCACCGTCTTGCTGGTCGTGTTCGTGTAGTGACACACGGTCTCGATCTTGTCACCGGCGTGCACCACATACTCGGTCTTCCAGCTCTTTTCGGCGCTGAAGCTGAACTTCCAACCCCCGGCCGGGCTCACCGGTTCACGCGTGCCGTCCTTGCGCACGATGGTCGATTCCATCGCGGTACCCAGAAGGTGCATGTGCGGCCACGAGCGGATGACGTGGATGTCGCCCTGGAACTGCGGCGTGCACGTACCCTTCGCGATCGAGTCTTGCGCCATCGGCGGGATGTTGATTCCGCCTTCGGTGCCGAGCCAGGAGATGGTCGCCGTGTTCGGGCGCAGGTGCTTCTCCACGGTGCAGATCTTCACACCGCCGTCGAACGGAAGCGCGCCGTTCGTCTTGTTGTAAAGGTGGATCTCCATGCTCATCTTGCGGTTCTTGCCCGACAGCTGCATACCGACGTTGGACGGCAGCGCGTTGTTGTTCGCGCCTGGAGCCCAACCGGCGACGAGCGTCGGAGCAGAACAGTGGTTGCCACTCGGTACCGGGTACACGACCGTTCCGTCGGGCTGCGGAGACGCGCAGCCGAGCGCCGGCGCGGTGTTGTCCTCGGCGTAGACCAGCCAGTGGTGGATGACCTCCGGGTGCATGCCCGGGATGGTCTCGAAGTACACGCCTTGTGCGCCATCGGGCCACGGAGCGTCGAAGTAGAACCAGCCGTAGTGCTCGCCGCTGACCGAGAGTGGCGTGGTGTCAGTCGGCAGCGAATTCGCGTGCGCGTGGATCTCGTAGCAGTGCTCGCTGTCGGGCGGCGGCATGGTCGGTCCCACGTCTACCACCGGCCCGCAGCTCGGATCGGTGCCGGCGATCGCGCCGCCGTCGAGCCAGGCATCGAGGGCGGTGAGATCGGCTGCCGCGAGTGGCGTCGTGCTCGGCGAGGTCGGCGGCATCGGCAGGGTCGTGCTGTGGATGCGCGTCTTCATCATCTGAGCCACGGTCATCGCCGGGCTGCTCACGCTCGGCTTTTGCGTGTCTTCCCAGCTGATGAGTGACATCGGCACGCCCGAGATCGGCGTCGCCGCGTGACA
>JADGRF010000028.1 GCA_017881055.1 Sandaracinaceae bacterium
TCCCGAGGCTGTGCTTCCCGAGGCTGTAATCGACGAGCTTCAGGGCCAGCTCACGGCGTACATGGAGCGCAAAGGCCTGCGCTCCACATCGCAGCGCCGCTTGGTCTCCGACTTGTTCTTTCGCACGAGCGGTCACCACTCGATCGACGACGTCTTGGCGCTAGCACGCGCGCAAGATCCCAAGGTCGGTTACGCGACCGTGTACCGCACGATGAAGCTGCTGGTGGAGTGCGGGCTCGCGAACGAGCGGCACTTCGGCGACACGGTGACGCGCTTCGAGATCGCGCTGCACGATCATCACCACGACCATCTGATCTGCCTCAACTGCAAGCGTATCGTCGAGTTCGAAGACGACGAGATCGAAGCGCAGCAGGACGCCTTGGCGAAGCGCTACGGCTGGAAGCTGGTGACGCACAAGCACGAGCTCTACGGCCTGTGCGCGTCCTGCCAAAACGCGTGACGCGCGCGTGATGCCCTCGGTTTTTTGGAACGTTCCGGCTTGCAGGGCAGCCCGGGACGAATCAGAGTATCTGCGTCTTGTTGAAAACGACTTTCATTTCCGATAGGACGCGTCGGTGATGTCTCGGCAGTTGCTCTCGATCTCGTTTTCGTGCGTGCTCTTGCTGGCATGGGTCCGGCCGGCCGGAGCGTCGGAGCACCCCGACGCCACGCAGGCCGCGGCCCTGCAGCAGGTCGCGGGCATCCTCGATTACATCGCTGGTGACTACCGCGGCGCGGTGAGCAGCGACGGGCGAATCCTCGACGCCACCGAATACGCAGAGCAACGTTCGCTCGCGAAAGATGCGGACGCGCTCGCGGCAGAGCACGCCATCGCGAAAGACGCCGAGCTGCGCGTGACGCTCGCCGCGATCGCGAACGCTCTCGAGCAACGCCACGCGCCCAGCGACGTGGCAGCCAGTTGCCGCGTCGCGCGCGATCTGATCGAGCACACCTACGGGGTGAGCTTGGCTCCGTCCGCAGTTCCTTCGCGCGGGGAAGCGATGCAGCTGTACCGCGCGCAGACCTGCAACACGTGCCACGGCGACGACGGCGGCGCGAACACGCCGCTCGCGCGCTCGCTCGATCCGCATCCAGCAAATTTTCTCGACGCGCAGCGTGTCGCAACCGTGTCCGCGCATCGTGCGTTCCACGCGATCAGCCACGGCGTGCCGGGCACGGCCATGCGCGCGTTCGATGCGCTGTCCGAGACCCAGCGCTGGAGCCTCGCGTTCTACGTGCTCTCGTTGCGCCACGCCTCAGCCGACGTAGCCGAAGGCCGACGTGTGTTCGACGCCGCGGACAAGCCCACGCCGAACGATGCGCGAGGCCTCGCGAGCCTGACCGAGGAAGAGCTGATCGCAAAGCTCGCGAAGATCCCGGACGCCAAGGCTCGGGCCAACGCGCTCTCGTACTTGCGTGCGGAGGCGCCGTTCGCGCAGGACCAAGCGCGCGGCTCGCTCGCACTCTCGTTTCAAAAGCTCGATCAAGGCCTCACGGCGTACGGCAAGGGCGACCGCGCCGGCGCGCGTCAGCTGTTCGTGTCGGCGTACCTGGACGGGTTCGAGCCGCACGAAGCTGCGCTGCGCGCGAAGAACGCTGCGCTGGTGAGCGAGGTCGAAAACGCGATGCTCGCGCTGCGCTCCGTCGCGGCGCGCGGTGCGGCGGCGCAAGATGTACAGAAGCAAGCTGCGATCGCGCGCTCGCTCTTGGCGCGTGCTGAAGCCGAAGGCCACGGCAAGAGCGCGGCGCTGCTGGGTGCGTTGACCATCACGCTGCGCGAAGGCCTCGAGATCGTGCTGCTGGTGACGGCGCTGCTCGCGCTCGTGCGCAAGCGCGGGCACGCCGAGCTCGCGAAGTTCGTGCACATCGGCTGGCTCTTGGCGATCCCGGCGGGGCTCGCCACGTATTGGTTTGCAGGTTCGATCTTCGGCGGCATGCAGCGCGAGCTCTCGGAAGGCATCGCGTCGCTGCTCGCGGCCGTGGTGCTGCTCGGCGTGACGCATTGGCTCTTGGGGCAGCTCGGCGCCAAGCAGTGGGTTGGATTCCTCGCGCGCCACATCGGTGCTGCGACCGCGCAGAGCACGCGCAGCGCGGCGCTCGGTGTGCTCGGCTTCGCGTTCCTCGCCGCGTATCGGGAAGCGTTCGAGATCGTGCTGTTCTTCCAAGCTCTCGTGCTCGACTCGGCCGGCGCCGTGCACGACGTATGGATCGGCGCAGGCATCGGCCTTCTGCTGCTCTCGGTGATCGCGACCGCGCTCTTGCGCGTCGGACAGCGCCTCAAGCCCGCGCCGTTCATGCTCGCCTCGAGCGTGTTCCTGGCGCTGCTCGCTCTCGTGTTGGTCGGCAAGGGCGTGCGCGCGCTGCAGGAAGCCGGCGTGCTCGGCATCAATCCGCTACCGTGGCCGGAGCTGCCCGTTGCTGGCATCTTCGCCACGCACGAGGGCCTCTTGGCTCAAGCGGTGCTGCTGTTCTTACTCACGCTGAGCGCGCTCGCGCCTTGGCTCAAGGCACGGCGCGCCCAGCGCAACCACGCTCTGGCCGCGGAGTGAACGTCAGCCCCGCGCTTCGGCGATCGCCTTGCGCGCGGCCTCGAAGTCCGCGGGCGACTCCACGCTCACGCGCTTGGCGTCCTTGGCGATGCGACGAATCATCCCGGCCAGCGCCTTGCCGGGACCGATCTCGACGAACAGCGTGACTCCGTCAGCTGCCATCTTTTCGATCGTCTGCTGCCAACGCACCGGTCGGCTCACCTGACGCATCAGCGCATCGCGCGCGGCCTCGGCGCTGCCCACGCGGGTGGCGTCCACGTTCACATACAAGGGAATGTTCGGTTGCGCGAGCTCCACGGCTCGCAGATCCGGTGCCAGTCGTTCTTCTGCGGGCTTCATGAGCTGGCTGTGAAACGGCGCGCTCACGGGCAGCAGCTTGGCTTTGGCGCCGCGCGTCTCGATCAACCGCATGGCAGCCTGCACGGCAGCGGCTTCGCCGGCTATCACCAGCTGACCCGGGCAGTTGTAATTCACCGGTTCGACAACACCGCCGACCTCGCGACACGCGGCTTCGATCGTCGCTACCTCACCGCCGAGCACCGCTGCCATCGCACCTTGCCCGACGGGCACGGCCTCCTGCATGTAGCGGCCGCGCTTGCGCACGAGTCGTACGGCGTCTTCGAAGCGCAGCGTACCGGCGCATACGTTTGCACTGTATTCGCCGAGACTGTGACCCGCCACGACGTCGCAGCGCTCTGCGAGCCCGCGCAAGAGCGCTATCGACGTGGTCAGAATCGCGGGTTGAGAGTTCTCAGTGAGTTGCAGCTCGGTGTCGGGGCCTTCGAAGCAGAGGCGCGAGAGCGGCGCATCGAGCGCGGCGTCGGCTTGTCGAAAGACGTTGCGCGCCGCTTCGCTCGTATCGAACGCGGCTTTTCCCATGCCCACGTGCTGCGATCCCTGACCCGGAAACACGAACGCTATCTTCGCCATGGAAAACCTTTGCACGAAACCACCCGGACGCACCTGATGTCGGTCGGCCAACCTATCACCGTCACGCCCGGTGGCAAAAGTTTGCTATTCTGCTCGCATGCGGCCGCACAACGATGACGTTCTCGTCATCGGATCCGAGGGCGATATCGAAGGGGCGGGAGCGGGTGCCAAGGCCACGTTGACCGCCGCGGCAGGCAGCCACCGCGTGATGGCGCTCGGCAAGGAGCTCGTGCTGCTGCATCGCGTGGATGCGAACGACACGCAGCTGCTGCTGGCGGGAGAGATTCTCTCGCGCACGACGTTGATGGAAGCGACGTCGATGATCGCGCAGGCCCAGTGGGAGGGCGAGCTGGAGATCCACGCCCCGGGCTCGCTGCGGCGCTTCCGGATCGCGGACTCTGCCTTGTGCGACGCCTGGAGCAACGTGCTCAGCGAGCGCTTGGGCGAAGTGATGGTCTCCGGGGGTCTGCTCACGCCCGATCAACTCGCCCGCTGCGTGCTCGAAGCCAATCCGAAGCGACGCATCGGCGAGATTGCGATGGACCGGGGCTTTCTGACCCAGGAGCAGCTGTTCAGCGCGTTGCGCATGCAGGTTCAGCGCATCTTCCAGAACGCGCTGATCGAGGAGTCCGGGCACTACGCGATGCTGCGTCGTCGCGAAGGCGCTGACGCGTCCGCGCCGATGCTGTTCATGCACTTGCCTCTGCAGGGCTTGCTCATGCAGAGCGTGCAGCGCATCGACGAAATGGCGCTGTTCCGCGAGCGCATTCCGAACGGCCACTGCTGCCCCGTGCTGACTGCGCGTGCGATGCGCATCTCGCTAGCCGGGTCGCTACATCCGGTGGTCGCGCTGGTGGATGGCGAGCACAGCATTTTGGACATCGCCAAGGTCCTGCACTCAGACGAGTACCAGACGACCAAGCGGATCGCGCAGCTCTTGCAGATCGGTGCGATCGAGATCAAAGCGCAGCGCAAGCTCGACGAGGCGGAGGCGCTGCGCGTGATCGCGCGCTTCAATCAGGTGCTGCGGCGCATCTTCGAGACCGTCACGCGCTACGACAAGAAGAGCGACATTCACTGGACGCTCGACGCGTGGATCCGCGACACCGAGCTGCGCACGTTCTTCGAAGGCGCGCTGCGGCCGGAGGGCACGATCGACGCGACCCGTGCCCTGCAACACTTGAAGAAGGTCGACGCCGAGCGACCGATCGAAGCACTTCAGCAGGCGCTGCACGAGCTGGCGGGCTTCGCGATGCTGTCCGCCGGCAGTACGCTGCCGCGCGAGGCGGAACGCACGCTCTCGCATCTGGTGAACCAGAAGCTCACGCACCTGCGCCGCGAATGAGCCGGGCAAAGCGAGCCTGATTGACAGCCTGCACGACGGGGCCTACACGAGTTGGCCATGATCGAACCCGAGACTTTGCGAGCCCACCTTTCCGCGGCGTTCCCGAGCGCAGAGCGGATCGAGCTATCCGATCTGACCGGCACGAAAGACCACTACCAAGCGCTGATCGTCGACGCGGTGTTCGTCGGCAAGAGTCGGATCGAGCAGCACAAGCTCGTGTACAAGGCGCTCGGCGCGCTCATGGATGGCCCGGTGCACGCGCTCGCGCTGGAGACGCGAGTGCCGGCTGCGCGCTGAAGCCATTCTCGCTAGCGCTCGAGCTGGTAGCCCTTGCGCAGCTCGTACAGCGCGGCGTGCGCGTCGTTGTACTTGGGGTCGACGGCAAAGTCGTTGCCGAGCTCCTGCTGGCTGGCTTTGAAGAGCTTGGTTTCAACTTCGTCTCCGAGCGCGTCCAGGCCGAACACGATGCGGCACACCGTCTTGCGACACGCGACCTCGCTGACGGCGCGGTCAGACACGCCGGCGGCGGCGAAGAATGCGCGTAGCTTCGGCTCGTGGTCGTCGGCCCAGAATCCGTCGCGCGTCTCGGCGTCGAAGGTTTTGCGAAAGGCTGGCGTCAGCTCGTGCGGCCAGACGGGGCGTGCTTCGTCGTCGGGGTCGGCACTTTCGGGCTCGCCTGGCCGAGCAGGCTTGTCGGGTGCTTCGGCCTTGGGATCGGCCTTGGCCCTGTCTTTCTCGGTGTCTTGGGCAGCGGCGGTGGTGGCGGGTTCGGGTTCCGGTTTCGGCTCAGCCGCGGCGGCGGCCGGACCCTCCGCGCCGGCACCTGCGCCGCTACCGTCGTCCGTGTCGCTGCCGAACATCCCGAGGGCATGGCGGTGACGACCGTGAGCGCGTTCGGGCGAGCGAACGAGCTCCGTGTACACGTAAGGCCCCCAAATCACGGCCAGCCCGACGCCCCCGAGCACCAGCCATTTCTTCATTCTCTATTCCTAGCCGAGCACATTACGCATGGGAAGGCGGCCGCGACCACAGCCGAAAAATTGACCCTGCCGCCGAGGGCGGTTAACCGGAGACATGTCGAAAGCCCGCATCTCGGTCGCCGTGCTCGTGGTTGGCCTCGCAGCCGCGGCGTTCTTCGGTCGGCACCTGCGCGCGCTGCGTGATGCGAGCGTGGCCGACGACCTGATGGACCGGGCCCAAGCGCTGCTCACAGCAGCGCCGGAAGATGCGCCGTCACTCGCGGATCTGCGCACGACGGATGCGCGCAAGCTGTGCGAACGAGCCGAAGCGACCTCGCCGAGCCCACGCGGACGCGCGCTGATCGAGCTTGCCCGCGCGCTCGACGCGCTGTCACTCGGAGCGCTCGATCGCGCGCAGCGCTCGCTCACGCTGGCGAAACCTGCGCTCGGCGAGCTCGCGTTGGTCGCGGTGGTACAGGCCGAGATCAGCCGCGATGCGCACGAAATTTCAGAGGCTCGCAACGTGATCGAGCACTCGTTGCAGCTGACTAAGAACGATGCGCGTGCGCTCCTGCTGGCGTCCGACCTGGCGCGTGAAGCGGGCGCCGGAGATCAAGCGCTCTCGTTCGCGGAGCGCGCCGTGGCATCGCAGCCGCGGGCTGCGGTCGCCTACGAGCGGCTCGGGCTCGCGCACGAGCTGCTCGGCAACGTGCCCGAAGCACGCGCCGATTTCGAGAAGGCCAGCACGCTGGATCGTAGGTCCAGCACGGCGCTCTTGCACCTGGGTCGCGTGCTGCGTGATCTCGGCCAGACGCGCGCCGCGCTCTTGTCGTTTCGTGCAGCGGCCGAGCGCGATCCGAAGGCGGCCGAAGCGTGGCTCGGCAGCGGCTTATGCCGGATCGACCTGGGCGATCGCATAGGCGCGCGCGCCGACTTCGAAGACGCCCTCGCGCGTGCTGAAACGGCGGCGGAACCGCAGCTCGCGCTGGGTGACCTCGATGTCGCCGAAGGCAACCTGGCGAGCGCGCTGACGCGCTACAGGCGCGGGCTCGAGCTCGACAAGACGAGCGCTGCCGGGTGGGTCAAGCTGGGCAACACGCTGATGCGGCTGCATGCGGGGGACCAAGCCGTGCTGGCATTTCGCAGCGCGCTGACGCAGTCGCCGGATCTGGCGCAAGCGCATAACGGCCTGGGCGCTGCGTTGCTCGCCGAAGGACGCGCGCCGGCCGCGGAGATCGAATTCGGCATGGCGGCGAATCTCGACCCGCGCGACCCAAATCCCTGGCGCAACCTGGCCGTGCTGCGCAAGCAGAGCGGCGATCAGCAGGGCGCCGCGAGCGCGCTCGCCGAGGCGAACGCGCGTGGTGAGAAGATGGAGCTCGCGAGTCTCACGGCGAGCGGTCGAAGCGCAGAGCGAGCGATCAAGCCCTAGGGCGAGCGGTCGAATAGAGTCTGCAGCGCGTCATCCTTGACGAGGTTCGTACCGTCGAGCGAGTTGATGTCGGTCTGCGTCATGTCGACGCGCGGCGCGAACAGCTTGGCGTGGAAGTCGCGCACGATGCGCGCGGCGAGCGCGGCGGCGTCGTCGGTCGCTTGAGCGCTGGCGCGACCGCAGCCGATCGCGCTCTGATCGCGCGCGACCAAGCACGCGCTGCCCGTGGCGCGATCCGCCTCGACGCGTAGCGCCAGCCCGACGTCACCCACGTCGAGGCGCGGTGAGCTCGCGAGCAGCGACGCGACGCGCTCGGCGACCTCGCCACCGCGTGCTTCGATGCGCACGGGAACGCGCAGCTCGAGCCGCCGGAACACGCCGGGATCGGCTTGAAAGGCCTCTTCGTAGCGCTGCACGGCAAACGGAGTGCGCCCGTCGTGTAGCGCGGCGTCGGCGCTGACGGCGAGCGTGCGCGCGCGCAGCAGCTGCTCGCCGGGCGGCAAGGCTGCGAGCGCACGGGTCGCGAGTGAGACGGCGCGAGCATCGTCACAGCGTTCGAGCGCGGACTCGGCCCCGAACGCATCGTAGTACGCACTGGCGCCCGGACGCTTGTCGCGTGCGCGGGCTTGCGCGAGCGTTTCATCGACGACGCCTGCCCCGAGCACGTGCACGAGCTCGCCTGCAAGCCAGGGCTGCATGACTGCAGAGGCCGCAGTGCCGATGCGAAAGATGCCAGCGAGCCGCGAATCGTTGCGCAGAAGGCGCGTGACCACCGCACCCGAAGAGTACGCGCGCAGACGCTGGTACTCGGCCTGCACCCAGAGCAACGGCCGCTTGTAGAACGGCTCGGCGGCGGCGTCCTCCAGCAACTCCTCGGCGGCCAAGCGCTTCGCGCGTCGATCCAAGAGCGCAATCACCAGCTCGTCCTGTGCGGAGTCGCGGCTGTTGTGCGAGCGCCGATCGGGCAGCACCAGCGCACGCTCGGTCACCTCGATCGCTTCGTCGGGGCGCGAGACGACCAACAGAAACGACGCGATCGCGCGGCGCGTCTCGTTGCGATCGGCATCCCGCACGTGCGGCGGACGCAGCGCTCGGTACTGAGGGATCTTCTTGAGCGCGGTCAATGCTTCCGCGAAGCGGCCTTCGCGCGTGTACAGCTCTGCCAGCTCCATCCACGGGTTTCCGTACCAGGAGAGCTCGGCCTCGGTGGCTTCGAGCGCGACGCGCTCGGCTTCGTCCAGCTTGAAGAGCGAGCGCGACGACTCGGCGAAGTTGGTGAGATCCACCGCGGAGACTTCGCTGCCGCTGTTGCGCGCGTCGTCGAGCGCGCGACGGCAGGCGTCGTAGCTCGCGCCGTCGTTGCCGGCTTCGAACTCGATCGCGCAGAGCGCGTTGAGCGCCATCGCGCGCTGCGACGGTCGATCGACGATGGCGAGGCCATGCGTGGCGGCGTCGCGCGCTTCGTTGTAGCGGCCGAGCTTCATCAGCGGCCAGGCGCGATCCGCGACCATGTCTGGGTCGTAGAGCGCGTTGTAGCGCGCGATGAATGCCAGGCGCGTGCCGTAGTGCTCGAGCGTGCCGTGCACGTTGCCGAGCTCTTTGAGCAGAGTCGAATGCCAGCGCCACGGCGCGTCGGGGCCGGGAGTGCTGCCGTAGCGTTTCTCGAACAGCACGAGCGCAGTTTCCAGATGATAGAGCGCGCGTGGGAAGTCGGCCTCGGAGTAGTGATTGACGTAGCCGATCACCAGGTTCGCCACGAACGAGTCTGGGTGTTTCTTCAGGATGGCGTCGGCCATCTCGCGGGCGCGCACGTGTCGACCGGCCTCCGCGAACAACCAGGCTTCGTGCTCGGCGTCGCTGGCTTCGAAGCCGGCCGTGGAGCCTTCACCTGGGTCGAGCGCGACCTGCGCGCGTGCGGGCAAGGCCAACAGCGCAAGAGCGCACAGAGCCGAGGCCAGCGCCACAGCGGCCCGGGCTTCTCTCATCGCGACAGACTCAGCTTGGACAAGCGCTCGAGACACGGGCGCAGGGACGCGGCGATCACCTCGTTCTTGTCGACCACACCGGGCGTGCACTCGATCCGGTGACCGAACACATGGGGCGCGAGGCGCTCGATGTCGTCGGGCGAGACGTAGTCGCGGCCCTGCATGAGCGCACGGGCCTGCAATGCCGGGAGCATCAGCACTAGGCTGCGCGTGGACGCGCCCTGCAGCACGCGCTCGTCGCTGCGCAGCGCGCGCGCCAAGTCGACCAGCGCCTCGCGGATCGCGGGCGCGATGTGGACACCCTCGCGAATCACGCGGCGCGTGTGGATCAGCTCCTCGCGCGAGACCTTCGGCATGGTGTCGCCCATCTGCAGGCTCGGCTTCGGATAGTGCGTGAGCACTTCCAGCTCGGCGTCGCGCGCGATGTGCTTCATCTCGATCTTGAACAGGAACCGGTCGAGCTGCGGGGAGGGCAAAGGATACGTGCCCATGACGTCCAGAGGGTTCTGGGTCGCGATCACGAAGAACAGCTCGTCGAGCTTGTGGGTCTCGTTGTCGACCGTGACCTGCTTTTCGGCCATGGCTTCGAGCATCGCGGATTGCACCTTGGGCGAGGTGCGGTTGATCTCGTCGGCGAGCACGATGTGCGCGAAGATCGGGCCGGGGCGAAATGTGAAGCGGTTGCCATCCAGCTCGAACACGCTGCTGCCGGTCACATCGCTCGGGAGAAGATCCGGCGTGAACTGAATGCGTCGGAACGCCGCAATCGGGCCGCTCGCCACCACGCGCAACGAGTCGCCGAGCGAGCGCGCGAGCGTGGTCTTGCCGGAACCCGGGTAGTCCTCGAGCAGCACGTGGCCATCGGCGACGAGCGCGATCAGCACCAGCTCGATGACGTCGTCGCGGCCGACGATGACCGCGCGCGTGCGTGCCGTGAGCGTGGTCAGCGTCTTCTGCGCTTCAGCTAGGCCAGCTGGCTTGCCGATACTGCCGGTCGGGATCGTGCCCTGCGTGTCCATTCTAGGATTCTCCAACTCTCGCGCGACGAACCAACTTACTTCGAACGCAGCCACGACCAAGGCACGAGCGCGCCCAGCCATCTACGCTGCCATGATACGCCGCCCCGCAGCTCCCGGGCGACCTTGCGACGCAATCCGCGCAGTTCTTCGGGATCCACCGCGCCTTGGGCGCTGAATGCGACCGCCAAGTGACGCTCGGTGAGCCGCCGGAAGGACGGTGCTTCGCGCGCGACGCGGGCCGCGAAGGCTTCACGCGTCTCGCCGAAGCCGCGATGCAACGAGACCTCGGCCAGTCGGTCGAGCTCCGCGCGATAGCCGACCCGCGACAGCGACGAGCCGGCAAACACGGGCGCGACGCGGCGCCAGAGCTTGATCAGATACAGGAGGGCCAAGAGCAGGAACGCGAGCAGACCGACGCCGCGCACGAGCGCATCGCGAAAGGCGCGCACGCTGGCGAGGATGGGCTCGAGCGGGCGTTCACTGCCCGCAGGCATGGGCTTGAGGCCGCGCGCCATCTCGCCGAGCAAGCGCTGCAGATCCGGATCGGGCGGTGGGGGTGCTGCGTCGAGCGAGCGCGCGGGCGAGACGTCGTCGATCACCCAGCCGACGCCGTCGACGTAGAACTCGGGCCAGGCATGCGAGTTCGCACCCGTGAGGAGGATCGATGACCCACCCTGACGCGCAGCCTCGTCGACCACATAGCCGGCGCCAACGCGTGCCGGCACGCCCATCGTGCGCATCAGATACACCGCGGCGTGCGCGAAGTGCACGCAGTAGCCGATCCGATCGCCGAACAGAAAGTCTGCAGTCGGGTCTTCGGCCTGCGCGTGGCCGCTCTTCAAGCTGTACGTGCCTTCGCGGCTGAGCCAGAACGAGACGGCGAGCGCGCGCGCGGCCGGGTCAGCTGCCAACTCCGGGCGCATGCTGCCCAGGATCTCGTCCGCGAGCTTTTTGTAGCGCGGATCCTTCGGTGCATCCGTGTAGTGAGCGAGCACCTCGGGCGACCACGCGCGATCGCCGACCGGTCGCCCGACGAACGTCGACGGTTTCGTCGACAGCGCGGAGGACGTCACGCGGTACACGCGACGAAAGCGCGAGCTGTCCGGGTTCCGCAGCGGGGAGATGCGCTCCGCGGACTCGAGCGCGAACGGCCGCGTGTGGTCGGCCAGCAAGGCCACGGTCGTGTCCAGCTGCACGCGCTCGCCGTTGACGTTGGGGACCGGGGTGAGCTGCGTGTCCTGCGTGACGAAGGCGGGCGCGATGTCGGTGTCGACACCGCCCAACGTCGCCGACACCAAGCGCTTGCCGTTGTACTGGGAGAACGCCGTCTGCCGGAAGTAGTACATGCCGGTCGGTGCCGAGTAGTCGTCGTGCAGGAGCACGACCGCCAGCGGCACCTGCCGACCTTGGCTGTCGTAGTTGTCCCGGAACTCGAGGCGCTCGTTGTCGCTCTTGCCGTCTTTGGGCTTCTGCTGGCCGTGTGCGTTCTGCTCGTTCTGGCTGGGCTTGTCGTTGGGACGCAGCCCGAGGCCGCTCGCACCGGCAGGCGGCGACGGCAAGCCGAGCAGGCGCGTGGAGCTGAACACCAAGAGCAAGAGACAGAGCGCGAGCGTCAGGTGCAACAGCGAGCGCCAAAACGAGCGCTCCTGTAAGAGCAGCGTGATCACGAGCGCACCCGAGAGCGCGCCGATCAGCAGGAGCGCCACCGTCGGGTCACCACCCTGCGCGATGATCGAGTCTGCCAACTCGAACGGCCGGTTGATCGCGCCGAAGCGATGCGCGACGACCAGCTCGGCAAAGGCGGCGCCGACGAATAGCACTTCGAGCAGCGAGAAGATGCGGCGGCGCAGCGCGAGCGTGCGCAGACTGGTCGAGCACGCGAGGCTCGCGACGCTCGCGCCGATCAAGTTGGCGAGCAGCAGCGCCTGCGCGGGCCCGAACACGCGAGAGAACCAGAGCGCGTCGTCGAGCGTGCCGTGCAGGCCGCCCGCAGCCAAGACGCCGAGCACGCCGAGCAGCGCGATGACGGGCGTACGTAGGCGAGTGCGCGCGAGCGGGATGGCCAAGAGCGCACCGACGCAGGCGAAGCCCAGCGCGGCGCCGGCGACGCTGAGCTCGGAGAACGGGTAGAAGAACACGCCAGCGGAGAGGCCGTAGATCAACGGCGCGATGAACGCGCCCAGGGACGCGTACGAAGCGCGACGGGCCTCGTCGGTCACGCCGCACCCCGCAGTGCCGGGCGACGACCCGAAAAGCGTGCAGCCGAGAGCAGCGCGCGCCGCTCCTGCTCACCGAGCAGGCGCCCCGTCTTGCGATCGAGCAAGCTGACCGCGACGCCTGCGCGAGCCAGCGCGCCGAGCACGCCTTCGAGCGCCGACGCCGACGCGCCGCTCGTCGACACCGCGGAGGTGAGCAAGCGCGACCAGAGCGGCGCCGGCGTGCGCGTGGCGACGCCGTCGACGCCGATCACGACCCGCAGCTGACGGCGGCGAGCGACCGAGCTGACCAGCTCGATCCACGGACCCGGCTCGCTAGGCGCAAACACGATCACGCTGGCCGGGCCGCGCTTTTCGACCTCGGCCAAGAACGCCGACAAGCCACGGCCGGCGCCGTCACGGGAACCGACAGATTCGATCAACGAGCCGAGCGCCGGCTCGATCTGCGAGCTACCGGCGGCGTCGCGATCCGTGCCGAACACCCACTCACGACCCAGCAGCTCGCGTGAGATCGCCAAGCGCGCAACCGCTGCGGTCGCGTCGTCGTCGGGGCCCGCAAGGTAGAACGCCGCCGAACGCCGAGCGATTGCCACCGCGCGCTCCGGCTTACGGACCATCAAGCGCCGCGTGCGCGCGAACACCTTCCAGTGAATGAAGCGCGCCGGGTCGCCCGGGGCGTAGCGCTGCAGCTCCAGACGATCGCCGTCTTCCAAGCCCATCGGGTGCGGGAGCTCGGCGCCGGCAGAGAGCGACACCAGCGAAGGCAGGTGCGATAGCCCGTCCAAGCGCGGCAGCACGCGGATCGCGCACGCACTGCGCAGGCGAAACGACACGCGCGACAGGCCGAACGGATCCTCGACGCTCACGCGCCGCTCGATCTGCGTGTGACGACCGCGCTCCGCGAGCACGACCTGCTCGCGCAAAAGCCCGCCCTGCGGTTCGAGCGTGATGCGGGCATCGCTCGGCGAGAGCCACTGCCAGCGCACCTGCGTGAACGGTAAGAACCTCAGCGACGGCAGCGAAAAGCCCGTGCTCGAAGATACGCCTGTTTCGAGCGTGAGCGCATCCGCGGGTGGCAGCTTACGCACGGCCAAGCGCAAGTGAATTGCGCCGCCAATCACGAACAGCGGCGCCAGCGCGCACAGGCCGAGCGCTGCGGCACCGGTCACGAACCAGACGAGGTCGAGCTGCGCGTAGGCAAGCGCACGCAGGGCGCCGTACGATGCCACGGCGAGCCCGAGACCAAGAGGCGTCCATGGGAACAGCTCGAGCACGCGCTGCCCGAACCGGCCCACCCGGGCGAGCCAAGCAGGTGTGCCCGCGCCAGCCAGCCGAACGAGCGCTCGATCAGGCACAAGCTCAGGCTCAGGCTCAGGCTCCTCGGCGACATCAGCGGCACTCGTCATCCTGCCAAGCGTAGCCGAAGCTGCGGACTTATCACTCCTTTGTCCGTTCGCGCGTTCAATCGCATGGCCCCGCCCGTCCCCGCTCGCGGCACTGGTGCTTTTTGCGCGGCACACCTATGCTCCAGCCGCTCGCAGCGCCCGCTCGCGGCACACGAGCACGGGGAGGAAATCATGAGTCGCTCGAACACGCCCTTTCTTCTCACGTGGATGCTGCTCTCGGCAGTCGGTGTGCTGGTCCTCTCGGGTGCCGGCTGCGGTGGTGCAGCAGGCTCGGCGCCGGGTGCCAAGTCCGCGCACGGTGCACACGGTGCACACGGTGCAAATGACGCGAACGATGAAGACGGCGATCACGACGAGCGCGTGGCCGCACCGAACAGCGTGGTGCGTAAGCAGGGCAGCGGCTCGGTGGCCGCAGTGCTCGGACCACCCGGGGGCACGCTCGAGCTGAACGAAGGTCCGCGCGTCGAGGTTCCGCCGGGCGCCGTTCAGGGTGGCCAGGAATTCGTGCTCAAGATCGCGCAGAAGACCACCGCCTTTCACAACAAAGAGAGCGAGAAGGCGATCGGACCGACCTTCACGTTCGCGCCCAGTGTCGATGCGCCCGCGGGTCGCTCGATCACCGTGTCGCTACCGCTCGGCGCGCTGCCCGAGGGTTGGGGCGAGCCTGCGATCGCCTACGAGATCGACGAGGGCGAGGTGGCCGGAGCCGAAGACAGCACGCGCACCAAGTGGCAGTACGAGAACGCCAAGGTCAGCGGCGGTCGCGCCGTGGCCGAGCTGCCGAACCTGGCGGGCCTGCGCCTGCAGTTCGTTCTCTCGAACCTGCACGCTCAGTAGCGCCGCGCCGCCGAGCTCGGGGCAGCTGCGTCGAGCGGCTTTTTTGACGCCTGAGGCGAGTGGGCGCATTCCGAGTGTGTGGGCCTACCTGTACGCACGCTGGTGCCGTTTCTGCTCGTTTGCGCGAGCGGTTGCGCGTTCCCGCTGTTCAATCAAGGACCGAGCGATGCCCGCGCTGGGCGCTCGCGCTTCGCGTACGCGGACGCGCCGCAAGCTCGCAGCGATGCGCCTCGCAGCTCGACGCGCTCGAGCCGCGACGACGCGGCAGTGCAGACCCGGACACGAACGCGGACCCTACAGGCCAAGCCGCGCCGCGGCTCGGTGCTCGCACCGCCTTCCGTAGAGCTTGCGCCACCCGCGCCCGACGGCACACCCGAAGCTTGCTACGAAGCACTGCGCGCTGCCGGCGTTCGCTTCGAGATCCCTGCGGCCGACGGCGTAGCCATGCCGATGCGCCTGCAGGGCCCGATCGAAGGCGTGCTGTTCGAGTCCTCGGACAAGAACCCCATGCACGCGATCCTCGACTGCCGACTCGCGCTCTCGCTGATCGACTGGGCTCGCGACCTGCACTCGCGCGGCGTCGTGCGCGTCGAGCACTACTCGATGTATCGCCCCGGTGCGCACGTGGCGGGCGACGGCCGAGTCAGCGGTCACGCGCACGGCCTCGCCATCGATGCCGCACGCTTCTTTCTGCAGGACGGAACGCGCTACGACGTGCTCACCGACTGGGAAGGCCGCGAGCACGGCGGCTCACCGTGTCCGATGCGCGCCGACGAAGGCTTCGGCTCACGGTTATTGCGGACTGTCACCTGCGACGCCATCGACGAGAAGCTCTTCCAGGTGGTGGTCACCCCGCACCGCGATCGCGCGCACGGCAACCACGTGCATCTGGAACGCAAGCCCGAGGTCGACTGGACATACGTTCGGTGAGGCCAACCGGCGCGCCAGTGCTCATCTTCGCGGAATAACCCGTGAAGCTTCCGGTTAACCGCGACATCAGGCGAGCTTGACTGACCGAGGCATGCGGTTACGATGCCGCCGCACCGGGTGGTATTGCCCCGAGGTCGCGAGACATCGCGGCCGGGTCGCGCGGATCTACCCGCCGACGCATGGGTGTGCACACGAGAAGACGAGGGTTCGATGAGCGACGTGATGATTGAAGCCCAGGGCCTGACCAAACGCTACGACGGCGTGCTCGCGATCGATCGCGTCAGCATGGAAGTTCGCCGCGGTGAGGTGCTCGGCTTTCTGGGCCCGAACGGCGCGGGCAAGTCGACCACGATGAAAATCCTCACCTGCTTCACGTCGCCCTCCGAGGGCAGCGCGAAGGTGAACGGGTGCGACATCACGACCGACTCGATCGGCGTGCGCCGCTCGATCGGCTACTTGCCGGAGAGCACCGCGCTCTATCAGGACATGCTCGTGCTGGAGTACCTCGAGTACGCCGCCGAGATCCGCGGCCTCGCGGGCGCGGACGTACGCAAGCGCGTGAAGGTCGTGGTCGACGAGACGGGCCTCGGCGACGTGATCGGCAAACAGATTCGCGCGCTGTCCAAAGGCTACCGCCAGCGCGTCGGCCTCGCGCAAGCCCTGATCCACGAGCCACCGATCCTGATCTTGGACGAGCCGATGAGCGGTCTCGATCCGAACCAAGCCGTGGAGATCCGCGACTTGATCAAAGACATAGGGCGGCAGCGCACCGTGATTCTGTCCACGCACAACCTCACCGAGGTGCAGATCGCGTGCAACCGCGTGCTGATCATCTCGAAGGGCCGCATCGTCGCCGACGACACGCCGGAAGGCCTGCGCGATCGCGCCGGCAAGAGCCGCTGCGTGGTGAACGTGCTCGGGAAAGACAGCGCGCTCGCGCTTGCCTGCGAGCAGACCTTTGCGGCCCTCAGCGGCATCGAGCGTGTGCGCAAGCTCGAGGACGCCGGCGACGGCGAGCTCAGCTTCGAGATCATTCCGAAGACCGACGAAGATCTGCGTCCGCTGTTGTTCAAGACCGCGGTCGACAAGGGCTACACCCTCGTCGGCTTGCGTCGCGAGGGCCAGAATCTCGAGCAAGTGTTCCGCGAGCTGACCACCGGCTCCGACAAACCTTCCACTGACGCACGCGACCCGCGCGACACGCGCGACAAAGCTGCCGCCTGACCGCCTCCGAGAGATCACCATGAATCGAACCCTCACCATCGCGAAGCGTGAATTTCGCGGCTACTTCAACGGCCCCGTCGCATACATCGTCGTGTGCCTGTTCCTGCTCGTCATGGGCATGTTCTTCTGGAGCCCCTTCTTCATCGCCAACCGCGCCACCGTGCGCGGCATGTTCGACTTGATGGCGTTCCTGCTCCTGCCCACCGCGCCCGCGCTCACCATGGGCTTGCTCGCGGAGGAAAAGCGCACGGGCACGATCGAGATCCTGCTGACCATGCCGGTGCGCGACACCGAAGTGATCCTCGGCAAGTATCTCGCGGCGTTCGGCCTCTTGGCGGTGTTGATGCTGTGCACGCTGGCGTATCCGCTCAGCGTGTCGTCACTCGGTCACCTCGACTGGGGTCCGGCGCTGAGCGGCTACGGTGCGCTCTTGCTCGAAGGCGGCGCGATGCTCGCTATCGGTGTGCTCGCCTCGAGCTGGACCGACAACCAACTGGTCGCATTCTTCACGAGCGCCGTGATCTGCTTCGCGTTCCTGTTCATGTCGCGCTTTCTGCTCTTCCTTCCGCCGGGTGTGGCGTCGATCGTCGAGTGGCTGTCGTTCGACTATCACTTCGACGACATGGCGCGCGGCGTGATCGACACGCGTAACGTCATCTACTTCCTTTCGGTGATCGGCTTCAGCCTCGCGCTGGCATTCCGCTCGCTCGAAAGCCGGCGCTGGAGCTGATCATGAGCAAGAAACAGCAAGCGCGCGCGGCCAGCGAATCGGCCGCATTTCTCCTGATCGTCGGCGGCATCCTGGTGCTGTGCAACGTGCTCGGCCTGTTCTTCTACGCCCGCACCGACACGACCGAGAAGGAGCAGTACTCGCTGTCCAAGGGCTCGCTGCGCCTGGCCGGCGCGCTCAAGGACCGCATGGAGATCGTCGGCTACTTCAGCGCCGATCTGCCGCCGCCCTACAACGCCACCGAGCGCTACGTGCGCGACCTGCTCACCGAGTACAAAGAGGCTTCGCACGGCAAGATCTCGGTGCGCATCGTGCATCCGGTCAAAGACGAGGACAAGCAGAAGGCCGAAGCCGACGGCGTCGTGAAGGTGCAGGATCAGAAGTTCGAGAGCGACAGCTTCACCGCGGTCGAAGGCTATCGGGGCCTCTCGATCAAGTACCTCGCGGACTCGCGCGCGATCAGCCACATCGAGTCGACCGACGGTCTCGAGTACCAGCTGACGCAGCTGATCAAAGAGATGAGCGGCGAGAAGGTGAAGATCGGTATCGTCTCCGGACACAACATCGAGCCGCAGCAGAACCCGATGCAGATGATGCAGCAGCCGCCGCACGGCAGCCACACGCAGACCATCCGCGCGTACCTGCCGACCTACGACGTGCAAGACGTCGATGTGACCAAGGAGATCCCGAAGGACCTCAAGGCGCTCTTGATCGTGCAGCCCGAGACCGCGTTCACGGAGACCGAGCTGCGCTACATCGATCAGTACGTGATGCACGGCGGCTCGCTCGGCGTGTTCGGCGGCGCGATCAAGGTCGAGGCCAGCCAAGGCATGCCGTCGGGCACGGCGTTCAGCCCCGGCCTCAACAAGCTGCTCGAGAAGTGGGGCGTGAAGATCAAGAACGGCATCGTGGCCGATGCGCAGTGCGGTCGCGCGCGCATGCCCACGAGCCTGGGCATGGCGATTCAGGTGCCCTACCCGCCCGTGCCGATCGTCACGTTCCAGGACTATCAGCGCCGTCACCCGGTGCTGTTCCGGCTCGATCAGATCGGCTTGCCGTACGTGTCGCCGCTCGGCTTCAACGATGCCCTCAAGGCCGACAAAGACGTCAAGCGCGTGATCCTCGCGCAGTCGACCAAGCAAGCGTGGATCATGGATGGCGCGACGATCGATCTGAAGTCGCGCGATCGTTGGGAAGTGCCCGGCTATCAAGGGCCGTTTGCGCTCGGCGTAGCGATCGAAGGTCAGCTGCCTTCGGCATTCGCGAAGGCCGAAGCGCCGAGCGGCGACGCGGCAGCCGCCAGCATCAAGGCGCCCGCACGCGCCGAAAAGCCCGTGCACGTCTTGGTGTTCGGCTCCGGCTTCTCGATGCGCGACGAGTTCCTGCCCGCGCAGCAGCCGGGTGCTCACGAGGTTCCAGCTGGCGGCGGCGCAGCGTTTGCGCTCAACGCCATCGACTGGCTCGCACAGGACAGCGACCTCATCGCCATCCGCGCGAAGAACGTCGAGGACCCGGCGCTGCGTGTTCCGAGCAACGTGAAGGAAGCGGAGAACACGATCCGCCAAGCGGTGCAGGAACAAGACGAGAGCAAGGCCCAGAAGGCGCTCGAAGACCGCAAGGCGGCCGTAGTCGTGTGGGAACAGAAGAAGAGCATGTACAAGTGGGGCAACACGCTGCTGGTGCCCTTCGCGTTCGCGATGTTCGGTGTGGTTCGCTGGCGCGTGCGCAGCGCGCGCCGCAAGAACCTCAAGCTATAAGAAGTCTTTGGAGAGATAACGATGTCCGGCAATCGACTGCTGACTGCTTTCGCCCTGCTCATCGCGCTGCTCGGGATCACCGTGTGGCAGTGGAAGGCACGCGAAAAAGAGGACGACCGGCCCGCGGACGTGACCGTCACGTTGCCGAAGGTCACGAAGGGCACAGTCGATTCACTCGACGTGAGCATTCCCGGCAAGCCCGCGATCAAGCTCGTGCTGAAGGACAAGCGGTGGCGGCTGACGACGCCGGTCGATGCAGCGGCCGATCAAAACGCGGTGGAGACGGCGGTCTCCAAGCTCTCGGAGCTCGACGTGATCGGGGTGGCCGCGACCAAGGCCGACAACTACGCGCTCCTCGAGCTCGACGACGCGAAAGCTGCACACGTGGTCGCCCGCCAGAAGGCGAACACGATCATCGATCTGCTGATCGGCACCTCGCGTAGCGGCAACACCGTGGTCAAAGAGAAGAGCGCCGTGATGGCCGCGCTCGTCAAGGGCCCCGTCAAGTTCGCGTTCGAGAAGGACGTGAAGGACTGGCGCGACCGCAGCGTGGTCGACGTCCCGCTCGACACCGTGAAAGACGCCGTGTTCCAGAGCCCGAACGGCACCTTCCTGTTCGTGTCGGACGGCAAGGACTGGAAGCAAGCTCCCGGCGAGAAGCCGATCGCCGACTTCGAGGGCGCGCAGGTGAAGTCGATCCTGGGCAGCGCAACTAGCCTGACCGCCATGGACTTCGCCGCGCCCGGTGTGACCGCGGATTCCGTCGGCGTCGGTGCAGCTCCGATCGCCACGCTGAAGATCGGCACGTCGGACGAAAAAGGCGCGCAGGAGATCACGCTGCGCATCGGTAAAAAGCAGGACAGCAGCTACTACTTGATGCGCGAAGGCAACGAGTCGATCTACCTCGTGACCGACTTCGTGGGCGAGCGCCTGCAGCCGACAGCGGCAAAGTTCGCGAAGGCAGCGCCGGCTGCTGCGGCGGCAGCTCCGAGCAAGGCGCCCGCGCGTCAGATGGCCACTGTCACGAAAGTGAAGTGACGACCGTTTCGTGAGCAAGTTCACGGTTTGTCACGATTCGCAGCACGTGCGCGTAGCAACAGTGCAACGTTGCGGCCGGATCACAATTTTTGTGACGCACTCGGCGGATTCGCGCTGGCGATCGATCTGCGCTTGAAGTAACCGTTTGCACGATCGCGAGGGGGAGGCCTCGAGCGCGCGCAACTGTTTCCGCGCGCGGTCGATGCAGCGGCAGCCCAGCTGCCCCTGCGCCTAACGGGGTTGGGGACGGGCATACCCTTCGACCCGAGGACAAGTCCATGAAGCGCTCGTATTCTTTTACATTCGTAGTCGGTTTGTTGGTTTGCGTGGGCTGCGCGAAGTCCAGCTGCCCCAAGAACACCGTGACCATGAACGGTGTGTGCATTTCGGCCAACGGCGCGTTGCGTGGCGGAGACGCGGGCGAGACGGCGAACGGAGGCGGCGGTGGCGACGCAGCCGTGAGGCCCGTCACGCACAAAGACGCGGGCACCGTCGGCGGTGCGAGTAGCGGTGGCAGTCACACAAAGCCGCACGGCAACGACGGGAGTGTCGATGACGAAGACGCGGGCACAGATGCCGGTAGCGATGCCGGTCCGACCGATCCGTGTGCAGTGGCAAGCTGCGCGGCTATCGCCAACTGCACCGTCAAGGCCAAGAAGGCCGTGTGCACATGCCCGCAGGGCTACATCGGCGACGGGCTGACCTGCACGCGTGACGTGTGCCAGCCGCTGAACCTGAGCGACCCACCGGCATGCAGCCCCAACATGGTCTGCTCCAACGGAACCACCGGCCCGCAGCCCACGTGTACCTGCGCCGCCCATTTCATCGACTGCGACAAGGCGCCGGCGAATGGCTGCGAGGTCGACACATCGAGCGACAAGAACAACTGCGGCGCCTGCGGCGTGACCTGCGCAGGGAACTGCGTGGCCGGCGCGTGCGAACAGAAGGCGAAGCGCCTGGTGCTCGGTGGCGAGGACTCGTGCGCGTTCACGGCAACCACGTCGGGCAGCAACCTCGCGTGTTGGGGGCTCAACAACTACGCGAGTTTCAGCTGGGATCTGCGCTTGCTAGGCAACCCGACGGTGAGCAGCACGTACGTGCTGAAGCCCGTGGCAGCAACGTCACTCGTCGCCAGCGACGTCTCGTTGGGTGGCTTCCACACCTGCGCCATCCCGACCTCGGGCGACCAGGTTATCTGCTGGGGCAACAACGACGCGTACCAGCTCGGCACCACCAGCACGGTCGCAGCGGGCGCGCGCTTCGCAATGAGCCTACCCGGCGTGACCGATGTCGCAGCGGGCAATCAATTCACCTGCGCGGTGCAAGGCGGAAACGTCTGGTGCTGGGGTCGTAACGATCGCTATCAGCTCGGCAACAGTCGCACCACGGTCACCTCGATCGAGACTCCCGTTCAAGTCGACAACATCCCCGCGGGCACTGCGTCCGCCGTGGAGACCGGCGGCCACGAGGCCTGCGCGCTCACGAAGAACGGCCAGGTGTACTGCTGGGGCAACCTGTCGTCGACACCAACGCGGATCGTGCATCTATCGGACGGCAGCGTCCTGTCAGACATCGTGCAGGTCGTGGTCGGCGCCGCGCCAACGGCTCCGACCGGCTCCGCCAACGACAACCTGATCTGCGCGCTCGACAAGTTCGGCCACGTCTACTGCTGGGGCCCGAGGTCCTACGTAAGCCTGGCTGGCATCATCGACATGACCGACGCGAGCACCATGGGCAAGGCGAACTCGTTCGGCTTGTACGGCGCGACGCAGATCGCCGCGGGCGTTTCGCACGTCTGCGCGATCTTGACCACCGGCGAGGTGATGTGCGCGGGCCTCGATCAGTACGGCGTGCTCGGTAGCCCATCGCCTAACACCGCGGTCATCGTCACGACCCCGAAGAGCATGCCGGGCTTGACCGACGCGATCGACATCGCTGCCAGCGCCTACCACACCTGCGTGCGTCGCGCGAACGGCCAGACGCAGTGCTGGGGGCGCAACGCCAGCGGCGAGATCGGTGACGGCAGTATGACGCAGCGCTCTTCACCCACGACCGTATACGGATTGCCCTAGACCATGCAGCTTCGGCGCCTGTCCCGTGCAACGACTGTGATCAGTCTTTTCCCGGGGTCGAATGCGACGGTTGATGTTGGCGATCAGTTCGGGCCGTACACCTGCGTCCGCAAGCTGGGCGCCGGTGGCATGGCCGAGACGTTCCTCGCCGTGCAGCGCGGAGCAGCAGGCTTCGAGCAGCGCGTGTGCATGAAGTTCGTCTCGCCCCAGCATCGCAACGACCCGAACTTCAAGACGCTGTTTCTACGCGAAGCAAGCATCGCGGCCTCGCTGCGCCACAGCAACATCGTCGGCGTGATCGACGTCGACCACGATCGCGGGTACATCGTGCTCGAGCTCGTGGACGGCGTCGATCTGCGTGGCCTGTTGAACGCCGCGCCGAACCACAAGCTGCCGGCCAGCGTGGTCGTCCTGATTGCGCTCGAGCTCGGCAAAGCGCTGGCGTTTGCGCACACGCGCACGCGCCACGGCACGCCGGCAGGCATCGTGCATCGCGACATCTCACCGTCGAACGTGCTCGTCTCGTATGCAGGCGAGATCAAGCTCACGGACTTCGGCATCGCGCGCGCGATCCAGTCCGAGGTCGAACCCAAGAGCAGCACGGTGCGCGGCAAGGTTTGCTACATGTCACCGGAGCAGACGCGCGGCGACCCGCTCGACGAACGCAGCGACCTCTTCTCGCTCGGCATCGTCTGCTACGAGCTGCTCGCCGGGCGCAGGCCGTTCGACGGTCAGACCGACGCCGAGACGATCGTGCGCTTGAGCACCGGCGACCGTGTGCCGCTCGTGGAAGCCGCGCCCGACGTGCCGGGCGGGCTGGCGCTGGTGGTCGAGAAGCTGCTCGCCGTGGAGAAGAAGGACCGCTTTGCGAGCGCAGACGCGTTGATCGATGCGCTCGCGCGTTTTAGTCCAGGCGTGATCACCTATCGCCAACTCGGAGACTTCGCGCGCGACGCGCGGCCGCACGAGACGCTGTCCACCGCGGAAGTACCCGACGTCGAGAAGAGCGTGGAGCAGTCGCGTCAGTGGCGAGCACGACGCTCAGCGCCAGCGGCGGACCCGAGTGCGGAGACGCAGCCAGCGGGCGGACGCCGGGCGGGCAGCGCAGCTGCGGGCAAACCGTTCTTCCGGGCAGTGAGCCGCGGCGCGTGGGCCGCGCTGGGGTTGTCGTCGGTGCTGCTCGGCGCCGTGGCGATCGGCTGGTTCGAGCGCGTGCAACCTGGGCACGAGCCGGCACGCGCGACCGCGCACGCGACTGCAACTCCACCCGCGCTGCCGCCGTCAGCGGCGGCGCGATCGGCAACGTTGATCAACCCAGGGCGCATCGACGCTCCGGCCACGAGGCCAAGCGCGTCGGCCGCCAGTGCTCCACCTCCGTCAGCTGCCACCGTGGCAAAGACCGGGGAGCAGCTCGTGCACGCGAACGCAGCACTCAAGCCGAGTCCGCAGCGCGCGTCGAGCCCCGCGAAAGACGCAACGCCAACGCCCCCGGACGCCGAGCATGCGGCACGGGCTGAAGCCGCCACCCTGCGCATCGGAACGATTCCGATCGGACAGGTCTGGGTCGACGGCAAGTTGCTCGGCTGGTCGCCCGTGACGATCACTCTGCCCGCGGGGCGACACACCTTGGAGGGCGGCTCCGACTCGCCCCTCGTTCACAAAGAGGTGCGCGTGCGGGCCGGCGAGCATCGCCAGCTCGTTCTCGAATTCACGCCGAGTCGCAACCCGGAAGTTTCCGACGCAACTCTTTCGCCACCTGCCCGATGAGGCTCCGATGAGCACGAATCGCTGTCGTCTTTCGTTCTGCTTCATGATTTGCACGCTCAGCCTCGTGCTGGTGGCACAGCGCGCCCACGCAGAAGACCAATCTCGCGACAAGCACGCGCGCACGCCACACCGCTGGCTCGTCGTACCCGTGCTTGCCACCGACGCGCAGGATCGAAACACGCTCGCGCTCAGCACACCGCTAGAGGACGCACTGCGCGCGGAAGGCCAAGACGTGCTGGGAAGCCCCGCAGGGGCCGCGCTGTTCGACAGCAATCACTCCTCCGAGCCCGTCGAGCTGAACAACGACGAGATGTCGCGCCTGCTGCGTCGAGTCGGTGAAGCCGCGCGGCACCTCGCGCTCGGCGAGCTGGTGCAGGCGCAGCAAGCCATGGAGGGCGTCTATGCGCTGAGCGGCCCGGCGCGCGACTACCTCAACCGCGAAGCCGCACGCGCGCGCAAGATCTTCGACAACTGCTTGATCGCTGCGTACCTGTGGGAGCGGGGGAACGAGCACCAGCGCGCGCTGCGACAAATGCTGGACTGTTCGCGCTCGTTCCCCGGGTTTCGACCCGAGGGCCGTGCGTATCCGCCCGAGCTGCGCGAGCTGTTCGATCAAGCCACGCTGCGCCTCGGCCAAATGCAGAGCACCACGCTGCTCGTGCAGAGCGGTTCGCGCGTGGGCTGCGGCGTGCGCCTGAACGGCATCGAGGTCGGCAAGAGCCCGATGAGCTTCAGCGACGTGCGCTCCGGCATGACGCGTGTGCAGCTTGAGTGCGACGAAGGCAGCCCGAGCCGCATCCACGAGATCGAGCTCCATCCCGGCAGCAACCACTTGCTCATCGATCCGGAGTTCGACCGCGCCGTGAGCACGCGCAAGGCCTTGTCGCTCGCCTATGCAGACGACGCCGCACGCAAAGCTCACAGCGATGCAGACGCCAAGACCGTTGCACACGTGCTCGATCGCGAGGACGTCGCGGTGCTCTGGATAGCGCACGACGAGGGCGGCGAGCACGTCAGCCTACGCAGGATCGTCGGCGCCACGTCGCAAGCCGTGGCAGAGCTCTCGTTCAAGACCGGTGCGGGCTACGACCCAGCAGCCCTCAGCGAGGCCGTCAACAAGCTCTTGCATCCCGAGATCCTGCCGCACCCGCTGCCGTTAGCTGCACCGGTCCACGCCGGCACGGATGCGATGCTGCAAGCGGCCGAAACCGACACCACGGACCGCGCACCGCGGGAAACCAAGCTCGCGATCGCGGTGCCGCTCGCCGTAGTCGGGGCTGGCGGCATGGTGGCAGGCTGGGTCATGTACGCCGAGCGACAAGACGTTCGCCGAGCGCTCTATCCGCAGGGCGTCACGTTCTCCAAGCTCGACACGTTTCACAACCAGGGCACCGCGTCGCTCTTGGTCACCGGCCTCGGCGCCGGAGCGCTCACCATCTCGGACTACTTCTGGCTGCCCAGCGCCGAGCGCGTACCCGCATGGGCATGGGGCGTGGGTGCCGCGGGTGCTGCCGTCGGCATCACTGGCCTCGGTTTCGCGCTCGGCGGCACGCACTGCGACATCTTCGATCCGCACGTCGCCTGCCAAGCGTTCACTGCTGACAGCCAGTTCGGCTCGACGCTCGCGCTCAACGCGCTCCCGCTGCTCGGCGTCCCGCTCACGTACCTCGTCCGCAACGTCGTGCGCATGCCCGAGTCGCATGTGCAGGTCAGCGCCCAGGCTGACCGTGCATCGTCAGGCATCCAAATTAGAGGAGTCTTCTGATCATGCGGCCTGTGGCCCTCGAGCTCGTTCGGCGTGTGCTCATCAGCTCCGTGCTCTTCTGCTCGTGCTTGCACGCGGTGCCCGTGCGCGCCGACGCATTCCGGGCACTGCCCAGCGGTAGCCGCGTCGCGCTCTTACCCACCACGCAAGCGCCTGCGCTCTCGCTACCGAACGCGCAACGCGAAGAAGCCACGCGCGCGCTGATCAGCGCCTTGCGCAAGCGCGGCTACGACGTCGTGCCCACGGAGCAAGTCAACGCCACGCTCGATAAGCGCGCACCCGACGGCTGCCGCGACGCCGTCACCTGCGATCCCGAGCTTGCGCTTCAAACACTCCAGAGCGACGCTGTGATCTCGCTGGCCCTCTGGCAACACACGGGCGCCGAGCCGCGAGTCCTGGTCTACGTGCGCCGCAAGCAGAGCTACGGCCAAGCCGAGCTGGTCGTCGACAAGACGGGCATTGCCAGCACGGCGACGCGCGCGCTGGAACAAGCGCTGGCCGACACGGAGCGCAGACACGACGTGCGTGTTCGCATCGAGTCCGAGCCCGCCGAGGCCACCGTACGTGTCGATCAATCGCCGGTCGGTCCCTCGCCCGCCACGCTCGACCTAGCTCCGGGTAACCATCTCGTCACCATCGAGACACCCGGCTACGTCACCGCCACGCGCTTCATCGAAGTCCCGACGCAATCGGAAGCGCCCGTCGTGCACAAGATCGTGTTGGAACGAACGCTCGCCGCGCCGCAAGCCAACCCGCAAGCCAACCCGCAGCTGACGGCCGCATACACCACCGGCGACACCGCTGCTTCATCCGCACAGCGCGACATCGTCCGACCGAATCGGCCAGCCAACTATGTGCTTGCGGCCGTCCTCGGTGCTGTGGCAATCCCCCTGCTGGCGAACGCAATCTACACCGGTGCCCACAGCGGCACGTGTGAAGGAAACCGTGACCCCGAGGGGCGTTGCAGCAAACGAGCCGCGCTCGGCCTCAACTTCTGGACCAGCCTGGTTCTGGGCTCCGCCGCGCTCAGCGGCGGCGGCGTGGTGCTGGTGGTTCAGCCGCTGCGCTCGCACAGCGAGCAGCTCTCGCAAAGCACCGAGCTCGACGTACGTGGCACGTTCTAGGCGCGAAGAGGAACTGTGATTATGCGCATCGCTACTCGAGCATCTTCATCGCAAGCGCAGCGGCCGGCCGAAAGCGCAGCACGTCTAGCGTTTGCGCTGGCGTTCGGTTGCCTCGCGTCGACAGCCGCCTGCGTCGACTACAAGACCGACCCCGGCTACTGCGGCACCTGCAAGGTGGATTCGGGGGGCGGCCAGAAAGACGCAGCGCAGGATGCGATGAGTGCTGGCGACGGGCGTGTAACGACAGGCGACGCGAGCCACGACGCTGGGAAAGACGCCGGCGCGGACGGCGGCGGCGGTGGTGGCGGCGACGCAGGTGACGCCGGGGATGCGAACGTGGGAACCGACGCGGGCCCGTGCGGGAAGACTTGTGGTGGCAACACGCCCGCTTGCGACGTGGCATCGAGTCATTGCGTGCAGTGCACGGCCGCAGAGCACGCCGCGTGCAAAGGCACGACCCCGGTCTGTGATACCAGCGGGCATGCGTGCGTGCAGTGCACGGCCGCAGA
>JADGRF010000224.1 GCA_017881055.1 Sandaracinaceae bacterium
GCCGAGGCACCAGGCGCTTCACTGCCAGGCCCAGGCTCGCCGAGGCCGCCGCCGCGTCCATCGCGAGGCCGATGGAAAGCACCAGCAACGACCAAAATCGCATGACCGAGGATACGCACGAAACGCGGGCATGCGAGAAGCGTTTCTTGGCGCGTTCCGGCCGCGCACGAAGAAAGGACGCCGCAACCCGGGAGGATTACGGCGTTCCCGTTTTCGAACGAGCGAGCTTCGTCAGCTCAGTGCCCGTGGACGTCAGCCGACCGAAGAGCACCGAGCGTGCTCGTGCCTTGCTTCTCGCTCACGCGCTGCGGCGCTTTCGCGACGCTGCTCGTGCGAGCTGCACCGCGCAGCGCTTGCTCGATTCCCATCACCACCATCGCTCCCTCGAGCGCCGGTCCGTGCTCCGCGGCCGGTCTCAGAATGTCGATGACACGATCGAGTTGCTCGTCGGTCACCACCACGGCGAGTCGAACGCACGGATCCGCGTCGACCGCGTACGTCGTGCCGCGATACACGCGACGTGCATGAGTTGACGTGCCGATACACGAGGCTTCCGAAGCGATTACGCCTCGAACGCCCGCCTCGCCGAGCTGTTCCTTCACCTGGTCGAGATCGCGCGGCCGGATCGTTACTTCTACCTTCTTCATGACAACCTCACTCTTTTTCGGCGCCATTGCGCGGCGCCTGCGGCCCCGAATAACGGGGCTCGTACGATCACAACGTGCGCCCGCGCGTATCTGGAAGTTGTCTTGTTTCCGGAGCGCGGCATCAAGACGTCGTACATCCACATGCCCCGGCCTCGCCGATGCGATCCTGAGACTTTCTTGATGGCTCCCGCGTCGCATCTAGATGCCGTCGTGATGCGCGCATGCGTAACACGTAAACGAGACACGCGCGACGCATGCGCACGTGAGCCAACCAAGGGAGCCGGTCATGTTCATGGATTGGATCTTCTCGCTGCCCGCGCAACACGCTCCGATCACCGCGCCGGATGCTCTCGGCTTCGCCTGGCACGATCGCCGTCTGCAAGCGCTGGCCCAGACGCCGAGTCCGCGTCGGGGGTCGCCGCGGCCGCAGATCGAGCACGGTCACCTGCGTGCCGACGTGGCGTATCGGACGGTGGTCGGCATGCTCGAGCGCGACCCCGCCGTGGACTCTACGCACCCCAATGCTGCGTCGGGCGTGGCGTATCGCAAGCGCCTGCAGGCGATCACCGGCCTCGCATGCTTCAGCCACAAGTCCGACCCACGTGTGATTCGGGAGCTGATCACGATCGTCGAGGACCCGAACGACGATCCGCGTCTGGCTGTTCCCGCAGCTGCAGCGCTGGCGCAGATGTTGGACGCTACGCTGTGCACGACGCTGCTCGTGCCGAAGATCACCGATGCTCGGCTCGACGCGCGCGCCCGCGCTGCGTACGCCGCTGGGCTGTGGAACACACCCAATGCACAGCTATCGACTCAGCTCGTGCCGCTGCTCCGTGCGGATCACGCAGCGCACGCAGTCAGGCTCGCGGCTGCGCTCACGATCGGCTACGCGGCGAACCCAGCCAACGATCCGGCGCTCATCGAGCTGCTCGACGACGACCGCGCGCGCCCCTACGCCGCGCTCGCGGTGCTGCTCGGCGGTAGCGACGCCGCTGCCGAAAAGCTGCTCGAGGTCCTACGCCACGACGGGAACTGCGAAGCGCTGCTGCGCAGCACGGTTGCGGGCGAGGACTACTATCTCGACCTCTTGCTCGAATCGATGTTCACATCTGGGCAGTTGTATCGACGCATGCACGTCGCACAGATCCTGAAGGATGGAGCCGGCCCAGCCAGCGTGTCGCTCCGCTATGTGTGGACCCAGCTCGCGCTGCGCTTGACCGGTTGGGACGGCGCGCCGGGCATGCCGAAGCGCGCGATCCAGTGCGAGCTGTACAAGGGTTTGATCGGCCACGACGCGGCGCGGCGCCAGCTGGTCGCAAGCATGCTCGTGGAAATGGGGGCGACCGGCTTGCTGCTCGCCGGGAGCGAGACGGGTGTCACGGAGGCGCGTGTCGCTCTGTTGCGCATCGCGCACTGACCCGGGTGCGCGCAAGGCGCGCGGGATCGGGCCCGCGGACGCAAGTTCTTCGCGAAAAAGCGCGCGCTTGTTTCTTGCGACCGGGCTCCAGTCCCGGCCCGAAACTGGCTGCGCCGCAGCGCAGCGCGTCGGGGCACGCGCCTTGCTTACGCTGTCAGTTATGACCAGCAGGGCCGTTCTTCCTCACGCGCCGGTGCCCGACCCCGCGCTGGGTACGAGTCAACCGTCGCACGACCAACCCGAGCTCGGCTCGCGAACGGGGGCCCGGCGCGTCGCCGTGAACGTGGCCGTCGTCGCGGTGATCCTGGGCGCTGCAGTATTCTGGGCGATCGGTCGCAACGCCGAGGGAGTCGCCATTCGGCAGCTTCCGACGGCCGAGCGCCAAGCGCTGTACGAGCGCACGCTGAGCACGTTGAAGACGACCTGCAATCCGACGACGCGGCCAAGCGGACTCGAGAGGTTCTGCAGTCGGCAGGCCGAGCTGATCGTTCAGTTCCCGGAATGCGATCAGGCGTGCGTCTTGTTGGCCCACCCGGCCGAGCCGACGCGTTAGCCGCAATCTTGATCTCAGCCATACGGGCCAGCGGGTATTGAAACGAAGGCTCAATGGCAGAGCCAAGACTGCAACCGCACTTCGTTCAGGGGAGGCTCGTCATGATCACGAACGCGCAGCATGCGCCCGCACACGGCCACGGCTCGATCGTATTGTATTGGTTGTTCGTGATCGTGGGTGCCATCCCGATCGCACTCACGCTGCTGCGTGGCATGCGCTGGGGCATCGAGCCGACGCTTGGTTTCATGATGATCGTGTTCGGTATGCGCGGCTTCGTGCTGCACGCGGTCGTCGCCTTGCAGCGCCACATCGCCGAGCGGGACCACCACGTCTACGATCGACGCTCCGGAGGTGAGCAGCCATGAACAACGGCCGCTTGACCTTCGTGATCCCCACCTATCGGCTCAAGGAAGTCGGAGAGACCGTCGCCCAATACGACGAGCATTTCTTTCGCAACGGTCACAGCGTCGACATCATCGTCTTCGATGATTCGAGCCCGAGCGTTCAGCAGAAGTACTTCGACACGCTGGCGAGCACGCCCACGTACAACGATCTGTACTATGTCGGGCCGCGCGAGAAGGAAGAGTTCGTCGGCTATCTCAATCAGCGCCTGCACGACAAGAAGCTCGAGCCGCTGATCAAGAACCTGTTCCGGCCCAGCTACGGCGGCAATCGCAACGTCACGCTCATGTACACGCTGGGCGA
>JADGRF010000225.1 GCA_017881055.1 Sandaracinaceae bacterium
GAGTGGCTCCGAAAGTAGGACTCGAACCTACGACCCGGCGATTAACAGTCGCCTGCTCTACCAACTGAGCTATTTCGGAATAGGTGGCGCAGAGTATCCGCGCAAAGCCCGCTGTCAAGCTCTGGGTTTTACTCGGTTCCCGGCCGGGACCTGGTTCGCGTGCTTTGCTGATTTCGCTTACTTCGCTCACTTCGCACGTGGCTTGCGCGGGTCGATGCACTTCAGCTCGTCGAAGGCTGCGAAATCGGCGGCGTGGCAGGTGATCAGCTCGTGCACCCCGTGGCGCAGCAGGGTGGCGGCCAGCAGTGTGTCCGCGATCCGCTTGCGGCCGAGCTTGTGCTCGTCGACTAGGGCGAGCATGCGCAGGGTGCTCTCGGCGTCGCTCGCTAGACACTCGACGTTCGAGGCGTCCAGGTACATGCGCGCCAGCGCCAGCGCCTCGGGCATGCTCACGGGGGGCTCGAAGCGGCGCTTGTCGGTGATCACGTGGATCAGCTCGTGCAGCACCATGGGCGTGAGCACGAGCGTGACGTCGTCGCGGCGCAACTCGCGGGTCAGGAACTGGTGCACGTCCTGATGATCCGGCAGCGCCGGCACGTGCGCGTAGATCAACACGTGGGTGTCGACGCCGCGACGGCGCGAGGAGCCCGAACCTGCGTTACTCACGGTCGAAGATCTCGTCGTACGCTTGATCGCGCGACGGCAGAGGCCGCAGTGGCTTGTGGCCGACCAAGCGCGGCAGCTCGCGCAGCGGCCGACGGCGCTCGAGGTGCTCCGCCCGGTAGCTGGCCATGGCCTCGCGGATCAGCTGAGCCGGCTCACTTCGGCACGACAGGCTCGTCGGGCAGGCGCTGGAGCACGTGGAAACCGAACTCGGTCTCGACCACAGTGCTGAGCTCGCCGACCTTGAGCGCGAACAGCGCGTCTTCGAATTCGGGCGCGAGCCGGCCGCGACCCGGTGAGCCAATATCGCCGCCGCGCTCCTTGCTGCCGTCCTCCGAGTACTTCTTGGCGGTGGCGGCGAAGTCGTCGCCTTGGCTGAGCTTCTGCTGCACCTCGACAGCACGCTTGCGCGCGTCGTCCTTGCTGCGCTTGATCTCGGGGCCCGCGTTCTTCGCGCCCTTGTAGCGAATCAAGACGTGGCGCGCGTGCAGCTTCTCGACCTTGCAGCGCTGTACCAGCACGAAGCCGTACGGCGCGTCGACCACTTGTGCGGCCGTCTCGTTGACCTTCAGCGCGAACACCGCATCTTTGATCGCTGCGTGCAGCTCGGGCCAGGTGTCTTTGGTGTACGTGCCCATGATGCCGCCGCGCGGTGCGCTGCTGCCGGCATCCGAATCGGTCTTCGCGAGAACCGCGAAATCCAGAGTCGCGCGCGGGTCTTTGAGCAGCTCCGCGGCACGGGCTTGGGCCGCGCTCTTCTCGCGCGCCATGCCGTCGGGCGCGTGCTCGGCGCCCTTGTAGGAGACGACGACGATGCGCGCGCAGGCTTCGTCGGGATCGGCGGGCGCTTCGAGCACAGGGCCTGACGGCGGCGCGGGCGGCACGGGCTCGGGCTTGGCCTGCTGCTCGGCCTCGGGCGCGGCTTTGACCTCGGGCGCGGGGGCCTCGGTCTGTTTTCCGCAGGCGAGCGCGAACACGGTCATTGCCAAAACGGCGCACGGGGCGAGCACGAGTCTCTTCGTCATGGGTCGGAAGGGTAGATCAACCCGGCGCAGATCGGGTAGAAGGCGAGCCCCGACCGGAGCTCGAGACATGGCAAAACCGAAGCAGGCCAAAAGCGCACGCAGACCGCTTGTGGGAATCTTGACGGGCAGCCCGAACGACCTAGGCGTGGTCGAAAAAGCCCAGGACGTGCTCGAAGCGCTCGGAATCACCAGCGAGCTGGTGGTGCTGAGCGCGCACCGGACGCCGGAAGAAGTCAGCGAGTACGTGCGCGACGCACCGAAGCGCGGCGTGGAAGTGTTCATCGCCTGCGCGGGCATGGCGAATCATCTCGCGGGTGCAGTCGCCGCGCAGACGCTGCTGCCCGTGATCGGCGTACCGCTCGGCTCGGGCGGCCTCGACGGCCTCGACGCGCTGCTCGCCACCGTGCAGATGCCCCCGGGAATCCCCGTCGCCACGATGGCGATCGACGGCAGCAAGAACGCCGCCTACTTCGCCGCCCGCATGCTAGCGACGCACCACCCCGATCTCGCCGAGAAGCTCTCCGCCGATCTCGCCGAGCAGCGCAAACGCTACGACTCGCCCAAGGCGCCTCGCGTACGCTGATCGCGACCCGACTAGCGGACCAATGCTTCTAGCGCGTCTTCCAAGCGCGGATATTCGAAGCGGAAGCCAACTTGCTCGAGCACGCGCGGGCGCACGTTGGCGCCGGTGATCAGCGACTGGCCTAGCTCGCCGAACGCTAGCTTCAGCGCGAAGCCGGGCACGGGCAGGAACGCGGGGCGATGCACGGTCTTCGCGAGCACCTCGGTGAAGTGCGCGTTGCGCGTGGCTTCGGGCGCCACGGCGTTGACGGGGCCGCGCACGTCGGTTGCAACCATCAAGAAGCGCAGCAACGAAACCGCATCGGGCATCGCGATCCACGGCATGTACTGTTCACCGGAGCCGATCATGCCACCGGCGCCGAGCCGAAACACCGGCAGCAGGCGCCGCAGGATGCCGCCGTCGGGTGTGAGCACGAGGCCAATGCGTGGCAGCACGACGCGAATGCCTGCGCGGGCTGCTGGTGCGGTTGCTGCCTCCCACGCTTGGCAGAGCTCGGGGAGAAATCCGCTGCCCGGGGCGCTGTCTTCGAAGACCGCGTCCTCACCGCGATCGCCGTAGTAGCCGACGGCCGAGGCGTTCACGAGCGCGCGCGGCGGATCCGAGAGCTCGCTCAATGTGCGAGCCAAGAGCGCCGTGCTCTGCACGCGACTGTCACGCAGCAATTGCTTGCGGGCCGGCGTCCAGCGCTTCTCGGCCACGTCTTCGCCGGCGAGATTCACCACGATGTCGGCACGCTCGAGCGGCGCGCGATCGATCTCGCCGCGCGCGGGATCCCAATGCGCAAAGCCAGGGCGAGGGCTGCGCGAGTAGCGCGTCACGGCGACCCCTGCCCGCTCCAGCGATGCGCACAGCGCGCGCCCGAGCAAGCCCGTGGCACCCATCACGCAGGTGTTCGAGATGGCGGCAGCGGCCAGGGAATTGCTCGTGGTTTCGAAGCTCATCGCGATCCGCGGCCGGTATGCCGAACGGGGGCCTTTATTGCAACCGCCAGCCCGTGGATTAGCACGCGAAATGCCTTGAAAATCGAGCCTGACCGGAGCTCGGGGCTCCTTTTTCAGCATCCTTGCGTGTATGGTGCGCGGCCGTGGAGATCCTTTTCGTCACTTCCGAGCTTGCGCCGTACAGCAAGAGCTCGCCGCTCGCCGATGCCGCCATGGCGCTACCCAAGTCCCTGCGTGGGCTAGGTCATCGCGTCACGGTGCTCTCGCCGCTTTACGCGAACATCGATCCAACCGCGCGTTCACTCGCACGGCGCCTCTCGACCCTGAGCGTCGAAGCCATGGGCAAGACGCACGTCTGCACGCTCTACGATGGCCGCACGACGGGCGGCGTGGACGTGACCTTCCTCGCCAACGCCGAGGTCTTCGGTGCGCGTCATGCGGGTGAAGGCGATGCCGAGCAGCAAGCGCTCGCGGCCGTGGTGCTGGGTGCTGCCGCCGCGCAGTTCGCGCTGAAGCGCGAGGCGGCCGTGGAGATCCTGCACGCAATCGGTCCCGACGCGGCCTTCACGCTCGTGGAAGCGAAGAAGCTCGCTCCGCAGCTGCCGCGCGTGCTCTCGCTCGTGGACGCGCCGAGCAGCGACGCGCTCTCGCATGCGCTGCTCGACGCGCTGGCGTTGCCAGCTGACACGCGCGCAGCCTTCCCGGACGTCCTGCCGAACATCGTAGGCGCCGGCATCGCCGCCGCCGACCTCGTGATCACGAACGCCGCGAGCGGCATGTTCGCGTACACGCCCGGCGAAGAAGCCTCGCACGCCGCGCTGACGTCGCTGCTCGGCGCCAAGGCGACGCGCTTGATCGGCGTCGTGAACGGTGTCGATGCCTCGATTTGGAACCCGCTGACCGACTCCTATCTGTCCGCGCGCTTCGATCCGGTCAACGCGCAGGGCAAGGCGCGCTGCAAGGGCTCGCTCCAGTACGGCATCGGCTTGAACGTGGATCCGAACACGCCCGTGATCACCGCCATCGGCCCGCTCACGGCCGCGCGCGGTGTCGAGCGCATCGCCCAGATCGCCGAGTACGTGCTGCGCAACGAAGCGCAGCTCGCCGTGCTCTACGAAGGCGAAGTCGATCGCGCGCTGGCCTCGCTCGCGGAGAGCCAGCCCGAGCGCGTCGCGCTGCACGCCTGCGTGGGCACGGACGCCGAGAAACTGCGTCACCTCGCGATCGCCGGCAGCGATTTCTTGCTGATCCCGACGCGCGAAGCCCGCGGCCTCGACCTGGGCCTGGCCGCGCTGCGCTACGGCACGCTGCCGATCGCCCGCCCGATCGGCGTGCTCGGCGACGCACTCGTAGACACCGACGCCAAGCTGGAAACCGGCAACGCGTTCCTGATCGACGCCGACAGCGAAGCCGACACGCTGGCCACCGTGCAGCGCGCCCTAGGCTCCTACGCCATGGGCCCCACGTTCGACGCGCTACGCCGCCGCGCCATGCGAACCGACGTCAGCTGGGAACGCAGCGCCCGAAGATGCGAGCACGCCTACCGTCAGCTGCGCACTGCGAACGCTGCTTGAACCGCGGATCCGGCGCCAGGTGCGGCCTACGTCCTCGCGCGGGTCGGTCACACGTATAGGAAGTACGCTCCCTCGTCGCGCTGCGGGCGCGCTCGCACCTGACGCCGGCTTCGCGGTTCATTGACTAGCCGCACTCGGCGACTCGCCATTTTCGTGATTCGGCGGTTATTCGCGAAAGTTCTCGAACTGGAGGTCCACGCCAAAGTCGTGGGCACGCATGGCGGCGATGGCTTCTTGGAGGTCGTCGCGCTTCTTGCCGTTTACGCGCACGGTCTCGCCTTGAATCGAGCCTTGGACCTTGAGCTTGGTTTCTTTTAGGAAGGCTACGACTTCCTTGGCCTTCTCTTTGCTGATGCCCTGCGTCAGCTTGATCGTCTGGCGGAACGTGCCCGAGGCGGCGGGCTCCACCGGCTGCGGGTCGAGCGACTTCAGCGACACGTGACGGCGGGCCAGCTTCTCTTGCAGGACCACGTACACAGCCGCCACGCGGGCGGTGGCGTTGGCGCGAATCAAGAGGCCGTCGTCGCTCTTCTCGATCTCCGCGCCGGTGTCGCGAAAGTCGTAGCGCGTCGCGATCTCTTTCGAGGCCTGTTGCACGGCGTTCTCGACTTCGTGCATCGCAATCTTGGACACCACATCGAACGAGGGCATGGCGCGTTTCTCCCGAGCTGAGACGGTATTTATGCCAGACGCAGAGGGGCTTTGGGTAGCTGGGCGTCGCTGCCGCGCAGGTACTCGGGCACGAGCGTGCGCAGGTCCGATTCCCCAACGCGCGCGAGCGCACGCCGCGCCTGCCGAGCCAGCACCGAGGCCTTCGGAAAATCGAACGACGACGGCAGCACGCGCTCGGCCAAGAGACCCAGCAGCATGTCCGGATAGCGCCGCACCCCCTGGCCGAGCACGTACTGCACGCGATCAGCCGCGGCCACAGCGAGCTGCTCTGCAGCCATCAGCGGCAGCGCATGAAACGGTGCAAGCACGGGCACGAGCTCGCCGTCTGCGTTGCGCTGGTACGAGCCGGCGAACACCTCGCCTTTGTGCGCATCGAGGACCGGCGCGCACAGCGCGTCCTTGGGCACCCCCTGCTGCGCGAATGCGGCGTGTGCGAGCGCTTCGAGCGAGATCACGCCGCGCACGGGCTTACCGGTGGCCAGCGCGAAGCCTTTCGCGGTCGCCAGGCCGACGCGCACACCCGTGAACGATCCGGGACCGACGCCGACAGCGAACAGCTCGATATCCGCGAGCGTGAGCCCCGCGTGCGCGAGGCATTCGTTCACGCGCGGCAAGAGCAGCTGCGCGTGGCGCTCGCTGCTTGGCGCATCCAGCTCGGCGAGCACCTGGTCGTCCTGCGTCACGGCCACGGCGGTGACATCGGTCGACGTATCGAACGCCAGAATGCGCGAGACCATGCGGGGCGATGAAACCATGATGGACCGAGCCACGCCGTCAGATCGGATCGGCCACGCAGCGAAAGCCGAGCGTGACGTTGCGCAGGTCGCGTGCGAATGCAAGCCGTGCGGCGCCGCGACCGTAGCCGCCGCGGCCGGTCCAGGCGTTGCCCTTCACGACCATCTTGTCGTTGCTGCCGGGCCAGGGCGTGGACGTCCACTCGTACACGTTGCCGCCGAGGTCGAGCACGCCCTCTGCGGAGGCACCCTGGGTCAGTGTGCCAACCGGCACAGTGTCGCCTTCGTTGCGCTGGGCCGTGTTGACGCGGAACGGGTCGTACGCGTCGCCCCACGGGTAGATTCGGCCTTGGCGACCGCGTGCCGCACGTTCCCACTCGAGCCCGCTGGGCAGGCGCGCGCCGCGCCATGCGCAGTACAGACCCGCTTGGTCATGCGTTACGAGCACGACCGGATGCCGGTTACGGGCGCGGGGCGGGACCCCGTCGTCCCAAAGAAACCCTTGGATTTGGGCGTAGCTGAAGGGGATGCCGAAGCGCTTGCGCAGCGCCTCCCAGGTGCCTTCGTCGAGCAGCTCGTGGCTCGGTGCCGGCGTGCCGCAGGACTCGACCAGCTCGCGGTAGGCCTCGTTGGTCACGGGCGTTCGGTCGATCCGAAACGGCGCCACGGAGGCGCGTCGCACCTTGGCTTCGCCGCGGAACAGCGCGTCGCCGCCTGGACCGTAGTCACGCCGGGCCTGCGCGCGCTCCGCTTCAGTCGAGCCAAGCACGGCCGCGCCGCCCTCGATTGGGACCATGCGCGCTTGCAGGCTCTCGCTGATCCCGCGCGGCGTCACGATGCAGTTGCCAATACGCTCGCCGTACGGATCCAGCGGACGTGCCGGCGGCGGGGCCGCTCCGCAGCCTGAAAACACACCAAACACGCTCAAAAACGCCACGTGGAGAGCGGTGTCCTTGACCCACCCCGGTCCTGCCAATAGCTTGCGCGTCATGCTGGGCTCTAGATTACACCGGGTGACCGAGCCGGCCCAACGTTCGGACAGCCCGCGAGACCCGAGCCCCCTCTGCCCATGCTCTCCCTGATTCAGCCCACGAGCCCGCGCTGGGTAGATGCCGCGCTGGCCGACCTGCCCGCGCTGCTCTCGGATCACGCGCACTGCGAGATCAAGGCGGCCCAGAGCGCGCTCTCGCTCGTGTCGCGCTACGCGGGTGAGCTGCCGCAGCTGGTCGAGCCGCTGACGGCGCTCGCCAAAGAGGAGGCCGAGCACTTTCGTAGGGTGCACGAGAAGCTCACTGCGCGCGGCATCCCGATGGCGCTGCCGGCTTCCGACAGCTACGTGACGCAGCTGTCAGCTGCAGCGCGCCAGAATCGTCCCCACGACCTGCCGGTGCTGCTCGATCGGCTGCTGGTCGCGGCTTTGATCGAAGGCCGCTCGTGCGAGCGCTTTCAGTTGATCTCGGAGCACGTCACCGACGCCTCGCTCGCCGCGTTCTACCGCGACCTGATGGCCTCCGAGGCTCGCCATTTCACGTTGTTCTCTTCGCTGGCTGCCGAATGCTTCGGCAAAGCGGAAAGTCGCGCACGCCTCGCCACGTTGGCCGAGCGCGAAGGCGAGATCGTCACCAAGCTTCCCTTAGGTCCACAGGTACACGGATGAGCACGCCCTCCGAGCCCGCACCCAAAGTCTCGACTGCCCCGCGTCACCCCGCTAACATCAATGAGCTCGACGAGGGCCGCTGGGAGCGCATCGCCGCGAACCTCAAGACCATCGGCGGCGCCGTGCTCTTGGCGCTGGTAATTCGCACGTGCTTGTTCGAGGCGTTCGAGATCGAAGGCCCGTCGATGGAGCCCACGCTCTTGAACGGCGACCGCGTCGTCGTCGCCAAGTTCGCTTTCGGTTTGTTTCTGCCGCTGCGCGATCAAGCGGAGCTGACCTGGGGTCAGCCCAAGGTCGGCGACGTGGTGATCATCAAGAGCCCCGCCGACGGCGTCGACATCGTGAAGCGCGTAATCGGCGTGGGCGGTGACTTCATCGAGATGCGCGCCGACCGCGTGTACCGCAACGGCAAGCCCTTGCCGATGGTCGATGCCGGCGAGTGCAAGTACGGCGTGGGCTCGCTGCAGTCCGACTGCCGCGTGTATCGCTCACACGTCGGCGACCACGACTTCTTCATGAGCACCGCGCGCATCTCGCCCGACCCGATGCCGATCCGCATCCCGCAGGGCGACATCTACGTGCTGGGCGATCACCGCGATCACAGCAACGACAGCCGCAACCCGATGGTCGGTGCGATCCCGATCAACCGCATCAAGGGCCGAGCGCTGGCGATCTACTGGTCGAGCGGGGCCGAGGGCCTGCGTTGGTTCCGCATGATGCACGCGATCCAATGAGCAATGCATGAACGCGCGATGAACATTCGGAGACGTAGCGCATGGATCTGAGAGCGCTCGCGCGAAGTCGACTCGCTGCCGAGCGCGGCACGATCCGCAAAGACGCGCCGGATCGGGTCGCGCTGTGCTACCCGAGCCCCTACAACGTGGGCATGTCCTCGCTCGGGTTTCAGACCATCTACCGCGAGATCAACGCCCGCGCCGGTCGGGTCGCCGAGCGCGCGTTTCTGCCGGACGACGTGCCCGCCCAGCGCGCGTCACGCGTGCCGCTGTTCACGTACGAGACGGAGCGGCCGGTGGGTGATCACCGCGTGGTGGCGCTGTCGGTTGCGTACGAGATCGAGATCAGCGGCGTGATCGACGTGCTGGAGCTGTCCGGCCTGCCGCCGTTGGCTGCGGACCGCGACGAGCGTCATCCATTCGTGCTGTGCGGCGGACCACTCACCAACTCGAACCCGCTGCCGCTCGCGCCCTTCGCCGATGCGATCCTGATGGGTGAAGCCGACGAGACGGTGAACCTCGCGCTCGACGTGATCTTCTCCGCGAGCAGCAAGACCGAAGCGCTGGCGATCCTCGCGCGCGAAGTGCCGGGCTGCTTCGTGCCCGCCCACCACGGCGAGGAGCTGCCGCAGATCGCGCAGGCCGACAACGACCGGCTGCCCGCGTGGGCGCCGATTCGCACGCCGAACACCGAGCTGTCGGACATGTTCCTGCTCGAGGCCGAGCGCGGCTGCTCGCGCGGCTGCCAGTACTGCGTGATGCGTCGCTCCACCAACGGCGGTATGCGCATCGTGCCGCTCGAGAAGCTGCTCGCGACGATCCCGGACGATGCGCGCAAGATTGGCCTCGTCGGCGCTGCTGTCAGCGATCATCCGAAGATCGTGGAGCTCGTGAACACGCTCGCGGATCAAGGCCGCCAGGTGAGCCTGTCGTCGCTGCGACCCGATCGCCTGAACGACGCCTTCATCGGTGCGCTGAAGAAGGCCGGTGCACGGGCGATCACCACGGCGCTCGATGCTTCGAGCCAGCGTCTGCGCGATCGCATCGATCGCAAGGCCAAAGAAAAGCACTTCTTGAAGATCGCGGAGCTCGTGAAGGCGCACAGCCTGCACCATCTCAAGGTGTACATGATGGTCGGCTTGCCTGACGAAACCGACGCCGACATCGACGAGCTGATCCGCTTCGCCACCGAGCTGTCGCGGATCCATCCGCTGGCGATCGGCGTGAGCCCCTTCGTGGCCAAGCGCAACACGCCGCTCGATGGCTCACCCTTCGCAGGCATCGACGTGGTCGACGACCGGCTCGATCGCTTGCGCCGTGGCCTCGCCGGTCGCGTCGATCTGCGCGCCACGAGCGCGCGCTGGGCCTTCATTGAATACGTGCTGGCGCAGGGCTCGCTCGCCGAAGGCCGGGCGGTGCTCGACGCCGTGCACGCGGGCGGCAACTTCTCCGCGTACAAGAAAGCGTTCGCGGCGCTGCCCGCGGCGCGCTCACGGCGTGCCCTGCGCATCGTCGCGTAAGCTGGAAACAGGTTCGGCGGGGCCCGAAGGCCGCATGAACTAGACGACCGGTGTGCCGGCCAAGCGCTTTCGCGCCTTCTTCGCCGCACGCAGCGCCTGCCCACGGCGCTCCGCAAGCGCGACTTCGAGCGCGCCTCGCTGGGCCTTGGGGATCGTCTGGAGGCTGCCGACGGCGGCGCGGGTCAAATCGACGTCACGCAGGTCGCCGAGCGTCCGCTGCAGGCGATCGATGTTACGCGCGAAGCGACGCTCGGACTTGGTCAGGTACGGCGCGAGCAGCTCGATCGTATAGCGCAGCCTGCGCAAGCTCACACGATACTCGTGCCGGAGCTCCGGCTCGGCCTCGAGGCCAACGGCATGATCGCGCGCTCGCAGCGTGGCCGCTCGCACGGCGCGAGCCACGAAGCGCTTCCTCGCCTCGCTGCGGCGGGGCTCTGCGTCGAGCACGCGCGTCATGCGCGCATCGATCTTCGCGATCACCGCGCTTCGGTCGTGCGCGCGCGGGCGCACGGTATCCCGCGTGCGCGCCTGCCATGCGGCGAGAACCCGCCTCGGTGCCTCGATGGCAAGCAGCCCGTTCACGACGACGTCGCGGTCGCGATGACGCCCAGTCGTGCGGTACTCGCGCTTGACCAGGTCCTGGACCGGCACGAGCGCGGCCTTCCCCCACGCGCGTCGGCTCAGGCGCAGCGCCACGCGTAGCTTGCGCAGCACGACCCGATAGTCGTGCAGCGCCTCGGCGTCGCCATCGTGATCTACACGGCCGGCAACGTGGCCGAGCTGCGTGAGCAGGCCGTGCACGAGCGTTCGGATGAGGGTTTCGCTTCGAGTCACGGCTTTGCTCCGATCGCGATACGCCTCAGCCGGCCATCGCCGGGACCCTGAGCTCGAAGCTTCCGGCAGCCAGGAACGCGGCCTCTTCCTGCAAGTCGGCCTGGGTGAGCGGATGCGCCTCGAGCCAGCCCGCTGGGAAGCGTACTTCGAGGCAGCGACGAGTGCCCGCCACGGTCACATCGGCCACGTCGGTCCGGCTGCGATGCAAGAGCACCGCGAGCCGCAGCAGCACCGCCAGGTGCTCGACGCGACGTGCACTGGCGGGCAGGCTCTTCCACAGACTGCCCAGAAACTTTCGGCGATGCGCACGCACCAGCACCGAGAGCACACGCTGCTCCTGCTTCGAGAAGCCCGGCATGTCGGAGTTCTCGAGCACGTACGCGCCGTGCTTGTGATAGTGGCTGTGCGCGATGTCGAGACCGATCTCGTGCAAGCGCGCAGCCCACGATCCGAGCTCGAGCAAGCGCTGTAGCGGCAAGCGCCAGCTCTCGACCACCTGCGGGATGAGCCGCAGCAGCGTGGCCTCGACGCGCTGGGCTTGCTCTTTGTCCACGTGGTAGCGCTCCATCAGCGCGTTCACGGTCTCGCTGCGCACGTCGCGATGCAGCACGCGGCCGAGCAAGTCGTTCAGCACGCCTTCGCGCAGCGCGCTGTCGCTGACATCCATCTCGTCGATCTCGAGGCTCTCGAAGATCGCCGACAGCACCGCCACGCCGCCGGGGAACACCGGCGCCCGCACGCGAGCCAGGCCAGGCAGCTCCAGGCGCTCGATGCTGCCGGCGTCCACGATCGCGGTGCGCAGCTTCTTGAGCGACGCCCGCGTGATGCCGCGCTGACTGAAGCCCGCTTCCCGGACGACACGCGCCACCGCGCGGATCGTGCCCGAGGCGCCGATCGCAATCTGCCAGCCCAAGCGCCGGAAGCGCTTCTCGATGCGCTCCAGCTCCTGCAGCGCCGTGACTTCCGCGCGCCGGAAGCGCTTCGCGGTCAGCTTCCCGTCGTCGAAGTGGCGCCGCATCATCGTGACGCAGCCCATGTACAAGCTCTCGAGATCGAGCGGCGAGAAGTGCTGGCCGATTACCAGCTCGGTGCTGCCGCCGCCGATGTCCACCACCAGGCGCCGCTCGTCCTTCGGACCGAGACCGTGCGCGACTCCGGAGTAGATCAGGCGCGCCTCTTCGATGCCGCTGATGATCTCGATCGGCTGACCGAGCGCTTGCTCTGCGCGCTCCAGGAATTCTTCGCTGTTCTTGGCCACGCGCAGCGTGTTGGTCCCGACGACGCGCACGCTCGCCTGCGGCAGCTGACGTATGCGCTGACCCATGCGCTCGAGGCACGCGAGCGCGCGAAGCTGCGCCTCGGCGCTGAGCCTACGGGCGTCGTTGAGGCCGGCGCCGAGCTGAACCATTTCCTTCATGCGATCGACGATCACCAGCTCGCCGTCGACCACCCGCGCCACCACCATGTGGAAGCTGTTGGAGCCGAGGTCGATGGCCGCGAGGGTCTGCGCAGCGGGCCGACTTGAGGTTGCGGTTGTCATCCGAGACTTCGCAATACAGCAGGAGGAAGCAGCCAAATCAAACGGCCCGCGCTCGGTCCGGGAACACGATCGAAGTGCAACAGCGCGACGCCGCCCTTTTGCAGCTCGACGAAGCTGCGCGCCACGCCGGTCAGCCAGAACGCCAAGAGGCAGCCTAGCTGGGGCTCGTGCCCGACCACAGCCACCGTGGATCCGGCGTCGCGACGCGCGAGCAGCGCCGTGAGCTCGGTGGGATCGGCGTCGGGCAAGAGCGCGGCGGTCTGCACGCGCTCGAGCTCGGCGTAGCCTTCCTCGTAGACCTTGCTCAGGATCTCGGCGGTCTCGACGGCGCGCCGCAACGGGCTGGTGAACAGCTCGCTCAGCTCCGGCGCACGTTCACACAGGCCACGCGCCGCCTGCTTCATGCGCGAGCGGCCCTTGTCGGTCAGCGGTCGGTCGCCGTCCGCCAGACCGCGAGTCTTGGCCTTGTCCCGGTCCATCGCGATGGCGTGACGCACGACCAGGACTTCCATCGCTCACTCCTCGCGCCAACCACCGCCCGCCGTCATCAAGTATTCCTGCGAATCGAACGGGGCTTCGCCAGCGGCCGGAACCCGTCGCCGATACGACCCGTCGGGAAGCAACTCCCAACACTTCATCGTATCACGCAGCGACACGTCCAGGATGCTGTCACGCATCTTGGCGCGCAGCTTCGGGTCCTTCACGGGCACCAGCACCTCCACGCGTCGGTCGAGGTTGCGCAGCATCATGTCGGCGCTGCCGATGAACAACTCTTCGTTGCCCCCGTTGCCGAAGTAGAACACGCGCGCGTGCTCCAGGAAACGACCCACGACCGAGGTCACCACGATGTTCTCGCTCAAGCCTGGAACGCCGGGGCGCAGACAACAGGTGCCGCGAACCTGCAGACGCACGTTCACACCCGCGGCCGACGCGCGGTACAGCGCGTCGATGATCTGATCATCCGAGAGCGAGTTGATCTTCCAGGCGATGTAGCCACCGGCGCCGGTCTTCTGCTGCTTGATCTCGCGCTCGATCAGCTCCAACACGCGCCCGCGCATCGACGCCGGTGCCACGACCAGCTCGTTGTAGTCCGTCTTGCCCGAGTACCCGGTCAGGCCGTTGAACAGATCGAGCACGTCGCGCGCGATGTCGAGGTTGCAGGTCAGAAGCCCGATGTCCGTGTACACGCGGCTGGTCACCGGATTGTAGTTGCCGGTGGACAGGTGCACGTACATGCGAATGTCGGCGCCTTCGCGGCGCACGACCAGCGTCATCTTCGCGTGCGTCTTCAGGCCCACGATGCCGTAGACCACGTGCACGCCCGCTTGCTCCAGCTCCTGCGCCCAGACGATGTTGTGCTCTTCGTCGAAGCGCGCCTTGAGCTCGATCAGCGCAGCCACCTGCTTTTCGTTCTCGCGCGCTTCTTTCAAGAAGCGCACGACCGGCGAGGCGGGCCCGACGCGATACAGCGTCTGCTTGATCGCGATCACGTCGGGATCGCGCGCCGCCGTCGCCAGGAAATCGAGCACCGTGTCGAACGAGTCGTACGGGTGGTACAGGACGATGTCCTTGCGCGCGATCTGCTGAAAGATGTCTTCTTTCTGCGCCGGCTTGTGCCGAACCACCGGCGAGAACACCGGATACTTCAGGTGCGGAAGCTCCAGCGTCGTCAGCTGCGCTAGGTCGGCCAACCCGAGAGGACCCGAGGTCGTGTACACCTGATAGGGCGCAAGCTCTAGATTGACGGTGAGAATGTCGCGAATGCGGTCGGGCATCTGCCCGCCGATCTCGAGGCGCACCACGCGCCCGAAGTGGCGCCGCCCGACTTGATCCGAAACTGCCGTCAGCAGGTCGCTCGCTTCGTCTTCGCCAATCTCGGCGTCGGCATCGCGCGTCACGCGGAACGGATACGACGCCACGATCTCCATCTTTGGAAACAGCAAGTCGAGATTCGCCGCGATCACCTCCTCGAGCCACACGAAGTTCGGCTCAGTGATGTTCTGCAGACCAAGCGCTTCGTAGCTGTCGGCTTTTTCTTCGTCCGGAATGCGCACCAGGCGCGGCAAGCTCACCGGCGCTCTGAGCCTCGCGAAGCGTTCGGTTTGAGTCGCGCCACCGCGCACGACCACGGCCAGGTTGATCGACAGGTTCGAGATGTGCGGAAACGGATGGCCGGGATCGAACGCCAACGGCGTGAGCGCAGGGAAGATGAACTCCTTGAAGTGGCGACGCAGCAGGTTGCGCTGCTTCTTCTTCAGCTCGGCGTATTGAAGGATGCAGATGCCGGCCGCGCGCAGCTTCGCGCAGAGGCCCTCGGTCCAGAACGTGGTGCAGTGCTCGAGCGTCGGCAAGAGATCGCGCCGAATCGCCGCCAGCTGCTCACCCGGCGTGTGACCGTCCGACGAGCGCTCGGCCGCAGCCGCGGCCATCTGTGTGCGCAGCCCGGACACGCGAATCATGAAGAACTCGTCGAGGTTGCTGCCGAAGATCGACAGGAATCGCACGCGCTCCAGAAGTGGCAGGCTCTCGTCGAACGCTTCAGCCAACACGCGCCGATTGAAGCGCAACCAACTCAGCTCGCGGTTGATGAACCGCGACGCCGGATCGTGCGTGTCTTTTTCCTCGCCCTTCGACGCCGGGATCACCGAAGCTTGCGGAGTCACGGTTTGTTCCGGCGCGCCGTCGTCCATTGGGGGGAACGATTAGACGTCACCTGGGCGGCTAAAGAATGGCGGTTACGTGACAATTTGAACCACGGACGACGATTTATCAATACCACGAAGCGCGCGGGCAGGAGCCAGACATGTTCGAAGCAGCCGAGCTTGGACACAAGATCGACAAAGCCACGTACCGACGACGGCTACCGAAGCTGCGCGAGGCGCTGCTGAGCGCGCAGTCCGAGCTACGCGAGCTCGGCACGTTCCCGGTCGTGATTCTGGTTTCCGGTGTCGACGGCGCGGGCAAGGGCGAAACCGTGAACCTGCTCAACGAATGGATGGATCCGCGCGCCATCCACACCCACGCCTTCAACCAGCGCACGAACGACGAGCTGCAGCGGCCCCCGATGTACCGGTTCTGGCGCAAGCTCCCGCCCAAGGGCAGCATCGGGATCCTGTTCGGCTCCTGGTACACCGACCCGATCGTGGACCGCGTGATGCGGCGCAGCACCACCGAAATGCTCGATCAGTCGATCGGCGAGATCAACCGCTTCGAGAAGATGCTGATCGACGAGGGTGCGCTGCTGATCAAGCTGTGGTTCCACCTGTCGAAGCAGAAGCAGGAAAAGCGCCTGCGCGAGCTGGAAGAGGATCCCGGCACGCGCTGGCGCGTCACCAAGCACGACTGGAAGGCGTTCGCCAAGTACGATCGCTTCCGTCGCTGGTCCGAGCGTACGCTGCGCCAAACCAGCACGGGCGAAGCGCCGTGGGTGATCATCGAAGGCGCGGATCCCGAGTACCGCAGCATCACCGCAGGCGAGACGCTGCTCCACGCGCTCCGCAAGCGACTCGGTCAACGAAAGCCAAAGACATCGCTGCCCCGCGCGACACCACTGGCGCCGCCGATCGACGGAATACGCGTGCTCGATCGACTCGATCTCACGCTGCAGGTCTCGAAGACCACGTATGCCAAGCGCCTCGAGCACCTGCAGGGCAAGCTCGCCACGCTCTTCCGAGCCAAGGCGCTCCGCGATCGCACCATTCTCGTGGTGTTCGAAGGCAACGACGCCGCGGGCAAAGGTGGCAGCATACGGCGCGTCACGCAGGCGCTCGATGCGCGCTGGTACCACGTCGTACCGATCGCCGCGCCGACCGAAGAGGAGCGCGCGCAACCGTACCTGTGGCGGTTCTACCGTCAGCTGCCTCATCGCGGGCGCATGACCCTGTTCGACCGCTCCTGGTACGGCCGGGTGCTGGTCGAGCGCGTCGAAGGCTTGTGCTCCGAAGCGGACTGGATGCGCGCCTACGGCGAGATCAACGACTTCGAAGACCAGCTCGTGCGCAGCGGTGCAATCATCACCAAGCTCTGGCTCGCGATCTCGAAAGAGGAGCAGGAGAAGCGCTTCGAGCAACGCCAGAAGATCGCGTACAAGCGCTTCAAGATCACGGCCGAAGATTGGCGCAATCGCAAGAAATGGAATGCCTACGCCGCCGCCGTGGACGACATGGTCGAGCGCACCAGCACCGATTTGGCCCCGTGGACGCTGATCGAAGCGAACGACAAGTACCACGCACGACTCAAGGTGCTAGAGACCCTGATCGCGGCGATCGAGCGGCGCAGCTGACACGGCGCTACTTGGCCGGGGCTGGCGTCGTGGCCGGGGTCGGGGTCGTGGCGGTCGGCGTCACGGGCCCGTTCGCCGTGCCCTGCGCTGCGGGTGCGCCCGCGAGCGGCCCGATCACGAAGTCGAGCGTCTTCTGCTCGCCGCTCTCCACGCGCACGCTCTGCTCTTGCGCGTCGAACAGCGGGTGCCACGCGTTCACGTGTACCGTTTCGTCCGCGGGGAAGCCCTCGATCTTGAAATTCCCCTGCTCGTCGGTCACGGCGTACAGCGGATGCAACATGACCACGACGTCGGTACGACCACACGGCGCGGTGAAGCCGCACAGGAGCGCGCTCACGCCCTGCTTGTCGAGCGGGATGTCGTCGGTCTGCGTGGGCATCAGCGTCTCGATGAGCGAGGTGGCGCCGAGCGCAGGCATGAAGGGGAAGTTCACCTCGTTGCGCACGCGCAGGGTGTCGCCCTTCATGCCGACCACGAACCGCGGCGTCAGCCGGCAGTCTTTGATCGTGACCTCGTGAACCTCCGGGGCGCGCTCCGGGTTCTTCGAGAAGTCGCTGGCGGTCACCATCACGCCGATCAGCTTGCCATCCGGCGTCATGCGCACCGGTACGCGATCGGTCTGCTTGGGCGGCGAGCACACGGTCGGGAACGTGCCGCGTTCGATGTGCGTGAGCACCTTGCGTTCCATTGCCTCGGGCGGATACGCCGGCAGCGACTGGCCGGGAGCAAGCCGCACACTGCCGATCAGCACGCCAAGCTTCTTTGCGGCCGAAGCGGCTGCAGCTGGCGGCGGCAGCGATGTGCTCTTGTCTCCGCCCGAAGCTGCGGGCGCGGGCTCGCAACCACGACAGCCTGCAAACGAAAGGCCAACCAACAGACACACGAACACGGCGTTGCGCATGGTCTTCACCCGAGCTTCGTGGCGGCGGCGAGCGCGATGTCGATGTAGTGCGCGGGCGTGATGCCCATCTTCAGCACGAAGTAGCCGGAGAGCACGAGCGCCAGCACCACGTAACCGGAGCGCAGCGGCACCGCGATCGGCGCGCCGGGCTCGGGCGCCTTCATGAACAGGTAGACCACCACGCGCAGGTAGTAGTACGCGCCGATCACGCTGCTGAGCACGCCGAGAATCACGAGCCAGAGCAGCGAGTCGTCAGCTGCCAAGGCCGCGCTGAACACGTACCACTTGCCGAGAAAGCCCGCGGTAGGCGGAAAACCCATCAACGAGAGCACGCCGATGACGAACGGCAGCGCGATCAGCGGGTGGCGACGGCCGGCGCCGGCGAGATCCTCGTAGCTGACCGCTTCCTTGGCGTACGTGCCGAGCGCGATCAACGAGCCGAACGTGAGCACGTTCGAGACGGTGTACGCGGCGAGGTAGAACATCACGGCGCTTACTGCCGTGGCGCGCACCTCGGGGTCTTGTGAAGCGAGCGTCGCGAGGCCGACCATGATGTAGCCCGCGTGCGCGATCGACGAGTACGCCAGCATGCGCTTGACGTTCGCTTGCGTGGCGGCTGCGAGGTTTCCGATCACCATCGTGGCTGCGGCGAGCGCCGAGATGATGGCAGGCCAACCCGTCACGAGATTCGAGAGCGCTTCGCCGCCGAAGCAGGCGATCAGCATGCGGATCAGCACCGCGAACGCGGCCGCCTTCACCACCACCGACATGAACGTGGTCGCGGGCGTGACCGCGCCTTCGTAGGCATCGGGCGTCCACATGTGGAACGGCACCGCGCTCACCTTGAACGCCAAGCCGATCAGCACGAGCACCATCCCGAGCAGCACGAAGCGCGCGCTGCTCGTGCCTTCGGCAATCGCTTTGCCGATGCCGTCGAAGTCGGTGTGACCGGTCGCTCCGTACAGCAGCGCCGCGCCGAACAGGAAAATCGCGGCGGCGAACGAGCCGAGCAGGAAGTACTTCATGCCGCCCTCAGCGGCACGCGGGCTGCTACGACGGAAGGCCACCATGCAGTACACACCGAGCGACATGGTCTCCAAACCGATGAAGAGCGAGAGCAGGTCGGTCGAGGCCGACAGCACCATCGCGCCAAAAGCCGACAGCACCAGCAGCACGTAGAACTCACCCCGCTCGAGCGCATGCTCGCGCAAGTAGCCGCCCGCGAGCAGCGCAGACATACCTGCGCCAGTGCAGATGGTCGCGTTCATGAACTGGGCCATGGCCGAGGTCGCCAAGAACGGCGCAACGCCAGGAGGCGGCGCCGCGATACCCGTCTTGCTCGCGGCCAACACGCCGGAGATCGCCGCAGCGGCGAACAGGATCGTCGAGCTCAGCGTCGCGAGCTCCGCCTTCTCGTCCGAGAACGCGTCGACCAACATCAGGATGAAGCCACCAATGCCCACGACGAGCAGCGGCATGAGCGGAACCAACGAGCTCATGGCGTACCTCCTTCCAGCGTGCGGGCCACGACACCCGCGCGTGCCAGCTGCACCTCACGCGCCGGCTGCTCGAGCTGAGCACCGCCTGCGCCGAGACCATCCGACGGGACCCAGGCCTTCTCCAACATGTCGCGGCGATCGGGGTTCCTGTCGCCCGCGATCAGCTTCGCGGTGTACTCGCGGCTGAACGCTTCGACCGACGCATTCATGTCGCGCAACAGGCCGTTCGGGTAGAGGCCGATGTAGAAGATCAGGAGCACCAGCGGCGCGAGCACCAGGCCCTCGCGACGCGTGAGATCGGAAAGGCCTTCGTTCTCGGGGTTCGTGAGCGGACCCCAGAACATGCGCAGCACGGCGTGCAGCATGTAGACCGCGGCGAGAATCACGCCGGTCGCCGCGAAGAAGGCGAAGATGGGGCCGTTCTTGCCCAGGTGCTCGGACATGAACGCGCCCGCAAGGATCATGAACTCACCGACGAAGCCGTTGGTCGCGGGCAAGCCGACCGAGCTCATGGTGACGATCACGAAGATCGTGGCATACGCCGGCATGACCTTGGCTAGGCCGCCAAACTCACCGAGCTCGCGTGTGTGGCGGCGCTCGTAGATCACGCCGACCAGCAAGAACAGCGCGCCGGTGGAGATGCCGTGGTTCACCATCTGCAGGATCGCGCCCGAGATGCCGTGCTGGCTGACGCTGTAGATGCCGAGCATCACGAAGCCGAGATGGCTCACCGAGGAGTAGGCGACCAGCTTCTTCACGTCCTCTTGGCGCCACGCGCAGTACGCACCGTAGATGATGCCGATCACAGCAAGCAGCGCGATGGACGAGCCCAGGCGATGACTGCCCGAGGGGAACAGCGGCATCGCGAAGCGCAGAAAGCCGTACGTGCCGAGCTTGAGCAGCACGGCCGCGAGGATCACCGAGCCACCCGTGGGCGCCTGCACGTGCGCGTCAGGCAACCAGGTGTGCAGCGGGAACATCGGCACCTTGATCGCAAACGCGAGAGCGAAGGCCGCGAACAGCCAGACCTGCACGTGCACGGGCAAGAGCAACAGCTTCAGCTCGGCCAGCTCGAAGCTGTAGTGCCCCGTCTGCGCCTTGTACTGCGCGACCAAGTACAGGATCGCGACCAGCATCAGCACGCTGCCCACCATCGTGAACAGGAAGAACTTCACCGCTGCGTAGATGCGCTGCACGCCGCCCCAGATGCCGATGATCAGCACCATCGGTACGAGCATCAGCTCCCAGAACACGTAAAACAGGAACAAGTCGAGCGCGACGAACGCACCGAGCATCGCGCTCTCGAGCAGCAGGAACGAGATCGCGTACTCCTTCACCTTCGTGCTGACGTTCGTCCACGACGCGTACGTCGCGAGCGGCGTCATGAACGTGGTCAGGAGCACGAGCCAGAGCGAGATGCCGTCGACACCGACCGAGTACGTGATGCCGTACGTGGGCACCAACACGTGGCGCTCCGGGAACTGGAACGCCGCTGTCGCGTAGTGGCCGTCGAGCAGCCCGAGCGACAGAAAGAACGTACCGAGCATCGAGAGCACGGTGAAGCCGCGGATGAAGCCGACCATCTGGCGCGGTGCAAACAACACGACGAATGCCGAGAGCAGGGGCAAGCCGCAGAGCAGCGACAAAAGATGCTGACTCATGGCGCAACTCCCGGAACACCGGCGACGGCGGCGACAATGCGTGACTCCACCTTGGGCAACACCAGGTCGAACGACCGTGCACCCTCCTGACCGAACGCATTCCGCACCGACAAACGTGGATGCACGACGCCCGTGACCGACAAGCGTGCGTCGCCGATCGTCGCGTGCTCACCGAGCGCGAGGTGCATCTTGACGTTGCCCGGCTGCAGCGTGGTGCCGAGCATCACGCGCGCACCGTTCGGTTGGATCAGCACACCGGTCGCGTCCGCCACGATGCTCGGCAGCGAGTCGTCCTTGGCATCGACCTGCCAGGCGGGGCCGAGGTCGCGCTTGCTCACGTGCAGCCTCTCGCCGGGCTTGAGCTCCGAGAGCTCGGCGCTCCGGCCGTAGGCCGCGCCCTCGAACACGGCGACCACGCCGCGCTTGAGCTCCGCGTCCGCGTACTGGTGCTGCGCGGCGGCGTCCTCGCTCCACTCGGTGTCGAACTTGCCGTCGCCGTCGAAGTCCCAGCGGTACGTGTACGCAAGGCCGTGCTCGGCATCGAACTTCACTTTCAAACCCTCTGGGTCAGCCATGGAAGGCCGCGGATGCGGCGCAACCACGTAGAACGTGAGAGCGAGCGTTCCAGCTGCCATGATCGCGCCGTAGCTGTGAATCAGGCCGTTCTGAAAGCGGGTCGTGATGAAGCTGCACACCATCACGAGCTGCGACGTGACCTCGGTGATCAGGCCGTCGACCACGTACTTGTCGAAGCCCGCTGCGAACCACGCGAGGAAGCGCGAGAAGCCGAGGATCGTCACCTCGTACAGCTCGTCGACGCGCCACTTGTCCATGAGCAGCGAGTGCAGACGCGGGAACGCGGCCTGCAGCTTCGCGGGGGTCTCGCTGCCTTTGAAGTAGAAGGCGTAGGCGGTGAAGATGCCGACGAAGCACGCGGTGAGACCGAAGCCCATCGCGATGAACGGCGCCGTGGCACCGTGCTCTTCCTTCAGCTCTGCGAGCGCGGGCGCGAGCCACTTCACCCAGGGCTCGAAGTGCGCGATGCCGACCCAAACGTAGCCCGCCGCGATTGCGCCGAAGCCGAGGATCGCGAGCGGCACGGTCATCTGCGCGGGCGACTCGTGAGGGTCGTGATGCGCGTGCTCGTCGCCGTGACCATGATCATCATGATCGTCGTGATGGGGCCCGCCACGGTACTCGCCGCAGAACGTCAAGAAGTACAAACGGAACATGTAGAACGCCGTCATCGTGGCGCCGAGGAACAGCATCCCGAAGATCGTGGGACCGAGCCACGGCGCGAACGAGAACAGCTGACCGGTGGAGAGCGCGCCGAGCAGGATCTCGTCCTTCGAGAAGAAGCCCGAGAAGCCCGGGAAGCCCGCGATCGCGAGGCAGCTGACGAGGAACGTCCAATGCGTCGTCGGCATGTACTTCCGCAGCCCACCCAGCGTCCGAATGTCCGCGTCGCCGTGCGCACCGACCGCGTGCATCACCGAGCCGGCGCCCAGGAACAAGCAAGCTTTGAAGAACGCGTGCGTGTAGACGTGCATGAAGCCCGCGGCGAACGCGCCGCAGCCAACAGCTGCAAACATGAAGCCGAGCTGACTCACCGTGGAGTACGCCAGGATCTTCTTGATGTCGTTTTGCACCAGGCCCACGGTCGCGCCGAGCAGCGCCGTGACGGCGCCGGTCAGCGCGATCACCGCCATCGTGTGCGGCGCGAGCGCGAACACGGGCGAGAGCCGACAGATCAAGTAGATGCCGGAGGTGACCATGGTCGCCGCGTGGATCAGCGCGGACACGGGCGTGGGGCCCGCCATCGCGTCGGGCAGCCACACGTACAGCGGCAGCTGCGCGCTCTTGCCGGTGCAGCCGAGGAACAAGAACAACGTCGCCGCCGTCGCGAACGTGATGCCTGGGAACACCAAGAATGGCGTACCCTTCGGGCCGAGCGCCACCGCCGAGGTGAGCGCGGGCGCGTGCTCCATCGCGAAGCGATTGATGTCGGCGAACTCGAACGAGCCGCAGACCACCGCGAGCAGGAACATGCCGAGGATCACGCCGAAGTCACCAATGCGGTTGGCGACGAACGCCTTGCGGCCGGCCTTGGCGTACGCCTCGTTCTCGAACCAAAAGCCAATCAGCAGGTACGAGCAGAGGCCCACGCCCTCCCAGCCCACGAACATGAGCGGCAGGCTGGAGCCGAGCACCAGGATCAGCATCGAAGCCGTGAAAAGGTTCAGGTACGCGAAGAAGCGCGCGTACGACGGCTCCTCGCTCATGTAGCCGGTGCTGTAGATGTGGATGAGCAGGCCGATGCCCGTGATCACCAGCGTCATCACGCCGCTCAGCTCATCCATCACGAACTTCACGGGGATGCTCAGCGTCTGTCCGCCGTTCGACAGCGAGAACCACTCGTACGCGTTGAACGAGAGCACCGCGTGCTCTTCACTGTTCCCGAGAGAGTGTGCGTGCAGACCGATCAGCTTCTTGAACATCACGAGCGCGATCACGAACGCCATCGCCACCGACGCGACCGCGACGAAGTGCACCGCGCCCCTGCCGGCCTTTCGGCCGAAGAGGCCGTTGACGAGCGCTCCGACTAGCGGAAAGAGCACGATGGCGAAGAGCCATTTGGAATCGAGGTCGCCGTTCATGGGACTCCTACGCGAAACACCGCAGGCCGTTTCGCGGGCATGTCATTCAGTTCTTCAGGGTATCGGCGCGATCCGAGTGCACCGTTTTGCGCAAGCGGAAGAAGCTCAGCACGATCGCGAGACCGACTGCAGCTTCGGCGGCCGCCACCGCGATCACGAAGAACGCGAACAGCTGGCCGAGGTGGTTTTGCGGCGCGTAACGGTTGAACGCGACGAACGTGAGGTTCACCGAGTTCAGCATCAACTCGATCGACATCAGCTGCACCAGCACGTTGCGGCGCACCAAAAAGCCAATCGCGCCGATTCCGAAGATCGTCGCGGAGAGCGCCAAGAAATGACCGAGCTCAATCTGCATGGCTTATCTACCGTCTACACAAGAAAGCTGAACGCTGTTTTGCGGGTATGTCTCCGCAAAAAGCCGAAGGCTGTTTTGCGGGTATGTCATCTAATGCCCACCGTGCGCCGAGACCTCGGCTGCCAGCGCCTTCTCGCGCGCAGTCGTAGCCGCAAGCGTGTCCGCTTCTGCCGTGCGCTTACGCCGAATGCTTTCCGTCTCCTCGACGGTGCGGCCTCGTGCCACGGCCATCGCACCCACTACCGCTACGGTGAGCAGCACCGAGATCAGCTCGAACGGGACGAGGTCGTCCATGAACAAGCTCTGCGCGAACGCGCTCACGCCACCGAACTGCTGACACTCGGCGCCTTCGGTGGCCGTACAGGGAATCAGCTCGGGCGCGTCGCGATGCGCGGGCATCAGCGAGAACGCCAGCATCGCCGTGAACAGCAGCATGATCGCAGCCGACCCCGTCTTCACCACCATGCCGCGCAGCACGGGCGGCTCGGCCGCTTGCGGACCTATCAGCATGATCACGAAGATGAACAAAACGACGACCGCGCCGGCATACACGAGCACCTGCAACATCGCGAGCAGATGCGCGTGTAGCAGCAGGAACAAACCCGATAGCGCAACGATGTGCGCGAGCAGGCACATCGCAGCACGGATCGGGCTGTGCACGAGCACGGTGCCGAGCGCGGCGAGCAGCGCGAACGCAGCGCAGATCAAGAAGAGAACGGAGCCGGCCGTAGTCATGCCGCGCCTCCCGTGAAACCAATGCCGCGCACGGTGGCGCCGAGCGTGTGCTTGGGCGCACCGCGCTTGCCAGCCTCGATGAACTCCTCGCGGAACTTCTGCAGCAAGCCCAGCATCGGCATGGCCGTGCCGTCGGCGAACGCGCAGATCGTGTTGCCCATCATGTTGTTCGCGATCTCGACGAGCATGGCTGCGTCGTTCTCGCTACCCCGCCCCTCGCACAGGTTGCGCAGCACGTCGTGGAGCCAGCCGGTGCCTTCGCGGCACGGCGTGCACTGGCCGCACGACTCGTGCGAGTAGAAGTGCATCAGGTTACGCGCGACATCGACCATGTTGACCGAGTCGTCCATGACGATCGCGCAGCACGTGCCCAGCATCGTGCCGAGCGCGCGAAACGTATCGACGCCCATCGGCACGTCGATGTGACTCTTGCCGTGCCATGGGTGAAGCGGATGCTTCTCGTCCGGCGCGTGCACGAGATCGCCCGGCCGCAGCACGGGCGTCGACGAGCCACCGGGGATCACCGCCTTCAGCGGTCGAGCCGCGTACAGCATGCCGCCGCCGAGATCGTAGATCAGCTCGCGCAGCGTGAGCCCGACCGGCGCTTCGTACACGCCGGGCGTCTTCACGTGACCACTCACGCCGTACAGGCGCGTGCCGCCATCGCGAGGCAAGCGGCTCTGATCCGACCAGGCCTTGCCGCCCATGCGAATGATGTCGGGCACCGACGCGATCGTCTCGACGTTGTTGACGATCGTGGGCGCGCCGAATGCACCCTTCACGGCCGGGAACGGCGGCTTGAGCCGCGGCTCGCCGCGCATGCCCTCGAGCGAGTTCAGCAGCGACGTCTCTTCGCCGCAGATGTACGCGCCGGCGCCCATGTGCACGTAGATCTTCAGCTCGTGGTTCACGCCGAACGGCTGCTTGCCGATGTAGCCCCGGCTGCGCGCCTCTTCGATCGCCGCTTCGAGCCGCTTGATCGACGTGACCAGCTCGCCGCGCACGTAGATGTAACAAACGTTCGCGCCAATCGCGCGCATCGCGATCAAGCAGCCTTCGATCAGCCGGTGCGGATCGAGCTCCATGATCGTGCGATCTTTGAACGTACCCGGCTCGCCCTCGTCGGCGTTGATCACGAGGTACGGCGCGACCTTGCTGTCTTTGGGCAGGAAGCTCCACTTCACGCCCGCGGGAAAGCCTGCGCCGCCACGACCGCGAATGTTCGCGTCTTTGACCTCGGCCGCGATCTGCTCGGGCTTCATGGTCGTGAACGCCTGACGCGCCGCGGAGTACGCACCGTGGGCCTCGACGGTCTTCAGCGTCCAGCTCTGCGGCAACGCGTAACGGTTCGAGAGCACTTTCGGAAAGTCCGCCATCCTCAACCCTCTCCGAGGCCCATCAAGGTCTTCGCGCGAACGCGCGCTTCAGGCGTACCGGGCTGCGGTGTGCCACTCGGGCTCTTGACGCCGGTCTTCGCCGCAAGCTCATCGATGACGCGATCGAGCGAAGCCAGCGTGAGGTTCTCGTAGAACTCGTCATTCACTTGGATCATCGGGGCCTGACCGCAGGCCGCCAGACACTCCGCGGTCTTCAGCGTGAACTTGCCATCCTTGCTCGTGCCGCCGACGTGGCAACCGAAGCGCTCTTCGAGATGCTTCTGCACCTCACGCCCACCGCGCAGATCGCAGGACAGCGTGCGGCACACCCAAACCACGTTCGGGGCGACCGGCTCTTGGTGGTACATCGTATAGAAGGTGACGATGCCCTGGACTTCGCTCGTCGGTAGATCGAGTCGCTTGGCGACGTAGTCGATCACCTCCGGGCTGATCCAGCCTTGCTCGCGCTGGCACAAATGCAGAACGGGCAAGCAAGACGCGCGCTTCGTGGGATAGCGCGTGAGAAGCTCGTCGACGATTTTTTCGGATTCGGCGGACAGCGTGAACGTCATGAAGGACATACCCGCAAAAAGCCCTTCGGCTTTTCGCGTAGGGGCCGGCGTGCGGCGGGAACGCTAGGCGTGGCCAACGTCCATGTCAAGAACGACCGGTCACTCGAAAGCGCTTGAAACGATCCGGCTTTTTCGGCGCTCGTGGGCCACGAAGCGCTGCACGCTGCACACGTGCGGAGGTCGCTCACGGACTCCCCCGCGGGGCCACTCCCCCCTTCCCTCCGTGATCGGGACACGCTACGATTTTTGTAGAAATTCTTGGCGCGTCAGCGCTGGTCTCGAGTCCGCGGAACAAGCTCTGCCTATGGCCTTTTGTCCGGAATGTGGGAAGCCAGCGACCGCGGGCGCCAGCAAGTGTGTGCACTGCGGCACCGAGCTGACCGCTCCCAAAGAGAAGGTCGCCGGTGGCGGTCGCTTCAAGGGCACGATGATGATGCAGAGCGCGCCCGGGGTCGCGACGCCAGCAGCGGCTGCGGCGCCCGCCGCGCCAGCGGTTGCAGCTCCCGCGGTCAGCGTCACACCCGTGCCGGCCGCACCCGCCGCGAGCACCGTGCCGAAACCGAGTTTGAAGGGCACCATGGTCGCCGGCATCGCGCCACCCGTGGCTCCCTCGGTGGCCGCAGTGCCGCCGTCAGCTGCAGCGCCCGCGCCCGCGCCGGAAGCAACGCGCCAGAAGCTGGCGTTCGCCGCAACGCAGCCCCAACAAGCTGCGTACCAGCTGCCGCAGACGCCGGCGCATGCCGAGCCCGAAGCCAAGAAGTTCCTGCCGGGCGATCCGATGGCTCAGGGCCAGTCCGCCCCACGCGCCTCGATGACCCATCGCGGGAGCGACCCGAACACGGCCGAAGGCAACAAGACCTGGCTCTACGTGGGCCTCGGTTGCCTCGGCATGGTCGTGATCGGCGGCATCGGCGTGCTGATCGCCCTGCGCCTGGGCCTCGCGCACTTCGGCAAGTGAAGCGCGGTTAGTGGGCAACGCCGCTGTCAGGCTCACGCGCAATCAACGCGCGCAAGATCTGGTGCGCCATCGCAGCTTGGTAGTCGTCCGAGAAGGTCGAGCCGCCGCCATCCGCAGCAACGGGAGCGCCATGGGGCGCATCACGCGCAGTGGACTTCCGGGTCGCATCCAGCGAGCGATCCCCGTCAGCTGCAACGAACAGATGGTTCGACAGGCTGGCTTCCGTCATTTGCCCCGCGCCGAGCTGGGCCTCGTGCAACAGCTTCGAGTCGAGCTGCGCAATCAGCACGTCCGGCTCGATGCCGCGCGCTTGAATGGAGGTGCCGTTCGGTGTGAAGTACAGAGCCGTCGTGAGCTTGAGCGCGCTGCCGTCGGGCAGATCGATCACGTTCTGCACGCTGCCTTTGCCAAACGTGCGAGTTCCAACCAGCACCGCGCGATGCTGATCGTGCAGCGCGCCGGCGAGGATCTCGGCTGCGCTGGCCGAGTAGCCGTTCACGAGCACGACCATCGGCCAGTTGGGCCGCGTACCGGCCTTGCTCGCACGGCTCTCGCGCAGCAGCTTGCCGCCGCGACCGCGCGTGGAGACGATCACGCCGTCGCTCAAGAACTCGTCGGCGACCAGCACCGCGGACGACAACAGGCCGCCGGGGTTATCTCGCAGATCGAGCAGCACACCGCGCACGCCGCCCTTGCCGGCCGTGTGCTCCACGGCTTGATCCAGCACCTGCCGCAGCTCATCCGCGGTGTTCTCCTGAAACGCACGCAGCGTGACGTACACGATGCGATCGTCGAGCACGCGACCATCGACTGCGGGCACATCGATGATTTGCCGCGTCAACACGGCCTCGATCGCTTGCTCTGCCCCGCGCCTGCGCAGCGTGACACGCACCTGCGTGCCCGGCTCGCCACGCATGCGCGTGATCGCTTCATCGATCGAGAGATCGCGCGCCGGCACTCCGTCGATCGCGAGGAAGCGATCGCCCGGTTGAATGCCCGCACGCAGGGCGGAGCCCGAAGGCATGACGCGCACCACCTCGAGCCAGCCATCGTGCACGTCGATCTCGATGCCCACGCCGCCGAACCGACCTTCCGTGTCATCGGTCAGCACGCGCAGCTCGTTCGAATCGAGGTACGCGGAATGTGGGTCTAACACCTTCAACATCCCACGGATCGCGCCCTGCATCAGCGCGTCTTCGCTGGGCTGATCGACGTAGCTGTTCTCGATGTGAGCGAGCGCGCGCGCAAAAACCTCGAGCCTCGAGTACGGGCTCTGGGACGCGGCATCCGCGCGCGCACCGGTCGGAGCCGCACCGAATGCGATCGCGAAACATAGGAGCCCGCGCCATGGCGACCTACGGTGGACGCGTGGAAGCGCGGTACGTGTTCGCGATGCATTATGTTTCGTTGACACGGCACCCACTGTCGTACTCTAATGTATCTGTAACGATCGCTAACGATAAGCAGCACATCGTAAGAGATCAGATTTGACGGCGTGAAATCAGCCATACGCGCACGAATATAAGGAGAGAGGGGAGCATGTCAGCGACAGATAAACGGAAACAGAGCCTCTATTTTCCGGAGACTATGCTGCAGGAAATTCAGAAGGAAGCTGCCCGTTTGGATCGTTCCCTGTCCTGGATTGTGCAGCGCTGCGTCAAGATCGGTCTGCCCGACATCCGGCGCCTGCCGTCGGTGAACGACGTCGCCGATGGCGCGGACGACGACAACCCGGACGAGTGATTGCGTCAGAGCAGAAGTAACCTGTGCGTGTAGAAGTGCACGCATAGGTTTCCTGCTGACGCATGGGTGAGTACCCATGGAGTACGACGAGCGAGGCTTTGCCTCCGCCGCGGACGGCACCAAGCTGTTCTACGGCATCAAGGGTCAAGGCCCTGGACTCGTCCTACTCGATGGCATCGGCTGCGACGGCTGGGCCTGGACGCACATCCAACCGCACCTCGCGCTGCATCACCGCGTCGTGCACACGCATTACCGTGGCCACGGTCGGAGCGGATCAGGCGTAGATCGCACGGCCACCGACATCCTCACCCTGCGCGACGACGTGTTGCGCGTGATGGATGCCACGGGCCTCTCACAGGCCACGCTGCTTGCCCACTCGATGGGCACGCAGGTCGCGCTCGAAATCTATAGGGCGCAGCCCGAGCGCGTGCGCGCGCTGATCTTGGTCTGCGGCTCCCACGGCCGCATCACGCATACGTTCCACGGCAACAACATGCTGCATCGCGTGTTGCCCACGCTGATCACCAACGTTCGCAAGTACGAGCCGATCGCGCGCGCGCTCTGGGGCCGCTTGCCGCCCGCGCTCAGCTACCGCGTGGCGCGCTGGCTGCGCGAGATCGACGGCACCACGCTGCGTCCCGACGACTTCCGTCAGTACGTCGAGCACCTCTCCGACATCGAACTCGATCTGTACCTGACGATGCTGCAAGCCGCGGGCGAGCACAGCGCCGAAGACATGCTCGGCACGATTCGCGTTCCCACGCTGGTGATCGCCGCCGAACGCGACACGTTCACGCCGTCCGACGTCGTGAGAGACATGGCCGATCGCATCCCAGGCGCCAGCTACCTCTTGCTGAACGGCGCCAGCCACGCCGCCCCCAGCGAACAACCCGAAGCCATCAACACCGCCATCGACAACCTTCTCGCTAAGCTGACCTGAACGCGCCGCGAGTTGGGGTCCATGCGCGGCTTACGTCGGGTTGCGGGTTCGCGTTCGCGAACCCGAAGACAGGCGCGGGTCGGTCACGTACAGGAAGTACGCTCCCTCGCCGCGCTGCGGGCGCGCTCGCGCCTGAACCCCAACTCGCGACGCTCACCTTTCAGTGAGATCTTGACGCCTGCAACCGGACGGGCGACGCGATCAGAATTGCACGCGGAAGAGTTGCTGTCCCATCAGCAATAGGTCACCGCTCACAACCGCACGCGACCCGCGAAGCCGCAAGAAGGTCCCGTTGCTGCTGCCGACGTCGGTCAAGACGCAGCTGGAACCGTCGTTGTGCACGCGGCAATGAAGACCGGAGACGTAGCCGTCTTCGGGGAAGATCACGTCGCCGCGCTCGCGACCGAGGTGCATGCCGTCGAGCGGAATCGGATAGCAGTTGGCAACCGACTCACGACCAATCACCAGCGACAGCTTGCCGATGAAGCCCGGATTCGGGCTGCCCATCTGCTCGACCCCATGCACGAGCGCGGGCGCCGGAATGGCCTCGAAGCGCATGATCTCTTGGCCGACGCGGAAGATGTCGCCGTCTTGCAGCTTGGTCGGTACGTCGCGCTTGAGCTTGACGTACACGCCGTTCAGGCTGCCTTCGTCCTTCACGGTGCAACCGGCGCCGGCGAACGCGAAGGTCGCATGCACGGGTGACAGGTACGCATCCGCTGCGAACGTCGAGCCCGCATCGCGGCCGATCGTGGTGGTCCCATCCGAGAGCGGGAAGGTCTCGCCTTCAGTCCCGTCGGGGTTGATCACCACGAGCGCACCGCGGCTGGGACGCACCGCCGGTGCGGCAACGGTCGCTGCTGCGGCAACGGAGGCCACGGGCGCCGCTGCGACCTGCATGCGATGTCCGCACGTGCCGCAGAACTTGAAGTCGTGTGGCACGGGGTTGCCGCAGCTCGGGCAGTTGTTCACCGAGGCGGAGCTCGCCGCTACCGGCGGCGCCGCGATCGGTGCAGGTGCTGCGGCTGCGGGTGCACGCGACACGGGTGCTGCCTGTGGCGGAGGCGCCTGCAACGCAGGACCCGCGCCGACAGCCGAACCGCGCGGCGGATACGAGATGCTGCCCTGCTGCGTGGCGGCGAACTGCAAGTTCTTCTCGGGCGGACGCAGCGCCGGAGCCGCGGCCGGCGCGGGGTTCACGGCGGGCATCGCGGACGGAGGCGTGCGTGCGGAAAAATTCTTCGGCGCCGCCGCTTCACGCGGCAGCTCGGAACCGCAGCCAAGGCAGAACTTGTAGTGGTCCTGGTTTTCCTTGCTGCACCGTGGGCAGACGATCACAGGAGCCTCCAATCCGTTGCGCGCGTGCCGACGATCGAGCTGCGTTCACTGCCGAGTCTTTGCGTGCTCATGCCGTCATCTCCACGCGCAGAAGCTCGCGACCCAAGAACAGGTAGTCGCCGTGCTGCAGCCGTTGCGGACCCTTGATGCGCACGTACGTGCCGTTCTTGGAATCGGTGTCGATCAAGTTGAACACGCCGTCGCCGACCATCTCGACGCGCGCGTGCGTGCCGGACATGTACACGTCGACGGGATAGTTGAGGTCGCACTCTTCGCGGCCGATCACGACCGACGGCCCCGTCGCGCAGAACGACAGTCCCGTGCCGCCGCCCGTGAGCAGCTGCGTCACGCGATAGGTGTGGCGCTTGCGCGGCGACGAGTAGAAGTACGTCTGATCGGGCGAAGGACCCGAGGTATCGCGCGGTGCGGGCTCGATCTTGAAGAGCTGCTCGCCGCACAGGAACGTGTCACCGTAGGCGAGCGCGACGGAAGCACGAACGCGCACGTACACGCCGTTCAAGCTGTCTTCGTCGCGCACCACCAGCTGGCCGTTTTCGTAGACGAAGTTGGCGTGGCGTGGCGACAGCCAGGAGTCTTCGGGGAACAGGATCTGTCCGTCTTCGCGACCGGCGAGGTGCTCGGTGCCCTGCAGCATGTAGCTGAGGCCGTCGACGCCGCCTTCGCCGCGGATCAGGATCAACCGCGCTTTGCCCGGTGTCTGCATCGTGCCGAAGTACTTCGTGCGGAGCTCGACGACCTCGGGCGGAACCGCCGCGCCGCAGGTGCCGCAGAACTTGTGTCCCGACGGAACCGACGTCGAACACTCCTTACAAACGTAGTTGCGTGCTTGCTCCATCAGATGTTCCAGTTCTTCGGGGGACGGTTTTCTCGGGAGCGATTGCGCAGGCGTAGTGGGGGGATCTGATACCACGCTTCGCCGCGGCTTCGCAGCGGTTGCGGTTGCAGGTGCAGGCGCATCTCCCAAGAACGAGAGATCGTGCCCGCAGGCCGAGCAACTCGCTTGGCGGAGCGGGCTCCAAGTTTCACAAGCGCCACACGCGATACCGACATCGGTTGCCATGTGAAGCTTGCTCCATCGAAGCGGACCCCCGCGGGTTCGACCACCACCGCCATCTACGCGCATTTGTAGAGGATCTGGGACGGATCCGTCAATTCGCAGACAGAATCCGGCGCAGGCTGGGTGCAAGCGCGGGCGTGGCGCGAGCCTCTATGAGCGCTTGGCCGCCAAGCCGGACCAGGGCGCGAGCAGCGGCTTCGCGGACGATCGGTTCGTCGTCGCCGCGCAGGGCCGCCTGCAGGGAAGTGGCCGAGCAAGGCGCCGCACGATCCGCGAGCGCGACGGCAGCGGCCTCGCGAACCAGGGCAAAAGCGTCGCGGGCCAGCACACGCGCAAGCGAACGCGTCGTCGTCTCGTCCGGCGCGTGGCGGAGCAACTGGACCGCCTGCAGGCGAACCGCAAACGCCGGATCCGCGAGGGCGAGCTGCGCCAAGGGGACCGCCAAGATGCTGGCGTCGAACGCCCGGCTCCTAGCGCTTTGCGTGGTCAGGGCTGCGAGCGCGGCCGCGCGAACGGCCGGGTCCGCGTCGACCAGCAGCTGGCCCACCACGCGTCGGGCGGAATCGTCCGGAATGCGGCCAAGCACCCGCGCGACCAGACCGTGTAGCTCACGATCCGGCACGGCTGCAAGCGCCGCGAGATCGGGCGCCAGCTGCATGAGCAGCTGCGAGCAAACCGGAGCGAGCGGCGGCGGGCTGGTATCGTTTCCGGCTTCGTTTCCGGCTTCGTGGAGCGCACGCAGCACCGCGGCGCGCGCTGTTGCGTCCCCATGCAGCCCTGCCCGCGCAGCGCCGAGCAGCTCTGGAAGAAAGCGTTCCATGGAAGCGTGCCCTGCAGCCCGCAGTGCCGTGAGGGCGGCACGTACGACTTGATCGACGGTAGTCGGCTCGAGCGGCGTCGGAATCGTGACGGTGAGCCGCGCGCCACGGCCAAGCCCGAGCAGCGCAGCTGCTCCGATCTCGCGGCGCAGCCTGTCCGACGAAAACGAGAGGCTCGCGAGCTCGGGCGCGAGCGTCGCGTCATCGAGCGCGGCAAGCCCAAGCCAGGAAAGCCGCGCGAGGCCCGCGTCGGCCGAGTGCGCCGCTTCGAGCAGCGCGGGCGTGGCCTCGCGCGCGCCGACCAGACCGAGCGCGAGGGCGGCGGCGGCGCGCACAGTCGGGTTGCGGTCGGCGACCAGCGCATTTCGCAGCAACGTGCCGTCGTCAGGGTTGCCGACTCGCCCGAGCCCAAGCAGCGCCTGCATGCGCACGTTCGGGGAATCCGAAGCCGAGAGGTCTCGCAGCATGGCGTGGGCGGCGACTCCTTCTTGACGCGCGATCGCAAACGTTGCCAGCTCTCGCACGCGAGCTTCAGGCCCGTGGGCAAGACTGGCAAAGCGCGGCAAAAGGCTTGGGCCGGCAAGCTCCGCGGCCGCCGCCAAGGCGCGCAGCCGTAGACCCGCGTCGTGCCCTGCGGGATCGGTGCTGGCGAACGACACGAGCGGTAGCACGGCCGCCGGATTCCGCACGCACGCGAGAATCTCGACGGCAGCCCGCGCCTCAGCCTCGTCGTGAGCGTTCAGCGCCGCGAGCAACGGCTTCGCGCCGCGCAGGCCGATTGCGCGCAGCTCACTCACGTCTGAGCTCGACGCATCCGAGCCAGCTGACGCGCCGCAGTCCGGCGCGAGCTTCCGCACCAGCACGCCGTAAAGCTCGAGCAGGGCATGCCCAGCGGCCATGCGCTCGGGGTGGGCCTGTGAGACCGCCAGCAGCTCCTGCTCGAGCGCACCGAGACGGCCTGCGGGCGCGCGCAGCTCGAGCAAGGCATGGAACGCGCGCGACAAAAGCTCGTCGTCGGCGCTGCCGCGCAGGACTGCGCTGAACAGGCCGTCGGCACGCGCCGTGTCCGCAGATGCCAGCGCGAGCTCGGCCACCCGCACCATCAAGGCAAAGCGATCCGGATCGAGCGCAAGCGCCTTCTCGTAGCTCGCGAGCGCGCGCGCAGGCTCGTTCTGCGACCGGTAGAGGTCCCCGAGTCGCTCCTGCACGCCGGCATCGCGTGGCGCGAGCTCGGCTGCGCGCCTCGACGCGCGCCGCATCGAGATCGCCTCCGGCACGCAGAATCTGAGCGAGCAGGAGGTGCACGTTCGCGTCCTGCGGCGCCGCGCTGGCGCGCGCGTTCAACGCCACGATCAGTGCCGGCACGCCCTGCTCGCTGGCGCCATACAGCGCGAGCAAGCGCTCCAACACCAGCTCCTGCGTCGGGTCGGCCAGCGCGACCCGTAAGTAACGCTCCGCGAGCGGCGGCTGTGCGCCTGGCGCCCGCGCGTCCCGAGGCCGGGTCGAACGACTGCGGTTCGGCTTGGGCGTGGCCACGCGTCGGCTCAAGGACCAGTCATCACCCGACTGGGCGCGCACCGACAGGGTGGCGAGCGCGCAGGCGGCGCCCACGCACGAGACCAGGCCGACCGCTACCCGTTGCCATACACGCCGCATCGACTGAAAGCTCTGCTCCTCGCTCGCAGAGTAGCAAAGTGATGCCGAGTGGACGCCGCGCCTCGAAGCTGCCAACCTCGTCGCCCCTCGACCTCCGCCGTCCAACCCGCGATCCCCGCACCGGACACCCGCTCACCCGCTCACCAAAATCATGCTGCTTTCAGGCTCCATTCTAGATCGTGCGCCGGGCCGCACCTATACGACCACGCTTGGCTTTGCGGAGCTTTCGCTGCGCGCGCCGCTGCCCCGCGCAGCCACACTCACCGCGTGGCGCAGTGCGCTGCCCAAAGACTTCGCGCTCGCATTGCGCGCACCCAAGAACGCCGTTGTTTCGGCGAAAGGCCCGCTGCGCGTCGATGCGGCCGTCGAAGCGTCGTTAGCCTGGGTTCTCGAAGCTGCACAGGCCCTCGAAGTACGCGCGGTCGTGTTCGCGACTCCGGCCGACCTCACCCCCGGCGGTCGGTCGCAAGACTTGCTCGCGAGCTACGTCGAGCGTCTGCCGAAGGTGCCGAACCGCCACTACGTCTGGGCACCACGCGGCGTCTGGGAGCCCGAAGACACCGAACCGCTGTGCGCGAAGCTCGGCCTTTCGCGCGCGTTCGATCCGCTCGAGACACCGCGCCCTGCCGGGCCATTCGTCTACGCGGAGCTGCGCGCGCTCGGACATCGCAAGAGCTTCTCGCAATCTGCGCTGCAGGACGCGCTCGAAGTCATTGCCAGCGAAGAGTACGACGAAGCGTTCATCAGCGTAGATGCCGAGCGCGGCTTCGACGTCGCCAAGCGCATCATGAAGATCGCCGCCGAGCTGGGTCTGGCCGATGGCTCCGCCATCCCCTCACGCGAGCGCTCGCCCGACGGTGAAGGCGGAGACGACGACGAACACGAGCGCGAAGACGACGAAGACAGCGACGAAGACGACGAAGACGACGAAGACAGCGAAGACGAGGACGACGACGAAACATGACGCCGATCGCGCGGCTCCACGGAGCGCGCATTCGACGCATCGACGCGCCGAGCGACGAGCTCCTCACCCTGACCCTCGCCACGCCCACCTACAAAGGCGTGCTGGTCATTTCGCTCGCTCCAAAGACACCCGGCGTGGGGCTCGTTGCCAAAAGGCCGCACGGCCAAAGCGCCAGCGCGTTCGTGTTGAAGCTGCGCAAAGAGCTCGCCGGCGCGCGCATCGAAGCCTTCAGTGAGTCCGCCGACGCGCGCCTCGAGCTGCACGCGCTGCGCGGTGACGGAACCAAACGCCTGGTCGTCGATTTCGCGGCACGACCGTCGCCGAACATCGCGCTGCTCGATGCCGAAGCGCACGTGCTCATCGCGCTGCGCCCCGCGTCGAGCAGCTCGGCAGGACGGCTGTCCACGTCTCTGCCGTGGCCTGCGACGATCGAAGCCCTCGAAGCAGCCGGCGCCGCGCTACTCGTCGACAGCGAAAGCTCGGCGCTCGAGGCACGCCGCGTGGCGCTGCTGCGCGGTGTCACCGCGGTCGACAAGCGCATCGCGCGTAAGCTGGAAAGCATGGCAGCTGACGCCGCACGCGCAGATCAAGCTCCCGAGCTGCGCTCCCGCGCCACCCTCTTGCTCTCCCACCTCGGACAAATCCCGCGCGGGGCGCGCAGCGTGAGCCTCGTCGATTACACGCTCGATCCCCCGGGAATCGTCGAGATCACGCTCGATCCCGCACAAGACGCGCGCAGCCAAGCCGAGGCGCTGTTTCACCGCGCCAAGCGCTTCGAGCGCGGCGCAAAGATCGCGATGGAACGCGCAATCGCCGTGCGCGCCGAACGCAACGAGCTCGCGCTGCTACGCGACGCGCTCTTATCCGCCACCGACACCGAAGCGCTCGACGCCCTCGCCACGACCGCGAAGAAGCTGGGCGTCACCCCACGCGAAGCCCCTTCGGAGGCGAAAACCAAGCACGCGCCCAAGACCCGCCAGCCCTACCGCGAGTTCCACGGCGCCGAAGACCGCACGATCCTGGTCGGCCGCGGCGCCGCCGACAACGACGAGCTCACCCTGCGCCACGCCCGCCCGCACGACCTATGGCTGCACGCCCGCGACACCTCCGGCGCCCACGTCATAGTCCCCCTCGATCGAGGCGAAGCCTGCCTGCCCGATCTCCTACGCGACGCCGCCCTCTTGGCTGCCCACTTCAGCTCCACCCGAGCCGAAGCCGTGGTCGACATCGTCTACACCCCCCGCCGCTACATCACCAAACCCAGGGCGTCGGCCCCCGGCTCCGTCCGAGTAGAACGCGAAAAAGTCTTCCGCCTCCACCAAGACCCCCCACGCCTCCAGCACCTACTAACAACCGAACCCAAATAGCAGCCCCACGCCAAGCGCGCCCGAAGGGCCGCGCGCCCCCCGGACGCACTCTCCCCACCGGTCAAGCGCGAGCCGATTTGCCTCGCAGAGCGAGCGCGCCCGCAGCGCGGCGAGGGAGCCGTACTCCCGTACGTGACCGAGCCAAGCGAGGACGTAAGCCGCTCTGCGAGGCAAAGCGGCCGCGCGTATCAGGTCGCTTAAAAAGCGCATCGCCGCTGGCTTGGGGTTAACCAAGCCAGCGGCGCATGCGCGGCCGCTCAAGTTTCGAGAGCAAGGCTCTCAATTTGCGGAGGGGTTGGTTGCGGCTGACGCGAAGCTCGTCGTTTCTGACGATGCCTCCGCCCCAATCGGCTCAGGTTGACTCACCGCTTCAACCTTCGCGGCCTTCTTCCTCTTCGCAGGGCTAGCCTTTTTTGCGGCCTTCTTGGCTTTGCCCTTAGTAACCGGCTTCTTAGCCTTGGCTACTTTTTTTTTGCGGCCTTACGCTTGCCGCCCTTACGCTTCTTCGCGGCCTTTTTAGTGGCCTTCTTCGCTGCCTTCTTACGCTTTTTCGCTGCCATGTGATGACCCTCCTATGGTCGTAGGATGAATGCAACGTATTGTAGGGTGATGCCACGTGTCAAGCATGCAAACACATAAATTATACATAACTTATGGGTCTTTGTGCGATCAGTGGTGCGTATCATTTTCAAGCCACTGATTTTATTGGAGAATTTACGTTGCAGTGGAAGGGCCAAATTCAGCTGTGACCGCGTCGATTCACGCTTGATCACTGATCCAAGCGCCCTCTCGCACCCCAATCGTTGACAGCGCGAAGCCCCCAGACCTAACGTCGGCCCCTCATTCACGGGTCGCGGTTCGGGCCCGTGCTTAACGAAGCGAGAAGATGCGATGAACCGTTCGAAGGCAATTGCGTGCGGCCTCTTGTTGACCGTGCTGAGCGGCGTTTTCGTGGGCTGCGGCTACTCCGAGGAGGAGATGCAGGCTCAGCGCGACCGCGTGGATCAGCTGACCAAGGCGCTCGATGCGCTCGAGGGTAAGCACAAAGAGCTGCAGGACCGCTTCAAGGTGCTCAGCTCCGAAAACGCTCAGATGACGGAGCAGCTCCGCCAGATGGGCATGAACGTCGAGGATCAGAAGCGCAGCAACGACGAGATGACCAGGCTCGTCGCGGACCTGAAGGCGAAGCAGCAGCAAGCTGACGCGCGCCTGCAGACGTTCCGCAGCATGCTGGAGCGCTTCAACAAGATGATCGCGTCCGGTCAGCTGCGCGTGCGCATCGTGCGCGGCCGCATGGTCGTAGAGCTCTCGGAGAACATCCTGTTCGATTCGGGCAAAGCGGATCTCAAGCCCGAAGGTCAGGCTGCGCTCAAGGAAGTTGCGAGCGTGCTCGCGTCGATCACCGACCGCGATTTCCAGATCGCCGGTCACACCGACAACATCCCGATCAAGAGCGCGAAGTTCCCGTCGAACTGGCACCTGTCCACCGCGCGCTCGGTGACCGTGGCCGCGTTCCTCGCAGCCAACGGCGTCACGGAGACGCGCTTGTCTGCGGCTGGCTACGCCGACACGCAGCCGGCGGCTCCGAACGACACGCCGGAAGGTCGTCAGCAGAACCGCCGCATCGAGATCGTGCTCATGCCGAATCTCGACGAGCTGCCGGATCTGTCGAAGCTGAAGGACCTCACGAACTGAGCGAAGGCTTGTCCGAAGCACCTGCGCGGCTCGCGACGATCGATGTCGGCACAAACTCGGTGCTGATTCAGATCGCGCGGGCCGCAGCAGTTTCTGGGACCGGTCGGCGTGACGAGCACGCTGAGATGGAAGTTCTCGAAGACCGCGCCACGATCACGCGCCTGGGCAAGGGCGTCGATCGGAGTCGACGACTGGACGATGCAGCTGTCGAGCGCACGCTGGCGGTGCTGACCGAGTACGCGGCGCTCGCGCGTAGCCACCGGGCGCGTATCCAAGCAGTCGGCACGAGCGCGCTGCGCGATGCCGTGAACGGCGCGGACTTCCTGGCGCGAGCGCAGGCGATTCTCGGCGTGCCGCTCGAGGTGATCAGCGGCGGCGACGAGGCCGAGCTGACGTTCCTCGGCGCGACGCACGGCCTCGGGCTCGGCGCCGCGGCACTGTGCGTGGTCGACGTCGGCGGTGGCAGCACTGAGATTGTCCGCGCGCAGGGACAATGCGTCCTGCAGGCGACGAGCCTCGACGTCGGCGCGGTGCGCTTGCACGAGCGCCACGGCCTGACCGCGCCGGCCACGGCCGCACAGCTCGAGGCCCTCGACGCCGACGTGACACGCGCGCTCGCCGGATCGCAGGTGACACCGTGCGCGCCGCTGATCGCCATCGCCGGCACGGCCACCACGCTCGCCGCGATTGCATTCGCAGTACAACCGTATGATCCGAAGCGCATCCACGGCGCACGTCTTGCCACCGAGCAGCTGGAAGCTCTGGCCAGCCGGCTCGCCGCGATGACGCTGGCCGAGCGCTGTGCGCTGCCGGGCCTCGCTGCGGGCCGCGCGGACGTGATCGTGGCCGGTGCGCGCGTGTTGCTCGGCGTGGTCCACGCGGCGCAAGCTCGCGAAATCATTGTGTCGAACGGCGGTGTACGGATGGGACTCGCCGTTCGTGGGCTCAGGTCGAATCCGATTGACCCGCGGCGTAGTTCTGAGTAGGATTTCCTGCGACCCGTGCTCCACCCGCAAACCGGTGAAAGCACGCTGTAGTGCTCTGGCGGTCTCGCTGGAGCGCACGCGCTCAACGAACACGGTCGACGTAAGACCGCGCGTGCACCCTCGACTCGCGTTTACACATACCCGCGGTGCAACCCGCGGTTCTCTGCGTAGTGCGAATCGGGATCTCAGAATTTTCGATTCGGTTCTTCAAACCAAAGGGAGTGCGAAATGCAGGCCCGTACTGACAAGCAGACGTTCAAAGTAGGCGACAAAGCCGTTTATCCGGCTCAGGGCGTCGCCGAAGTCATCTCCATCGAGGAAAAGGACATCGCAGGCAACCGCCTGAAGTTCTATGTTCTCAGGATTCTCGACACCAATCGCAAGATCATGGTGCCTGTCGCGAACGCCAAGAGCGTGGGGCTGCGCCCGCCGATTTGCGAAAACGAGATCGAAGAGATCTTCGCGATTCTGCGTGAGCGCACGATTGCCTTCGACAACCAAACGTGGAACCGCCGTTACCGCGGGTTCATGGACAAGATCAAGACGGGTTCCGTCTTCGATGTCGCCGAAGTGATGCGCGACCTCTATCGCCTCAAGGCGGAGAAGTCGCTGTCGTTCGGCGAACGACGCATGCTCGAGACTGCGCGCGCGCTGATCGTCAAAGAGATCGCCGTGACGCGTGACAAGAGCGAAGAGAATATCCAGGCGGAGATCGAAGAGATCTTCGGCACGAACTGAGCGTCGGGCAGCGACTGACGACGTGACTCGTGCTCACGGGCCATTGCCCAGCATGCCACGTCGCAGGAGCTGCACCGATCGACTCGGACTCGCAGAGCGGCCTACGGCTCTCTGCGAAGGAGCTCTCCTTGCTCGCTTCGCTCACCTGGAAGCTGATCGTCATCCCCGAGCTCGCATGGCCGCGCCTCACGGCGGCTTGCGACCGTGGTGAAGCTTTGCCCGAGCCCGTGTTGCACGCTGCCGCTGTCGGCGGCGTGTCCGTGCTGTCGAGCATGGTTGGCGCGCTGCTCGTTCCACGTACCACGGTCAGTGGTGTGATCATCGCTACGTTGATTGCGATCGCAGGCTACGTCGGCTCGGCGGGACTCGCCGTGTACCTCGTGCCGAGGATCGTTGATGCCCCCGAACAATTCTCGTCTCTGCTACCTCGTTTCGCATCGGCCGCTTCGCTGCCGATCGTCGCGAGCGGAATCATCAATTTCATTCCGCTCTCGATCATTTCCGTGATGGCCGCCCTCGCAGGCTCCGCCCTCACGTTTCGCTCCGGGTCGCTCGGTGCTCGTGACTTCCTCGGTATGGAGGGAGCCCGCAGGAAGCGCGCTGCAACCTTGACCACGATGGTCTCGACCCTTCCCACGCTCTGCGCCGCGCTCTTGCGCGCGGTTAAGTGACATACCACCGCGGCAGCCTTCGGCTCCGCGGTGAATGAAACACGAGAGCTTGGGACAACTCTCATGAACCTTTTTTCCCCCAGATTTTCTCCGGACCCATGGCTGGTAACTCACTCGTCATCAACATCGACATCTCGGAAACTCGCGTCGCGCTGATCGAAGGCGGAAGCATCACCGAGCTGTTCGTCGAGCGCGAACAGGACAAGAGCCCCGTCGGCAACGTGTACCTCGGCAAGGTCACGCGCGTTTTGCCCGGCATGCAGGCTGCGTTCATCGACATCTCGCTCGATCGCGCCGCGTTCTTGCACGTGGAAGACGTCGTTCCGCAGGAGGACATGGACAACCTCCTCAACAACGACGAGGAAGACACGTCGTCCGACGATCCGACTACGGCCGAGCAGGGCGAAGGCGAGGAGATCGAACCGAAAGCCAAAGCCGTGGCTCGCAAAGTCACCCGCGCCACGCCGATCCGCGACGTTCTCAAGGAGGGCCAATCGCTGATGGTGCAGGTCAGCAAAGGCCCGATCGGCACCAAGGGCGCGCGCGTCACCAGCCACATCGCGCTGCCGGGTCGCTACGTCGTGTACCTGCCAACGGTCGAGCACATCGGCATTTCCAAGCGCATCGGCAATGATGTTGAACGGAAGCGCCTGCGCGAGGCGATCGAGCAAGTGAAGCCGCCGCAGGGTGGCTTCATCGTGCGCACGGTCGCGACCGGTCTCACCAAGAAGCAGCTCAAAGCCGACGTCGGCTACCTGATCACGCAGTGGGACGGCGTGAGCAAGCGGCGCGCGACGGTGAAGACCGCACCCGCCCTGCTCTACGAAGATCTCGACATCACGTTGCGCGTCGCGCGCGACTACTTCACCGAGAACGTCGAGAAGATCATCATCGACTCGCCCTCGGAGTACGAGCGGCTGCGTGCGTTCATCGGCACGTTCTTGCCCGAGCGCATCAACGACATCGAGCTGTACCAGGGTCGCGATCCGATCTTCGACGAGTACGGCATCGAGGACGAGATTTCGCGCGCGCTCTCACGCAAGGTGCCGCTCGCGTCGGGCGGGTACTTGATCATCGACCAGGCCGAAGCACTGACCGCGATCGACGTGAACACCGGTCGCTTCACGGGCAAGGGCAAAGACGTCGAAGAGACGATCTATCAGACCAACCTGGAAGCGGTGCAGGAGATCACCTACCAGCTGCGCTTCCGCAACATCGGCGGCTTGATCGTGCTCGACTTCATCGACATGGAGCGCGCCAAGAACCGCGACCGCGTCTACAAGATGCTGGCGGAGGCGCTCAAGAAGGACCGCGCCACGACCACTATCACCCGCATCAGCGAGCTGGGCCTGGTGGAAATGACGCGCAAGCGCACCCGCGAGTCGCTGGGGCGCACGCTGTTCGAGCCGTGCTTCTACTGCGACGGCACCGGCCAGCTGCAGTCCAAGGCCACGATCTGCCACGAGATCGTGCGCCAGATCCGCCGCGAGAAGGACTCCTTGCCCGGCTACAAGGTGATCGTGAACGCGCACCCTGCGATCTGCGACATGCTCAAGCGCGAGCACAAGGGCGCGCTTGACGAGGCGCAGAACCGCTTCACGCGCCAGATCGTCGTACGCCCGCACAAGGAGTACCATCTGGAGCAGTTCGACCTCAAAGGTGCGTGAGCACCACGCGATACAGGTGCGTGATGAGCGACCACGACGAACGACATGACGACGCGCGTGATGACGCGCGTGATGACGCGCGTGATGACAAACGACAAGGCTCGCGCGTCACCATCAACAAGGACTTCGAGTCGTTCGACGAGTTCATCCGCGAGTACGTCACGAACATCTCGAAGACCGGGGCGTTCGTGAAGCGCGGGGATCCGCTGCCGATCGGGACCGAAGTGAACCTGAAGTTCACGGTCATCATGGATGACATCGAGACGATCGAAGGCGTCGGCAAGGTCGTGCGCGTGCAACAGGACCCGCCCGGGATGGGCGTCGTGTTCACGAAGGTCAGTCAGTACTCGCAGCATCTGCTGGAACGCCTGTTGACGAAGAACAACGAGTAATCCCGACTCGAGTGCTCGACTGAACGGCGCCGGGGAGGGGCTCTTCACCGCTGCGCTGAACGGCGTCGGGGAGGGGCTCCGAACGCGCGCAGGTACACCCACGCCGCCCCGCGGCCCTCCGCAGCGCAAACCGCTGGCAACTTGCAACGGGGGGCGGCTTGCCTCCGCGCGTTCGGAGCCCCTCCCCGACGCCTGCGCCCCAACGAGCTGTCAGCCCGCGCCATTGCGGCGTTTGCGTGAAGCCCCAGTCGGCCTTGTCAGCTGCACACGCGGTCTCGAATCGCCACTACGGCGGTCACTGCCCACCACTGCCCTACCGCACCGCGCTAACGCAGGTCAGCGGGTGGGTGCGCAATCGCGCGGACGCAAGCCGCCCCCCTGCTGCAACCTGCAAGCGGCTCGGACCGCGGAGAGCCGCGGGGCGGCGTGGGTGTACCTGCGCGCGATTGCGCACCCACCCGCTGACCGTTCAGCTCACCGCTGACCGTTCAGTCAACGCTCACGTCTCTGGAGTCGGCGGCGTGACCTTCAAGTAGCCGTCGTTGATCAGCGTGGCTAGCGCGTTGGCGATCGCGATGTCGTCCAGTGGGCAGTTGTTGAAGACTGCTTCGAGCTGGGTTTGATGCAGCGCGACTTGCAGCACGTCGAGCTGCTCGGGCGAGAGATCGCGCAGCTTCGCGAGCAACGGTCGCGTCAGCGAGATGCGCGAGAGCATGGTCGGCAGCTCGACGCGATTGACCTCGTCGAAGATGCGCAGGCCTTCCATCAGCGCGCCTTCAGCCGACATCTGGATGCGGTTTGGCAGCTGACCTTCTTCGGCGGGCTCCATGTAGAACGTGCCGTGGCGCCACGTGATGATGCGGTACGCGCTCTTCTCGGGCGCCAGCACCTCGGAGTCGTTGATCGTCGCGAGGATGATCATGCCGCGCTCGAGGTAGATCTTGCCGATGTCGGTCTCGGTCTTGACCACGAGCACGCCGGTCTTGCGCGACGAGCCGAACAGCTGGAGTAGATCGGGCAGCGGCACTTCGTCGATCGCGCCCGACATGCTGCGCACTTGATTGGTGCGCCTACCCGCGGCGACTTCTTGCAGCTGCTTTCTTCCGACGGGCGGTGAAACCGTCGCGGCGTCGCTCGTGACGAGCTTGATGATGCTCGTGCCGATCAACACGCGGTCACCGTCGTTCAGCGTGGCGCGCTTGATGCGCTCACCGTTCACGAACGTGCCGTTCGTCGAACCGAGATCTTGAATCGTGACCTGATCCGCGCTCACGACGATCTTCGCGTGCCGACGCGACACCATGTCTTCGACGAGCACCATGTCGAGCTCGCTGGCGCGACCGACGATGACCTCGGAGTTCGGCGGCAAAGCGAACTCGCCCCCTTGGTACTTCCCCGAGATGAAACGCATGGCGTAATGCTTCATGGGCGACGGATGCGTGGCATGACCCCGAAATACGGTCGGGACCGGACCGAGCGGGTTCCGGCTAGTCGAATTAAGTTAAGAGTTCCGAGGGGTCTAGGTCAAGGCTTGCGCCTCTGTGTAGCTCGTCGAACTGACGACGGTCGGCTGTAGTAGGGTCTCGCCCGAGGGTTGCTTTGAGCTTGGGGTCGCCTTGGTCCATGCATCTGGGGTCACGGTTTTGGGCGATCGTCGCTCTTTCGTGGGGGCTTTCGGCTACGCACGCGTGTCACGTCGCAGGTCAAGCGCCGGATCCGCGCTTGGTCTGGCACACGCTCTACACCGAACACTTCAGCATCACGTACCACGACCCGCTCGCGCCGATCGCACAACATCTCGCCGTTTCTGCTGAACGCGCGAACACCCGAGTCTCACGAGCACTCGGCTATCGCGCCTCGGAGCGCACGCTGCTGCTGCTCACCGACGACACGGACGACGCCAACGGCGTCGCGAACGTGCTGCCGCGCAACGAGATCCATCTCTACGCCACCGCGCCGGACGACCTTTCCGAGATCGGCGACTACGACGACTGGATCGCCACACTTGTCACACACGAGCACACACACATTCTGCATCTCGATCAGATCGGCGGGGTCGCTGCGATCCTGAATGTGCTCTTGGGCAAGAGCGTGGCGCCGAACACCGTCCAACCGCGCTGGTTCATCGAGGGCATCGCGACGTACGAAGAGTCGGCGCAGACGTCCGGCGGCCGCGGACGCTCGTCGCTGTTCGACATGATGCTGCGCATGGACGTGCTGGAGGATCGCTGGCTGTCGATCGACGACATCAGCAACGATCCGGTGCGCTGGCCGCATGGCGACATTCGCTACCTGTACGGCTCGCGGTTTCTCACGTTCATCGCCGAGCGCTACGGACCGCAGGCCCTCGCGCGCATCGGTCACGACTACGGGCGTCAAACCTTTCCGTACGGCCTCAATCGCGTGGCGAAGCACGCGACGGGCTTCACCTTCATCGAGCTGTACGAGCAGTTCCACGAGGCGATGCGCGAGCGCTACGGCGCGCTGCGTGATGCCGTAGTGCAACAAGGCCGCATCGAGGGGCGCGCGCTGACTGCGCACTCGGACATCGCACGGACGCCGCGCTACGCGAGCGACGGCAAGCTCGTCTTCTACCGCGATGACGGCCACACGTTCGGAGGCCTGTACACGCTGGACGGCACGCTGGTCACGCGCAGCTCGGGCCAAGCCGTGGCCGCGCCGCATCCTGATGGGCGCAGCGTGATCTACAGCCAGGTCGCGCCCTACCGTGACATCTACGGCTTTCACGACCTGTTTCGCTTCGACCAAGCGACGGGCGAGAGCGAGCGGCTCACGACCGGCATGCGCGCCAGTCAGCCGGATGTGTCGCCCGATGGTCGTTCCGTCGTGTTCGTCACACAGAAGAACGGCAGCTCGCAGCTGGAGCTTGCCGAGCTTGCCAACATCGCCGGCACACGTCACGCGCTGCTCGGCGCAGCGCCGTACCAGCAAGCGTTCACGCCGCGCTTTTCGCCGGACGGCGCGACGCTCGTGGCGAGTGTCTGGCGTACGGGCGGCTACCGCGACATCGTGCTCGTCGATCGGACGACCGGGGCGGTGCGCGAGCTGACGCACGATCGTGCGCAGGACACGGGGCCGACGTTCTCGCCCGACGGCTCCCGCGTGTACTTCAGCTCGGATCGCAGCGGCGTCTCGAACATCTACGCATTCGAGCTCGCGACCGGCAGCACGTCGCAGATCACGAACGTGATCGCCGGCGCGTACCAGCCCGTGATCTCGCCCGATGGCAAGACGCTCGTGTACGTCGGCTACGAGAGTCACGGCTACGGGTTGCACGAGCTGCCGCTCGGCGGCCTCACGCCGCGCGTTGCCGAGCCGTACCACGATACGCGACCGAGCGCGGACGCGGCGCCCGAGCCCGCAGCGCTGCCCGTGCACGACTACGAGCCACTGCAGACGATCCTGCCGCGCAACTATCAGCTGGAGCTGCGCAACGGGGCGCTCGGCTACGACCTCGGTATCCACATCGCCGGCAACGACATCGCGGGTTTCCACCACTACAAGCTGTTCGTCTCAGCGAACCTGGAGCGCGGCGATCCCAGCGTGTCGCTCAGCTACAGCTACGGGCGCTCGCTGCTCTATCCCTCGATCCGCGTGTTTCACGAGATCGCGGCGCGCTCCGATCTCGTGGTCGGAGGTAAGCCGCGTCGCTGGTTCGCGGAGAACGTGGGGGTGAGCGCAGGCGTGACCTATCGCTTCGCGTCGATCCTGCGTTCGCAGAGTATCGACTTCGACTACTCGTTCGTGGATGTGCGGCGCGCGCGTCCGTTCGGCGGTGTGCTCGATCCGAACGATCCGCCGCCGCGCTTGCCGCGGCTCGGCTACTTGCCGAGCGCAGGTGTGGGCTACCGTTACTCGGATGTCGCAGGCGACGAGTACGGGATCAGTCCGTCGTCGGGACGCAACCTTGGTATGCGCGTGGACGCGAGCGATCCGATCATGGGCCGCAGCATTCACAGCGCCACGCTGCGCTTGTCGGCAAAACAGTTTCTGCGCATGCCGTGGGGAAGCCAGCACGTGCTCGCGGCCAGCTATGGAGGCGGCTTCGCCGGCGGCGATCCGGGACGTATCGGCGTGTTCTCGATCGGCGGTTTCGCGCGGGGCACCGGGCTGCCATCGATCTACGACCTCGCGGTGTTCGGGTCGCTGCCGAGCCTGGGCGGCGAAGCGCTGCGCGGCTATCCCGAAGGGCACCGCAGCGGCACGCAGTACCACCTGCTGCAGGTCGAGTACCGCTTCCCCTTGTTCGATCCCGAGTGGGGCCCCTACACGCTGCCGTTCTACCTGCGGCGTGTGTTTGCCGATGTGTTCGCCGACGCAGGCGACGCCTTCTCCGAGCCGATCAAGCCCAAGGACGTTCTCGTGGGTGTCGGCGGCGAGCTCTTCACGAACTTCGAGATCAGCTACCGGATCACGTTCGATGTTCGCATCGGAGTCGCACGCGGTCTCGGCGAAGGCGGCCAGACGCAGTTCTACGCGCACTTGGGCTCGCCGTTCTGACGGTGAGCGCAGCTGCACGCGGGCGAGCCCCGAGGAGCCATGATAGGAAGGACCCATGTCAGCGCACGACAAGCACGACGGACCCGCGATCTTGTTTGGTGGGATTGGCTCGGAGCGTTTGGTGTCGACGGCGTCGACCCAGCTCGTCGCGACGGTGCTACCGGAAGCCGAGCTGCTGTTCTGGGCAAAAACGGGCAGCATCCATCGCGTGTCGGCCGACGAGCTACGTGCGCACGCACGTCCGTTCACGGACGAGCTCGTGACGGCGCAGCCAGCGCAAGCCGCCAGCATCGATGAGCTGCTGCAAACCTGGGACGTGCGGCGCGCGATCGTGCTCGGTTTGCACGGCGTCGACGGTGAGTCTGGCGAGCTGCAGCGAAAGCTCGAGGCGCGACGCATTCCGTACACGGGCTCGGGCGCGGATGCATCGCGCACGGCATACGACAAAGCCGCGGCCAAGCAGGCCGTCGCCGCGCGAGGCGGCGCGGTGGCCGAAGCGCGCATGAGCACGGCGGGCGAGCTCGGCGAGCATCGTGATTGGGTGCAGGGCACGCTGGCCTCGGGCCGCGATGTGTTCGCGAAGCCGCGCGCGGATGGCTCGAGCGTGGGCCTGTACCGTTTGCGTAGCACGCAGGACTTCGAGCGCATGCTGGAGCTGCTGCGCGGCGAACCGGAGCGCGGCTATCTGCTCGAAGCAGCTGTGCTCGGGCGCGAGCTGACCACCGGCGTCGTCGAGTGGAGCGACGGCGAACGCGCGCTGCCCAGCTCGGAAGTGCTGCTGTCAGGTGCAAGCACGTTCGGCTACGACGAAAAGTACGTGACCGCAGGCGCGACCGAGATCACGCCGGCCGAGCTACCGCACGACGTGGCCGAGGCCGCGAAGACGCTCGCGCTCGACGCCCATCGCGCCGTCGGCTGTCGCGGCTACTCGCGCACCGACTGCATCTGGGACGGGACGCGCATGGTCTTCCTCGAGATCAACACCCTACCCGGCCTCACGCCACGCTCGTTCATTACCCAGCAACTTCAAGTTGCGGGTTTCACGATGCGCGAGTTCTTGGAGCGTCAGCTGGCTATCGCGCACGCGCGACTAACAAACCGCGTGGGCCCAGCGCCGCGTCAGGGAATTCGTTAGGTGAGCCGGCGACCTGCCCACAGGGGAGAGCTTTGCACTCAAACATGTGTACCATGGGGGCCGAATAGGTACCCGCGGGCAAGCCACGGGCGTCCTTGGGGGGACCATCAATGCGAGACAGAATGCTCGACTCGCGGCATCGCCAGACTGACGAGAGGCATGTCGCCCGCGTGAGCGCGCTACTTCGATGGCCCGTATTTCGCAATCAATTTTGCGAGCGCAGGAAAGAACCCGCTCGCAGGACTGTTCCGCCGACAGTCATCGACGATTGGCGAACGGTGTCGTGACCTGCTCCTGAGTCACCACGTTCAATCGGTGCTCGATCTCGGGTGCGGCACGGGCGACCTGCTCGTCGCGTTGGCTGAGCGCGGCGTCGTTCGTGGCACGGGTGTCGACGTCTCGGCTGCTGCGCTGACACGAGCTCGATCACGCCTGGCTTCATATCCGGCGTTCGATCTCGAGCAGGCACCTCTGCAAGCGTGCCGCGCGCTCGAGACACAGTACGACGCGGTCGTCGTGCTAGGCGTGTTTGACTACTACCGTTTGGACGGCGCCACGTTCAATCGTTTGCTGGGCGCGGCCGGCCGTGTCCTGGTGTTGACCGTGCCCAGCGTTCGGGGCAGCGCGCGGCGCCGGCTGCGCCAGGTTTGGCTCGCCTTCAATGGCCTGCGCTTGCACGTCCTACGCGCGAACGAGCCCGCGCAGCTGGTGGCGGCTGCTGGGCCGGAATGGACGGTCTCAATTCGCCGAGTCGGGGCACCAGTTCGTGCAGCAAGGATTGACCGGAGGCTATGCGCTTTGGTCCGGCCCCGGCGATCCGGCAGCGGTGGCCGAGCAGATCACGTGGTCCGTCGCGCACCCTGATGCACTGGCCGATATGGGACGCGCGGCGCGCGCCGCCGCCGAGGCGGAGCACGACGTTGCGAGCTCTCACGCCCAGTGGCACATCCTCGTGCGGTCCGTGCTGTGCGAAGAACCTCGATCCGACTGACTGGCGCTGCGCTCAGACCTCCAGCAAGTCTTTCTCCTTGCGCGCGATGATCGCGTCGACGTCGGCGTTCGCTTTCTGGATGACTTCTTCCAGCTTCTTCACCGCACGGTCGAGCTCGTCTTCGCTGATCTCGCCGTCGGTTTTCAGGCTGGTCAGCATGTCTTTCGCGTCGTGACGGGCTTTGCGAACGGCGACCTTGGTCTCCTCGCCGTGCTTCTTCACGAGCTTGGTGAGATCCTTGCGGCGCTCTTCGGTGAGCGGCGGCATCGGGATGCGCAGCAGCTCGCCATCGCTCTGCGGGTTGAGCCCGAGCGGCGACGTCACGATGGCGCGCTCGATGGCTTTGACCTGGGACTTGTCCCACGCCTTGACCGTGAGCATGCGCGCTTCCGGCACGCTGACCGTCGCGATCTGCGAGATCGGCATCATCGAGCCGTAGACATCGACACGGATCGAATCGAGCAGCGACGGATGCGCGCGGCCGGTACGAATCTTCCCGAGCTCGCGCTTGAGCGCCTCGTGGGCCTTCGCGATGTCTTTGTCCAGCTCCGCGATCGTGTCGGCGATCATGGTCATGGGTTCCTCCGTGTCTGAAAATCGAATCTCTACTCGGCGTCGTTTACGAACACGTCGCCGACCGCGCCGCTGACGAGCGTGCCGATCGGCTCACCCATCACCACGCGCTTGATGTTGCCGCGCGTGCCGAGCGCGAACACGCGGATCGGCAAGTTGTTGTCGCGGCAGAGCGTGACCGCCGTCTGATCCATGACGCCCATGCGCGCCTGGATGAAGTGGTCGTACGACAAGCGACGAAACATGTTCGCGTCTGGGAACTTCGCCGGGTCTTTGTCGAACACGCCCTCGACCTTGGTGGCCTTGCACAGCATGTCGGCGCCGATCTCCATCGCGCGCAGCGCGGCGGCGGTATCGGTGGAGAAGTACGGATTGCCGATGCCGGCGACGAAGATCGCCATGCGGCCCTTCTCCATGTGCCGCAGCGCGCGGCGACGGATGTACGGCTCCGCGACGCTGCGCACCTCGAGCGCGGTCATGAGCCGCGTGGGGACGCCGTGCTTTTCCATGGCATCCTGCAATGCGATGCCGTTGATCACGGTCGCGAGCATGCCCATGTAGTCGGCGCTCGCGCGGTCCATGCCGGCCGCGCTGCCCTTGAGGCCACGAAAGATGTTCCCGCCGCCGATCACGATGCCGATCTGACAACCGCTGGCTTGGACTTCCGCGAGCTCGGCGCTGATGGTGTCTAGCGTCTTCGGCTCGATGCCATAGCCACCCGGCACGCCGCACAGCGCCTCACCCGATAGTTTCAGCAAGATTCGCTTGTGCTTAGCGCCCATGGCCCACCTACCTCGGTCCGCAGCATAACCTCAAACCAACACCACTTGGGGCGCGATCTGCGCCCCAGGTGACGCGGTTTTCAGGTGCCCGAGATGGCGGCAGCGACGTCGGCAGCGAGATCGGTGGCCTTCTTCTCGATGCCTTCACCGAGCTCGAAGCGTACGAAGCGACGCACGGCAACCTTTTCGCCGAGCTTCGCAGTCAGCTCATCGGCCATGGCCTGGATGGTCTTCTCGGTGTCGACGACCGAGATCTGCTCCACCAAGCAGACTTCCTGGAGCCACTTGTCAATCTTGCCCGCGAGGATCTTCTCGACCACTTCGGCCGGCTTCTTCTTGCCGGACTGCGCGGCCTCTTCGTCCATCTGCGCTTTGAAGATCTCGCGCTGCTTGTCGACCTGCGCCGCGGGAACTTCTTCGCGACGCACGAAGAGCGGACCCATCGACGCAATCTGCAGACCGACCGCTTCGAGGTACCCTTTGAAGTCATCGCTGCGCGCGACGAAGTCCGTCTGGCAGTTCACCTCGACGAGCACGCCGAGCCGCGAACCCGCGTGGATGTACGCGTGGATGGCGCCTTCCGCCGCAATCGCTCCAGCTTTCTTGGCCGCCTTCGCGAGCCCTTTCTTCTGGATGTATTCGATCGCCTTGTCCATGTCGGCGCTCGACTCTTGCAGCGCGACTTTGCAATCCATGATGCCCGCGCCGGTACGCTGACGCAGCTCTTTGACCAGTTCCATCGAGATGTCTGCCATGACTCAACCTCTTTCGAAGAAAAACTTTGGGGGCTCAGCTAGCGACTGATCACTCAGTCGCTTCGCCGGCTTCGCGCGCGGGCGCGGCATCCGAGCGCTGCTGACGACCGCGAGCGAACTCGACGGCGGGACCGCCGCCCTGCTCGCCCCCACCGTGCGAACCCCGCGAGCCCGGCTGCGAGTAATCGCGACGACGGGTCTGACCGGCGGCGCACGCGTTGGCGATCGCTGCGGTGACGAGCTTGATCGAACGGATCGCGTCGTCGTTGCCCGGGATGATGTACTGGATCAGATCCGGGTTGCAGTTGGTGTCGGTCAGCGCAACGACCGGGATCTTGAGCTTGTTGGCTTCGTCCACGGCGATGTGCTCGTGCTGCGGATCGATCACGAACATCGCGGCGGGAACGCCGTTCATGTCGCGGATGCCGCCGACGAACTTCTCGAGGCGCTCGCGCTCACGATGCAGGCCGAGTGCTTCCTTCTTGGAGAGCGCCGCCATGCTGCCGTCGTCTTCCATCTGCGTGAGCAGACGCAGACGCTCGATGCCGACCTTCATGGTGCGGAAGTTGGTGAGCGTGCCGCCCAGCCAACGACCCGTCACGTGGAACTGACCAGCGCGCACGGCTTCTTCGACGATCACGTCCTGCGCCTGACGCTTCGTACCGACGAACAGAACCTGGCCACCCTTGCTGACTGCCTGCGTCAGGAAGTTCAGCGCGCGCTTCAAGTAACGCGCGGTCTGGTCGAGGTCGACGATGTGGATGCCGTTGCGGGCGCCGTAGATGTACGGAGCCATGCGCGGGTTCCAGCGATTGGTCTGATGACCAAAGTGGACGCCGGCATCGATCAACTGGCGGATGGAGACATTGGCGCCATCCGTGGCTGCGAAGGCCTCAGCGGCGGCGGTTGCGGGAGCGGACTCTTGGTTTTCGACGGATTCGGTCATGGGCTCAATTTTCTCCGGTTGTTCCTCCGTATCTCGCGGGTGGCAACCTGCAGGTTTGAAACCATCAGGCACCGGCCATCCGTTCGAGCCGAGATACGTGTGTAATTTCGGAGCTTGCACCCCGGCCCCTCGATCGAGAGGCGGCGGCTGTATATCACGCGTCCGGCGGAGCTGCCACATGCTCGGTGGCTCGGGCATTTGCCTGTGAAATGATTGCGGTTTATGCACGGTGCGGGCAGAACTTTGGCCACGGCCGAGGCCCGTTCCCTGTGCTACGTTGCGCCGCGATGAGTACGGCCCGCTGCCCCACCTGCAAAGCCACGCTGCTCCCTCTGGCGCTCGCAACCACCGCTCCTTTTTGTAGCCAACGTTGCAAGCTGGCCGACCTCGGCAGCTGGCTCGATGGACGCTACGCGATTGCCGACACGACCACCGGCCCCGAAGAGCTGGAGGCGCTGCTCGAGGCATCGCTGACCGAGCGCGCCGGACAACACGCGGGCAAGACCCGCGGGAGGTCTCGTTCATGACCACGTTGATCCGTGCCTGCCGGCGCGAGCCCACGCCGTTCACGCCGATTTGGCTGATGCGCCAGGCGGGCCGCTACCAGCCCGAGTATCGCAAGTTGCGCGAGCGCTATGGCTTCGTCGAGATGTGCAAGAACTCGGACGTGGCCACCGAGGTCACGCTGCTCCCGGTCACGCAGCTCGGCGTGGACGCGGCGATTTTGTTCGCCGACATCTTGTTGATCTTGGAGCCGCTCGGCATCGGCTTTCATTTCAGCAAAGACGACGGTCCGCGCATCGATCATCCGTTGCGCACCACGGCCGACGTCAATGCGGTCGCGAGCACGATCGATGCGGAAGAGTCGCTCGGCTACGTGCTCGAGACGATCAAGAAGACGCGCTCGGGGTTGCCCAAGAACGTGCCGCTGATCGGCTTTTCGGGCGCGCCGTACACGCTCGCGTCGTACGTGATCGAAGGCGGCGGCTCGCGCGACTACATGCACACCAAGGCCATGATGTTCGGCGATCCCGGCGCCTGGAACGCGCTGATGGAGAAGCTGACGGGCGCAGTGGCCGCATACTTGAACGCGCAGATCAAGGCCGGTGCTCAGGCGGTGCAAGTGTTCGACTCGTGGATCGGCAGCGTTGGACCCAGCGACTACGCGCGCTTCGTGCAGCCGCACATGACTCGCCTGTTCCAGCTGCTCGATCGCAGCGTGCCGGTGATCCACTTCGGCACCGGCAACCCGGCGCTGTATCCGCTGATGCGGGCCGCTGGCGGAGATGTCATCGGCCTGGACTTCCGGTGTGACCTCGCGAGCACGTGGGACGCTCTCGGCGAGGTGGCGATCATGGGCAACCTCGATCCGTATTCGCTGCTGGCGCCGCGCGCCGAGCTGCAGGCGCGCGCCAAGCGTGTGCTCGATGCCGCAGGCGGTCGACCCGGTCACATCTTCAACCTCGGGCACGGGTTATTCCCCGATGCCAGTGTCGATCAAGTTCGTGCGCTCGTGGACTACGTCCATGAAGCCAGCGCTCGCTGAGCGTGCCGGGAAAACAGGAGCTCGCGCAGTGAACACAGGCAACTACGACGCGGTGCTGATGATCGCGTTCGGTGGGCCGCAGAAGCCCGAGGAGATTCGGCCATTCCTGCAGCACGTGCTGCGCGGCCGAAACGTGTCCCCGGGCCGACTCGAGGAAGTGGCTCATCACTACGAGGTGATCGGCGGGCGCTCACCGCTGAACGAGCTGACAGAGAAACAGCGCGTCGCGCTGGAGAAGCAGCTGGTTGGGCGCGGCTGCATGCTGCCGGTCGTGGTCGGCATGCGGCACGCGCAGCCGTTCGTCGCCGATGTGCTGACGCAGCTGTCAGCGACGCGGGCTCGGCGCGTGCTGGGTGTGATCATGGCGGCCTTCCACGATCACGACACGGTCAAGCGCTACGCCAGCGCAGCCGACGACGCGCTGCGCGAGCGCTCGCTGCCGATCGCCATCGACTACTGCGACGGCGCCGAGCTGCATCCGGGTTTCGTCGCCGCACATGTCGAGCACATCCGCAGCGCATTCTCGCGGCTGCCGCGCGAGCTGCGGCCGAACGCAGAGCTCGTGTTCACGGCGCACAGCGTGCCGACCTCGGTGGGTGAGAGCAGTGGCTACGTCGGGTTGTTCGAGCTCAGCGCGGAACGGATCGCCGCCGAACTGCGCATTCCGAGCTATCGCCTGGCGTATCAGAGCCGTAGCGGGTCGCCGCGCGATCCCTGGCTCGAGCCCGACATCGGCGACGAGCTGCGCGACGCCAAACAACGCGGCGCGCGCGCGGTCGTGATCGCACCGATCGGCTTCGTGTGCGACCACGTCGAGGTGCTCTATGACCTCGACATCGAGGCCGCGCGCATCGCGCAGGAGCTTGGTCTTTCGCTGGCGCGCTCAAGTACGGTAAACGACCACCCGGCCTACATCGAGGCCCTGGCCGAGCGGGTTCTGGCGCGAGCCTGACGGGAAAGCACACCCCGTGCTAAAACTCGTGTTCTAGGAGCCGCGGATTTCGTGACCATCAGCGCCAACACCGAGCCCGCGTTCGACCCAAAGCTCGGTCAACTCTTGCTCGGGCGCTACCGCATCGTGCGTAAGCTCGGCGAAGGCGGCATGGGCGCGGTCTACGAAGGCAAGCACGAGCTGATCGGCAAGCGCCTGGCGATCAAGTGCCTGCACCCGCAGTACATGTCGAACAAGGAAGTGGTCGAGCGCTTCCATCGCGAGGCGCACGCCGCGACCGCGGTCGGCAACGAGCACATCATCGAGGTCAGCGACGTCGGCGCCTTCGACGACGGCTCGCCCTTCATCGTGATGGAGTTCCTGGACGGCGTCGAATTCGGGCGGCTGATCGAGCAGGAAGGCAGCCTGCCTGTCGCGCGCCTCGTTCACATCGTGACCCAGCTGTGCGGCGCCCTGTCAGCTGCACACGCACGCGGCATCGTGCATCGCGACATGAAGCCCGAGAACGTGTACCTGATCCGGCGCGGCAACGATCCCGACTTCGTGAAGGTGCTCGACTTCGGCATCTCGAAGATGAAGGAACACAGCGAAGCCATCGGCGGCAGTCTGACCAAGACCGGCATGGCGCTCGGCACGCCGTATTACATGCCGCCCGAGCAAGCTCAGGGCGTGCGTGATCTCGACCATCGCGCAGACGTCTATGCCGTCGGGGTGATCCTGTATCAGGGCCTGACGGGCCGCTTGCCGTTCGACGCGGACAGCTATCCCGCGCTGATGGTCAAGATCCTCACCGAGCAAGCGGCGCCGCCCACGGTGTTCCGTGGCGACGTGCCGTCCGAGCTCGAGCAGATCGTGATGATGGCGATGGCGAAAGATCGAGCCAAGCGCTTTCAGACGATGGACGAGCTGGCCGCAGCGCTCGCACCGTTCGCAAACCTGAACGGCAAGCCGGAGATGCTGGCGAGCATTCGACCTTCCGGGGCCGTCGAGACCACCCCGTTCAACTGGACGCAGAAGAACGCAGAGCCTTCGACCGAAGCGCGTACGCCGACGGAGATTCTACCGAAGCGGCCGCTCGCGTTGATCGCAAGTGGTGCGGCCGTGGGCCTCGTGTTGATGGTCGGTGTGATCGTGGCCTTGCGTGGTGGCGCTCCCCCGAACGTGCCGACGCCAGCGCGGGCGCAGACACCGGCCCAGCGGATCGCCGCGCTGCCGCCGGCTGCAGTGCCGGCCGCCACAGCGCAACCGACCGCGCCGGTGATGCCGCCGGCGGTCCAAGCGCCAAAGCCGACCGAAGTGCAGGTGAAGATCAGCGCGCTGCCGAAAGAAGCCCGCATCTACATCGCCGACGTCGAGTTCCCGAACCCGATGGATGCGTGGCGACCGCGCTCGCTCGATCCCGTGCGCCTGCGCGTCGAGCTGCCGGGCTATCGCACGGTCGAGCAACTCGCGATCTTCGATCAGGATCGCGCGATCCGCTTCGAGCTCGAGAAGGGCCACGGTGTGAAGCGCCTCGAGACGCTTGGCGGCGCGACGCCGGAGAGCGCGGGTGCGACCACCGCAAAGCCAGAAGCGCCGGCACAACCCGCGGCAACACTCGTCATCAAGCCGGCAGTCCCTGCGAAAGCGGCCGAGGTCCCGTCGGAAAAGCCGAAGGACGACCTCTATCACGGACCGAGCGGCGCGATTCGCGACAATTTTTGAGACGGCGTCGCATGACGCGCGATCTGCTTCGTCTCGCGCGCCAGGCGACGCCGTTTCCTCGCGTGGGGGAATAGCGGTATCCTCGTGGCCACTTTCGCGAGGTCTGCTTTGAAACACGGTCGGTCGACGCAGGGTCTAGTTGTCGTGTTCTTGGGGATGCTGGGGTCGAGCGTCGCGCTGGCGCAGAGTGCTCCGACAGCTGCAACGCCGCCCGCTGCGTCGGCGGTCACTGCGACGCCTGACGGCAACGGCGCAGCACCCGCAGCCCCCAGCGGCAGCGATCAACCGGCGGCGACCGCACCGGCCAGCAAAGAAGAAATCCTCGCGAGCCCGGATGTGCTCGAGACTGCCAAGCGTCACTTCAAGCAGGGCGTCGCGTTCGCGGACGCGGGCAACTGCGGCGGCGCCGTGGTCGAGTTCGAAGCGGCCTACAACATCATCCCGAGGCCCAACGCGCTGTACAACATCGCGCAGTGCCAAGAACGCCTGTTCCGCTACGACTTGGCCATCTCGTACTACGAGCGCTACTTGAAAGAAGCGCCGCCCGATGCGGCGGATCGACCGGCCGTGGCAGCCGCACTCCAGACACTCGGCAACTTGCTCGGCGTCCTGCACGTGAAGAGCAACCAGAAGGCGGAGGTCTGGATCGACGATCACTTGGGCGGCCAAGCGCCCGGCGATGTGTACGTGCCCGCGGGTGGACACACCGTCGAGCTGCGCGCCGACGGCTTCATTCCGAAGCGCTCCGAAGTGCGCCTGGTCGGTCGCGAGGAAGTCACGATCGGCTTCGAGCTGGAGAAAGCCCAGACGACCGTGAACGTGACGGAGACCACCGGCATCTCGCCCACGCTGTTCTGGGTGGGCGCGAGCGCAACGTTGGTGTCTGCTAGCGTGGGTGGCTTCTTCGCGCTGCAGGTGAAGTCGCAGTACGACGATGCCAAGAGCACGCCGGCCGTTTCACCGAAGCGCATGCAGCAGAAGAGAGACATTCAGAGCGCCGAGCTCACGGCCGACGTGTTCTTCCTGAGCGCGGGCGTGCTGGCGATCGGCACCACGATCATCGCGTTCATCACGGAGTGGCACGACCCCGACGCGCCCAAAGACGGCGCTCCAAAGCCGAATGCCGCGGCCAGCGTGAAGCTGTCGCCGCAGGTCGCGCCTGGCTACGCCGGCCTTTCGCTGCACGGAGGTCTGTGATGACGACCTCACGCGCGTGGCTTTTCTTGCTGCTGACGTGCTCGCTGCACACTTCGGCGTGCAGCCTGGTCAAGCTGTCGGACGACATCTCGCAGGCGCACTGCAAGAAGGACACGGACTGCGAGCTGCTGAACGACCGCACCGCAAAGGACTTCGATCCGTGCGAGCTGTGGCAGTGCTCGGACAGCAGCAAGTACTGCGAGTTCAGCGCGCTCGATCAAGATCACGACGGCTTCACGCCGCACACGGTGACCGTGAAGGGTGAAGAGCTGGTCTGTCAGGCTGCGACCGCCAAGCAGGATTGCGACGACGCGAACGCGGCGCGTACGCCCGGTGGCAAAGAGCGCTGCGACAACATCGACAACGACTGCGATCAAAACGTGGATGAAGGCGTGCTGGAGCCGCACGTGGCGAGCTCGCTCACGTTCACGGGAGCAACGGCGGCCGGCATCGGCAACGTGTCCTCTGCCGTGGATGCCGCGAGCGGCAAGATCGGGCTCGCTTACAGCGTGAACAACGACTCACCCGCAGTCGGCTTCAGCGTGCTCGACAACGACCTGCCATCGGGCGTGAACGCCGCGATCGTGAAGCTGCCGCGGAAGACCAACGGCCTGCCGGCGGAAGACCTGTTCGCGGACGGAGTGGGCGTGGCGGCGCTCGGCCAAGGCAAGTTCGCAATCGCGTTCTACGACATCAACGGTGGTAAGCGCATGGTGGCGGGGCGCGTCGATACGAGCAGCGGCACGATCTTGGCTGTGACCCCCGCGATACTGGGCAAAGGCCTGCACTGCGCAGCTGGCGAGCCGTGCGGCACGGGCACACTCGCGACGCGACCGCCCGCGCTGGCAGCGCTGGGCGACGCGGTGCTGGTGAGCTACGTGCGCGCAGCGGCCGATCCGGGCCTGACGTGCGCGCTGAAGGCGGACACCGTTCCAGCTGCGCCGTTGCTGGCAAACTTGCTCACGCAAACCCCCGACGGTCTCGCTGAGCTCACCAGCAGAGCCGTCGTGCTGGGCAAGACCAGCTCGCTAGCGCCGCCTGCCTTGGTCGCGATTCCTGATCCCGCGACGGGCAGCGGCTTCGGCTTTCTGGAAGGTTTCGTGGACGACGCAGGCGCCATTCAGCTCGTGCAGGTGCAAGCGCAGGGCAGCAGTCTCGTGGTGAGCGCACCGCTCGCCACGCTGGCAGACGACAAAGCGCGCTACTCCGGTGTGCGCATGGTGCTCGGCCCAAAGACGGACGCGGGTCAGCTGATCGGCGTGAGCTTCCAGCGCGACTGCAAGCTGACGGCGCGGGTTGGCGTAGCGCTGTTGCGCGCGAGCGTGAAGGCGAGCGGCGCGCCGCTGCTCGAGGTGGTCACGCCAGCAACGCTCGTCGGCGGCGCGCCCAACGAGAAGGACGCCATGCTCGCCTACTCGAAGGACCGCGACAGCTGGGCCGCCGTGTACCGGGATTCCATGGGCCTGCGGGCTCGTGTGCTCGACGCGAAAGGCACGGCGCTGGGCGATGCGCCCTACACGCTGATCGATGGCAGCGCGAGCGCGATGACGCAGGTCTATCAGACGGCAGGTGTCGTGCCGACGCTCGCGACCGGCGGCTGGTTCGGCGCGCTGGCCTACACCGAGCACACCGGGGGCAATCCGCTCGCGCTGTCGGCAGCCACGCTTGCGGGCTGTGCCGCCGCAAACTGATTGCGGGCTGCGCCGCCGCCGACTGATCACGAACGGATCAACGGATCCGTGGCCACGTGCAGCAGCTGCGCACGCGCTTCGGCTACGAGAAAGATCGAGCCGGCCACGACGACTTGGCCGCCCGGCCCGGCGAGACGCTTGGCCTTTTGCAGCGCAGCGCTGACGCTGCGTGCGCAGAGGCCTGGCTGCGCACGTGCGAGCTCGGCTGGTGTGGCGGCACGCGCCAGGCGTGGCGTGGCGTACACGATGCGCTGAACATGCGGCGCGAGCACGGCCAGCATCTCCGTGTACTGCTTGTCACGCATCGCCCCGAATACGAGCACGCGTCGCGTCGGCGTGCTCGCGCCGAGGTGCTTCGCCAGGGCCTGCGCGCCATCCACGTTGTGCGCGGCGTCGAGCAAGTGACTTGGCCGACCCGCGATGCGCTCGAGGCGCGCCGGCCAGCGTACGCGCGCGAGACCCTTCTCGATTGCAGCATTCGGCACGCGTAGCCCGCGCGCGCGCAGACGCACGAGCGCCGCCACCGCGCACGCGGCGTTTTCGATCTGGTGCTCGCCCGCGAGCGAGAGCCGAAATGGGCCGAGCTTCTGCACACCGACCCGCACCGTGATGCGCCGCGTGCCGCTGACGGCGGCAGCGAAGTCCCGTTCGCAACGTGTCACTGGCGCGTGTAGTTTGCGGGCCCGCGCTTCGATCACCGCTAGCGCCGCGCCTTCGCGCACACCGGTCACGAGCGGAACCTCGCGCTTCAAGATGCCGGCCTTCTCCGCGGCGATCTGCTCGATCGTGTCGCCTAGGTAGTCCATGTGATCGAAGGCGACGCGTGTGATCACGGTGAGCTGCGCGGGAAACGCGTTCGTGGCGTCGAGCCGACCCCCGAGCCCGACCTCGAGCACGGCCACGTCACAACCGTGATCGCGGAACGCTTCCGCCGCGAGCAGCGTCGATAGCTCGAAGAACGTCACCTCGGGTGCGCCCGCTTGCGCGAATGCCGCCAGCAGCTCCTCGATGCGACGCGCCGTCTCGGTCGTGCCGAGCGCTCGACCGTCGATGCGCGTGCGCTCGGTGAAGCGATGCAGGTGCGGCGACGTGAATAGGCCCGTGCGATGGCCCGCAGCCGTGAGCGACGCTGCGATCATCGCAGACACCGAGCCCTTGCCGTTGGTTCCGGCAACGATCACGTACGGCATGGCCTGCGCGTCGAAGCGCCGGAAGCGCAGCGCGGCGCGCATGCGATCGACGCCCATGCGCACACCGCGTGTCTGCAATGCAAACAGGGTTTCGATCGCAGCTCGGTAGCGTAGGTCGGACGCGCTCACGGACTCTCGCCCGCAACCACGGCGAGCAGATGCCGTCCGGAGCGCGTGCCGTCGCGGCGAAACGAAAAGAACCGCTCTGGCTCGCAGCGCGTGCACCCCGCAACATCGTCGACCTTGTCGGGCGAGAGGCCCGCAGCGGCCAGCTGCGCGCGGATCACGGCCGCGAGCACGGCGTGCGGACGCGCGTGCGTCGTGTCGATCACGTGCTTGTCGGGCGACGCTGCCGTGATTTGCTCGGCGACATCGCCACCAACCTCGAAGCAGCACGCGCGAATGTGCGGGAACACGGCGGCGTGCAGGCGCTCGGCCGGCGCACCCGTGCGGTCGCGCAGCGCGCGCACGGCCAACGGTGCAACGCCCGCCACCGTGCCGCGCCAACCTGCGTGCACGGCCGTAACGGCACGCGACTTGGGATCGACCACGAGCAGCGGCAAGCAATCGGCGGCACGCACGCCGATCGCAACGCCCGCGGACACCGCGAGCAGCGCGTCTGCCTCTTCCTCGCGCACCGCCGCGGGCGCCTCGCCGACCATCACCTCGCGCACGCGCACACCGTGCACCTGGCTGGTCTCGAACAGCGTCCCGTCGGGATAGCCAACGGCTTCCGCCATCCGCCGATGATTCTCGGCGACGGCAGCCGGGTCGTCGCCAACCACACGCCCGAGGTTCAGCGAGTCGTACGGCGCGTGGCTCACGCCGCCGGTTCGCAGCGAAAAGCCGTGCGCGAAGCCGAGGCGGGTGAGCGACTCGGACTGCAAAATCTTCGGCAAAATCACAGCGAGACCCGCCCCGAAGCCTGCTCCATGGCCTCTGTGTAGCACGACCGTTGCGAGCCTACCCGTAAGCTTCTATGGTCGCGCGCCATGGCGTACTCGTTTCCTTCCGATCCCTGGGCAGCCGCGTACAAGGTTGCCATCAACGGCAACCCCAAGTACGCGACCGCCGGCAAAGACTGGACGCACGGCGCGGTCGCGCTGCTCGTGAAGTCCGACGAAACGATCGGCATCGGCGCCGACATGGCCGTGCTGCTCGACGTGCACGCTGGCGTGTGCAACGCCGCGACCTACATGACCGGCGAGCAAGCGCGCGAGAAGGCGCCGTTCGTGGTCGAAGGTCCGTACGACAACTGGAAGAAGTTGATCGTCGAGAACCAGGATCCGATCAAAGCACTGATGCAGGGCAAGCTGAAGCTCACCAAGGGCCACCTGCCCACGATCATTCGCTACGTGGAGTCGTCGAAGCAGCTGCTCGCGAGCGCGCAGACCGTCGACACGGCATTCCTGAGATAGAGCGCATGGGAGCGTTGAACTACGCAGCGCGGATCGAGCTGAGCAAAGGCGCAGAGGACAACGGCCTGGCCGGCATGGTCGCGTCGCTTATTCTGCAGAACCTGCAGGACAAGCCGCAGAAGCGTGTGGACTTCGCGAAGATGCGCGGCCGCGTGGCGATCGTCGCGGAAGACGCGCGCGTCGCGATGACGCTCGAGTTTCAAGGCAACATGCTGACCGTGCACGACGGCATCGTCGGCGTGCCGGACGTGACCGTGCGCGCACAGAGCGAGGACATCATCCAGATGTCGCTGGTCGAGCTCACGCCGCGCTTGGCTCTGCCCGATTTCCGGGGCCCCGCGCTGAAAGAGATCATGGCGAAGAGTCGGAGCGGAGCCATCCACGTGTTCGGCGCGCTGACCAACTTCCCGCTGGTCTTTCGGCTGACGCGCCTCTTGTCCGTGAACTGAACGCCGACCGTTCCACCCCCGCTTTTCGTTCGTTCTTGACAACAGGGGCCCTCACGGTACATCACGCGCCTTCGCTGCGGACGTGGCGGAATGGCATACGCGCTAGCTTGAGGTGCTAGTGGGGGTAACCCCGTGGAGGTTCGAGTCCTCTCGTCCGCACTGGTTTTCGCACTTCGCAAGCGAAGTGCTGGGTTTCGCAACTTCGGAACTTGAGACTGCCGGGTTTTTGCCAGGTAGTAGGGTGTTCGTAGTAGGCTTTCGTCTAGCGCGGGTGTGCCAACCCCCCGGCGGAGGTTTCATGTTCAAGAACATCCTGCGTGAGGTCGTCGAGAACACCGACGGGGCCGTTGCCGGCATCCTGATGGGCTTCGACGGCATCACTGTCGATAGCTACGTGGACGAAGCCAGCGGCATCGACATGGAGACCGTGGGCAGCGAGTACAGCCAGGTCCTCACGCAGATCAAGCAGGCCGCCGAGCTGCTCGAGATGGGCAGGGCCCGCGAGGTCGCGGTGCAGGCCGAAAAGATGACGACCGTCATGCGCCTGATCAACGACGAGTACTTCGTCGCGCTGGCCATGCAGCCGACGGGAAATTTCGGCAAAGCACGCTTTCTTCTGCGTATGCAGGCGCCGAAGCTGCTCGAAAACCTGACCTGAGCCAAGAGAACAGCAGGAATCAGCACGTGGCGCGCGCTCGCAAGAACCCCCGTGTCTTGGTCTTGCACGGACCGAACCTGAACATGCTCGGCCTGCGCGAGCCCGAGGTGTACGGCAAGGATACGCTGCACGACGTGGACGCGATGCTGCTCGCGCTCGCGCCTGAGCTCGGCCTCGAGGTGGTGTGCCGGCAGAGCAACCACGAAGGCACGCTGATCGACTGGCTGCACGAAGCGCGCAGCGACTTCGCTGGCGTGCTCATGAACCCCGGCGGGCTCACCCATACCTCGGTCGCGCTACGCGATGCGATCGCGGCGATGGAGCGGCCGTGCGTCGAGGTCCATCTCTCGAACATCCATCGCCGGGAAGAGTTTCGTCACAAGTCGCTGACCGCGGCGGTCTGCGTCGGCTCGGTGCTCGGCTTCGGCGCAGACAGCTACCGCCTCGGCCTGACGGCGCTCGCCGGACACTTGAGGAAACACTCTGCAACGGCCAAGCCTGCGCGCGCCCACAAGCGCGCATAGTCCCCCACCTGGCTTGTGCGTACGTGATGACTCTGCGACCTTGACCGTCGGGCGAGCGGACACCTAAACTTTGGATGTTATTAGGGCTTTCTGGTCGACGAGACGCGCGCGGCGTTCGCTGGTCGCAAGGCTTCTGCCAACGTTTTTCGCAAGCGGGTCACAGCCCCCGGAACCAGGTTCGTGAGCATCGATCGAGCCAAAGCCATGCAGGCGGCCCAGAAGTTTCTGGCCAGGGGTCAGCTCGACAAGGCCATTGTCGAATATGAGCGCATCGTGCAGTCCGATCCCAAGGACGCACGCGCGCTGCTCAAGCTCGGCGATCTCTACACGAAGAACGGCGCGAACAAGCAGGCGAGCGCGACGTACCGCAAGGTCGCCGAGCAATACGCCGAGCAAGGCTTCTTCTTGAAGGCCGTAGCGGTCTGCAAACAGATCCTGAAGCTCGACGCCGGTCAGCTGGATGTCTGGGAGAAGCTAGCGGAGATGTACGAGCTTTTGTCGCTGGTCAGCGACGCGCTCGCTACCTACGAGCAGATCTACGAAGCGCACACGCGAGCTGGCAACAACCGGAAGGCGCAACGCGCGCTCGAAAAGCTCGCGGAGCTCGATCCCGAGAACGTGGCGGCGCGCATTCGCTACGCCGAGGCGCTGGCGAAGGGCAACCGCGTGCAGGACGCGGCGCTCGCGTTCGCGCAGGGCGCCGAGCTGCTGAAGAAGCAGGGACGCGTCGATGATTTTTTGAAGGTCGGCGAGCGCTTGCTGTTCCATCAGCCGGACAACCATGCGTTTGCGCGGGATCTCGCTGCGATCTACTTGGATCGCAACGACACGAAGCTCGCGCTGGCCAAGCTGCAACCGTGCTTCAGCGCGGATCCACGGGATCTTTCCACGCTGCGCCTCCTGGCGCGCGCGTTCGAACAGCTCGGTCAGATCCAGAAGACCGTGTCGGTGCTGAAGGAAGTCGCGCGCATCTGCGCGGAGGAGAATCGCGACGCCGAGCAGGCCAGCGTGCTGCGTAAGATCGTGACGCTCGCTCCGGGCGACGCCGAAGCGCGCCGCGATCTGTCGCAGCTGACGAACCTGTCGGCCGACGACGTGATCGAGATGGAGGAGGATGACTACGACTCGATCGAGGTCGAAGACGACGACGAAGCGCCCACGCGCAAGCGCAGCGGCTTGGGCGTGAGCAACCTGGCCGGAGCAGCGGCCAGCAGCGCGAGTCGCATGCCGAGCGAGCCGCAGCGTCCAGCCGGCGAGCAGAAGCGCGCGCAGGTCTCGCGCATGCTCGGCGAGTGCGACGTGTTCATGCGCTACGGGCTGTACGACAAGATGATCACGCAGCTGCACCAGGTGCTGGACCTGGACCCGACGAGCATCGAGGCGCGCGCCAAGCTCAAAGACGTGTACCTCAAGACCAACCGCACGAACGAGGCTGTGATGCAGCTGATCATGCTCGCCGAGGCAGTCGGCGAGACCGACGCCGCGCGCGCTCGGGACCACCTGCGTGAGGCGCTGAAGCTCGATCCGACCAACGGCGCGGTCGCCCAGCGCCTGGCCGCCCTCGACACGCTGGTCGGCCGCGCCACGATCCCCAGCGACGACGACGAAGACGAAGTGATCATCCTCGACGACGAGGAAGTACCTGCGGCCGACGGCCTCCCGCACGATTTCTCGGACGTCACGCTGACCGATGCGCGGCAGAACCGGGAAGAATCGTTCGCCTCGCTGAACGCCGTCTCCGAGCTGCCGGCGGCGGCGCCGGAAGAGGACGACGACGAGCCCGAGATGGTGCTCGAAGACGCTGGCGAAGAGATCGACGAGATCGTGATCGAGGCCGAGGACGATGAAGAGATCGTCATGGCGCGGCAGCCGGCGCCGCACGCCGCAGGCAAGGCCACGAGCGAGGCACCGCCGGCCACCGAGGAGCCCCACGGCGAGATCCCCGATGAGCTCGCCGAGGCACTGGAGGAGGTCGACTTCTATCTCAAGCAGGGCATGAGCGACGAAGCGCGCGACACCCTGAACGACGCGCTCGAATCGTTCCCGGATCATCCGGCGGCGCTCGCGAAGCTGGCGCTGCTGGGCGGCGATGCAGCTGACACCGACGACGCGTTCGCGCTCGCGCAAAAGCTCGCCGATCAGGTCGTGCCGGGACCGAGCCCCGCGTCATCGTCGGGCGCGGGCCCGATCGAGATGGCGGACGTGCTCGCGCAGTTCAAGCGGGGCGTTGCCAAGCAGGTCGACAAGAACGACTCCGCCACGCACTACGATCTCGGCATCGCGTACATGGAGATGGGCTTGCACGCCGAAGGCATCGACGAGTTCAAGCTGTGCTTGAGCGATCCGACACGCCAGTGCACGGCCAACACGATGATCGGCCTGTCGTACGTCCAGAAGGGCGAGATGGAGCCGAGCATCGATCACTTCAAGCGTGCGCTCGCGGCCAAGCCCAGCGACGACGAAGAGATCGGCCTGTGGTTCGAGATCGGCAACGCGCACGAGCTCTTGGGCAAGAACATGGAGGCACTCGTCTGGTACGAGAAGGTGGAAGAGCGCAACCCGGAGTTCCGCGACGTCGCACAGCGCATCGAGCGCTTGGGCGTGTCCCGTACGGCCGAACAGGAAGCCGACGCGTTCGACGAGATGTTCGACAACATGATCTTGAAGGACGACTGAAGGCGCTACCGCTGGCAGCGGCGTACGACTCGAACGCTCTCGAATCGATTTGACGCCGTGCCCGACCCGCGCTACGCCACCTGCACATGCTTCAGAGCTGGCACGAGAACTTCTTGGTTCTCAGCGCAACGAACGTTGCGCTGGTGGTCAACATTCGCGCAAAGCATATTGCGGCGGATGCGGGTCGGCTCGTTCTCTGATCAGAGCCAACACCCCGCCCGCCGATTCGGTGGGTGGCAGCGTGGCTCGCTTCCAATCATCGACCCGGCCCGGGGCTCCTAGGAGTCCACGTGGATAGCACCGTCGATCGACAGCCCAAGCCCTCTCTACTCACGCCCGCCTTCGTGACGATCGTGCTCGCGCAGATGGCGTTCAGCTACGCCGTCTCCAGCTTCATGCTGCTGCCGAAGTACTTGGCGACGGCGCTGCATGCCAGCGCCAGCCAGATCGGTCGAACCAGCGCCCTGCCCGGCTTTGCCGCCGTCGTGCTCACGCCGTTCGTGGGTGGCTGGCTGGATCGCGTCGGTAGAAAGCCGCTGATCAGCGCGGGCGCAGTGCTGTGCGCGATCTACGCGTGCGCGTGGATCGCCGTCGATCATGTGGGCCCACTCTCGTACGCGCTGCAGATCCTGAGCGGCTGCGCGTTCGTGCTGACGTTCAACGCGGCGAGCACGCTCGTAACCGAAGACGCACCGCCGGAGCGGCTCGGCCAAGCGATCGGCCTCTTTGGCGCCGCCAACATCTCGATGAACGCGATCGCGCCGAGCATCGCTGAGCCGCTCGCGGCGCGCTTTGGCTGGCACGTGGCGTTCGCGCTGGCTGCGGCGGCTGCCGTGCTCGCGTTCCTGCTCGCGCAGCGCGTCGTCGAGCGCGCGCGCCCTGCAGCTGACGGCGGCGCCCGCAACAGCTTGCATCCGAGGCACTTGCGCCACGACCTCGCGGACACGCTAAGGGTCGGCCGGCGCATCGGCCTGCACGTCGGCGCGATGATCAGCTGCGGCGCGGCGTACGGCGCCATCTGCACGTTCTATCAGCCGTTCGTGCTCGCGCAGGGCGCAAAGCAGGTCTCGGGCTTCTTCGTGGGCTTCACGGTCGCGACCGTGAGCATGCGCCTGCTCTTGGGCGGCGTGGCCGATCGCTTCGGGCGGCGGCGGATTGCGCTCGGCACGCTCACAGCGTACGCGTTCATGGTGCTCGGCATGACCCAGCTCACGCCCGGCAGCTTGGTTGCGTTCGGCATGCTGTTCGGCTCGTGCCACGGACTGTTCTTCCCCGCGCTCAACGCGCTCTCGATCGAGCACACCCAGCCGGACGAGCGCAGCCGCGTGATGACGCTGATCAACGGCGCGTTCCACTTTGGCTTCATGACCGCGGTCCTGTGCTTCGGCTGGATCGCCGAGCACCAGGGCTACCGCGCGGTGTTCGTGCTGGCCTCGCTGGTGACGGGGCTCGGCGTCGCGCTTCTCTACACTGACGGAGTGCGCACGCGAGCCGAACCCGGGGCGACTCGAGTCTGACGGCCACGCCTTGGCTCGGAAAGCGCTTGGCCGGGGGCGGATACCCCTGTGAAAGCGGCCGACTACTTGCCCATCGATCCGAGGTGTGGTGGTGTCTGCGCGGACGCTCCCTGGAGAACGAACATGTCCGCACGTTGGCTGATCGCCCTTTTGCTCTTGGCGGCGCTCTTCGGTTTTGGTTTCGCGTCGGCCTCGACCTACGACTTCGCCGCGCATCTCGACCGCCAGGTGCACAGCCTGCACTGCTCGTTCATCCCGGGTCTGTCCGGCACCGATGCCAGCGCACACGGCTGTCAGGTCACGCTGATGAGCCCGTACTCGTCGATCCTGCGCAAGAGCGTGTGGGGCGGCGTGCCGATCTCGTTGCCCGGCATGGCGACGTTCGCGGCCATCGCGGCGTTCGCCGTGATCGTGCTGGTGACACGCGCGGAGCAAAATCGTGCCGCGCTGCTGACATTGCTTGGCCTGGCAGCGCTGCCCGTAGCCGCATCGCTGGTGATGGGCTCAATCGCGGCGTTCGAGCTGCATGCGGCGTGCAAGCAGTGCATCGGCATCTACACCTCCAGCCTGATGACCGGCGTGTTCGCGGCGCTGGCGCTGCGTGGCCGCGTGCGCGTGGCCGGTGACGCGGAGCAGCCCGGTACCGGGCGGCGCTTCCTGCTCGCGTTCCCACTGGCAGGCGTGCTCGTGCTCGGTGCAATGACCAGCTACGTACTTGCCATGCCGAGCTACGCCCCGTACGAGAAGGGCTGCGGCAGGCTGCCTTCACCCGACGACAAGCACGGCGTGCTCGTGCACGTGAAGGCCGAGGCGCCCGATGCGAAACTAGCCGTCGAGGTGTTCGACCCGCTCTGCCCTGCCTGCAAAGCCTTCGAAGATCGCCTGCACGGCTCGGGTCTCGACAAGCGCCTCGATCGCCAGCTGCTGCTATTCCCACTCGACAACACCTGCAACTGGATGGTCGACAGCGCGATGCATCCGGGCAGCTGCGCAGTCAGCGCCGCCGTGCTGTGCGCGGGCGATCGCGCAAAAGACGTGATCGACTGGGCGTTCGCGCAGCAGACGCAGATTCACGACGCGACGGTAGCCGATGCCGGGGCCGCAGCGCGCATGGTGCAAGCGCAGTTCCCCGAAGTTAAGGGCTGCATGGATTCCGCCGTGACCAAGGCTCGGCTCGCGCAGAGCCTGCGCTGGGCCGTGAAGAACCAGCTGCCGGTGCTCACGCCGCAGCTGTACGTGAGCGGTAAGCGCTTGTGCGACGAGGACACGGACCTCGGCCTCGAATACACGCTGACCCGCATGCTGAAGGGGGAGACATGAGTAAGGCGCTCGTTTGGGTGATCGCAGCGATCGCGTTTCTGATCCCCACGATCATGGTCACGACCTGGGTGCACTCGGCGGGCACGCGCTTGGCCGAGAGCCAGACCCAGGCCAAGACCGCGCCGCAGGTGGCCGTGGCCTCGGCCGCCGACGAGTCGTACTGCACGCCGCAGCTCAAGAGCATCCTGCGGCGCGTGCTGAAGAGCTGCGGCTTGCTCGAGTCGGGCGAAGTGCGCGGCTGTCAGCCGACCGACGCGAAGCAGGTGGCCACGCTCGCCGGTGGTGACTTCAACGCGCTGTTCCTGCCGATGGCGAAGCGAGCCGGCGTGGTCGAGTACGACATGGACAGCGCAGCGCTCGATCCGCAGGACACGGCGTTGATCGACAAGGTGTTCGCCGACCAGCAAGGCGCGAGCTACTTCTTCGTCGTGGCGCGTGCCTCGCCGGAAGGCTCGGTCGAGCACAACCGCGAGCTCAGCAAGCAGCGCGCCGAGGCGCTGATGAACTACTTGCGCCAGAAGTACAAGGACCCGGACCTCGACCACGAAGTCGGTCTGCTCTGGCTGGGCGAGGAGTTCGCGCAGCTCGACCAGCGCTTCTGTGAGTGGCAGCGCAGCGGAATACCCGGCGCATGTTCGACCGAGAACCTGAACCGCAGCGCGTTCATTTCATGGATCGACTGTCAGCTATGAAAAGTGTGCAGCTGACAAATGCGAAGCGGTTGGCGCCTCGGTTTGCGCTCGTCGCGCTGCTCAGCGCGAGCGCGTGCAACGACAGCGCGTCGTCCGCGGCCGCCGCACCCGAGGTCGCGGCCCGCGCCGACGTCGTGATGCAGACCAAGAAGGCGCAGACCTTCGCGGACTTGTGCGACGTCGCACCCGAGAAGACCGCGCCGAAGGCCTTCACCTGGCCGCAGCTCACGGCGCCCGCCGCTGCGGGCGGCAGTGGCTACCGGTGGGTCAACGTCTGGGCGACCTGGTGCAAGCCGTGCATCGAAGAGCTGCCCATGCTCACGCGCGTCTTCGGCGACTGGAAAAAGCAAGGACAGTCGGTGCAGCTGACGCTGCTGTCGGTCGACGCCGACGCGGCCGCAGCGCAGAAGTTCATCGCAGACCACGCCGGCACGCCCGCCACACTGCAGGTCGGCGACCCCTCGCAGGTGTCCACCTGGCTGACCAGCCTCGGCCTGGCCAGCGGCTCGTCCATTCCGGTACACATGCTAGTCGACGCGCAGAACAACCTGGTCTGCGCGCGCGCGGGCGGAATCAGCGAGCAAGATCTCGAGCGCTTCCGACGCGCGATGTTCCCCTGACACCGCGCTTGGCGAGCCGTAGCACCGGTCGAACCATGACGACAGAGATCACGACACGCGACGTGGTGGTGAGCGGTGTGAGGTCGCTGGTGCGCATGAGCGCTTCCAAGGCCAATGAACACGCGCAGACCGCGGTCGTGTTCGTGCATGGCAATCCCGGCTCCAGCGAAGACTGGACGGATCTGCTCGCACGCGCAGGCGAGCTCGGCCGCGCGATCGCGCCGGACATGCCCGGCTATGGCAAAGCGGATCGACCCGAGACGTTCGACTACACCGTGACCGGCTACGCGCGGCATCTCGCAGGAATCCTTTCGCAGCTCGGGATCGAGCGCGTGCACTTGGTCTTGCACGACTTTGGCGGCCTGTGGGGCCTGGCCTGGGCGGCCGAACATCCCCAGGCCGTTGCCAGCGTGACGCTCGTGAACCTCGGCGTTCTGCCTGGCTACCGCTGGCACAAGTACGCCCGCATCTGGCGCACGCCCGTGATCGGCGAGTTGTTCCAGCTGCTCTCCGGCCGCAGCGCGTTTCGGATGATGCTGAACTCCGAGAACCCCAAGCCCTTCCCGCTCGCGTTCGTGGACCGCATGTTCGACGACGTGAACGCGGGCACCAAGCGCGCGATCTTGAAGCTTTATCGCGCGACGGATGATCCCGGCGGCATGAGCGTCGAGCTGGCGGGGCGCTTGCAGTCGTTGCAGCTGCCCGTGCTCGTCCTCTGGGGAAAAGGCGACAAGTTCTTGCCGTACCGTTACGCCGAAGAGCAGCGCAAGTACTTCCCCGACGTCGAGGTGCACCTGCTCGAGGGCTGCGGTCACTGGCCGTTCATCGACGAGCCCGAGCGCTGCGCACAGCTGATCGTGCCCTTCCTCGCGAAGCAGCTCGGCGCGCCGTGACCCACGAGCCGACTGCGGTTGCCGACGCGCAACGCGAGCGCGTGCCTTTTGCCGAGGCACTCGTGGTGTGGGCGCAGATCGGCCTGCTCGGCTTCGGCGGACCGGCCGGCCAGGTCGCGCTCATGCACAAGGAGCTAGTCGAGCAGCGGCATTGGATCGACGAAGCGCGCTTTCTGCATGCGCTCAACTACTGCATGCTCTTGCCTGGGCCCGAAGCGACTCAGCTGGCCACGTACATTGGCTGGCTGATGCACCGCACACGCGGAGGCATCGCAGCCGGCACGCTGTTCGTGTTGCCGGGCTTTCTCTCGATCCTCGGGCTCAGCGTGCTTTACGCGAGCTATCAGCAGGTGCCAGCTGTCGCAGCCGTCTTCTTCGGGCTGAAGGCCGCCGTGCTCGCGGTGGTGCTGGAAGCCGTCGTGCGGATCGGCAAGCGCGCTCTGCAGAGCCGCTTCATGATCGGCCTCGCGGTGGGCGCGTTCCTGGCCATCTTCGTCCTGCAGGCGCCCTTCCCGCAGATCGTGCTCGGTGCGGGGCTCGTCGGTGTGATCGTGAATCGTTTCTTCCCGCAACTGCTCGCGCTGCCCACGCCGACCGCGAACGAGGCTCGCGACGGCCGCAGCGTGATCGATGGCATGGCCGCCCGCGGCGAGCTCGCGCACACGCGTCCGTCCACGTCTAGAGCGCTGCTGGTGATCGTCGTATGCGCGGGGCTGTGGTCGCTGCCGTTCCTGCTCGCTGCCGCCATCAGCGGCACGCCTGCCGTGCTCGTGGACGAGAGCGCGTTCTTCTCCAAGGCCGCCGTCGTCACGTTCGGCGGCGCCTACGCCGTGCTCGCGTACATCGCGCAACAGGCCGTGCAGACGTTCCATTGGCTGCGCCCGGGCGAGATGCTCGACGGCCTCGGCCTCGCCGAGACCACGCCGGGCCCGCTGATCATGGTCGTGCAGTTCGTCGGCTTTCTGGGCGCCTACCGCAACCCCGGAACGCTCTCTCCACTCACAGCAGGTGTGCTCGGCTCGATCGTCACGGTCTGGGTCACCTTCGTGCCGTGCTTTCTGTGGATCTTCCTCGGTGCGCCGTACATCGAAGCACTGCGCGGCAGCCGTCCGTTGCGAGCGGCGCTGTCGGCGATCACGGCGTCGGTGGTGGGCGTGATCATGAACCTGTCCGTCTGGTTCTCCCTGCACGTCGTGTTCCGGCGCGTCGACGACTGGACGCTCGGCCCGCTGCACCTGCCGGTACCGCAGCGCGCCAGCCTCGACCTGGCAAGCGCGCTCTTGGCACTCCTCGCGATGCTGGCCATGTTCCGCTTCCGGCTCGGCCTGGCCAAGACGCTGGCCGGCAGCGCGCTCATCGGTGTCGCGTACAAACTGCTCGCGTGACGTGACAGGCGCAGCTGCGATCGTGTCTCTGATCACGGGCTCCGAGCTCGTGACGGGGCAGATCGTCCCGGTTGGCTTGGTCTAGTGATTCGTCCCGTCCAGGAGGGCGGTGCGGCCGACGTTTCACGGCGTGCTGGCGTCGGCCGCATCGCACGGAAAGAGGCCGTGTCCGGCTGTCCACGTTCCGCCGCTTCCACACGCGAAGTGACCGCGCAGACCTGCGTTGCATTTCGTCCAGCACTCGAGCCCTTCGGCCGTGCACGCGGCGCTGCTTGCGACCGTGCCGTCGCAGCAGTCGGCCTTACCGGTACCGTCGTCGCACGCACGCAGCGGACTGCTGGGCACGCGACACTTGCAGGCGATCACGTCGAACCCAGGGGCAGGACACGGGACAGGTTTGCAGCTGCTTCCCCCCGGCCGTTGTAGCATGGGCGCGCACAGACGGCGCTCGTCGCTGAATACAACATTTGTGACGCTCGCGTAGAGCCACAGGCTCTTACGACGTCGTACCACGTTGTATTTACTACGCTTTGTGTACTGTCTAGATGCACATTGAATACAAGATGTATTCATTTTTGTGATATTCGCGGTGGCGCTCGAGCCCCGGCCGCCGCACTCTACCGGCGTGGCTCGCCGTGCCGTCGATGTGTTTGCGTTCCGGGACTACCGGCTGTTCCTGCGTGCGTACTACGACGAGGGACGCGCGCAGGGCTCGTCCGCGGTGTCGCTGCGTGCGTTCGGCAAGCGCGCGGGCCTGCGCTCACCGAACTACTTGAAGCTCGTGATGGACGGCACGCGCAACCTGACCGCCGCGCTCGCGCCGCGCTTCGCCGAGGCTGCGGGTCTACGCGGGGAAGCGGCCGCGTACTTCTGTGATCTGGTCGCGTTCAACCAAAGCAAGAGCGCGAGTGAGCGCGCTCGCGCGTACGAGCGCCTCGGTCGTTTCACGAAGCATCGCAAGGTGCACAAGCTCGACGACGCCCAAGCCGCCTACCACACGCACTGGTATCTGCCCGCCATCCGCGAGCTGGTCGCGCACAAGAGCTTCCGTGACGACGCGAAGTGGATCGCCAAGACGCTGCTGCCGAAGATCACGACGCGCGAAGCGCAGCGCGCGCTCGACACCTTGCTCGAGCTCGGCCTGCTAGCGCGCGACGGCGGCGGCAAGCTCGTGCAGCGCGACGCCTTGGTGGAGACACCCGACGGGCCGCTCGGTCATCACGTGGTGAGCTACCACCGCGCCATGATGCAGCGCGCGGCAGCGGCTCTCGACGACGTGCCGCGCGAGCAGCGCGAGATCGCCTCGCTCACGCTGTGTGTGAGCGAAGCCCAGCTGGCGGATCTCAAACGCCAGCTGGAACAGCTGCGCGATCAGCTGCTTCACAGCTATGCGGCGGGCGCCGATGCCTGCCGGCTCGTCCAGCTCAATTTGCAGATGTTTCCGCTCTCCGCGAAAGAGGACTGACATGAACCGCATTCCATCACTCTTGGCTCTCACGTTTGGCCTCGCGACCTGCGCGCTCGTGGCGTGTGTCGGCACGAGCACCGGCAATCCCATTCAAGACACCGACGCCGGCAAGCACACCCCGGACGGCGGCACGCTGACCAACGGTGGCGAAGGCGGCCTGCTCACGAGTTGCGACGCCACGACCAGCACGCTCGCTACGAACGACACGAAGAGTCCGCTCGGCTTTTCAGCAGCAGACATTCTCAGCTTGGTCGCTGGCGACCACACCGTGAGCATGGAATGGCTAGGCGAGAGCGACCTGACGATCACGCCCGCGCCCGGCAAGAGCATGTTGCACATCGGCGTGACCGCGAAGAGCGCAAAGCCCCGCTTCGTGCAGCTCGACCCGAAGGCGGGAGGTGCTGGCGGCGGCACCGGCATCTATCAACCTGCGGGCGACTCATGCCCGGATCACGTCGAGATCGATGTGCACGTGACCCTGCACAGCGACGACGGCGGCCTCGCTGAGGCGTTCGACACGACCCTGTCTGCGGAGAACGAAAAGCTGATCTCGCTCTCACATACGATCGCCGCGAAAGACCTGGCGGGCTCGTTCACGGCCGCCGGCACCGGCCCGCTCGGCGTGTTCACGCTGCAGTCGGTGGCGATCGAGACGAGCTTCTCGCAGCTCGGCATCTCCGGCAGCCTTTCCCCAGCGCTGGTGTCCGAAAGCAACTCCTCTACGGGCACCGGCGCCGGCGGCGTAAGTCGCGCCGGCGGCGGTGTCGCGCGCTGGCCCGCGGGTGACGCGTGCGACCCGTTCACCAACTTCGGTACGCGCGGCGTGCCGCGCGCCATCGGCGACGCGTTCGGTGACGCCAGCATGGCGGATGCGATCGCGCTCGTGAACAAGGCCAGCGCGCTCACCCTGACCTGGCAAGGCGCACCGGCCGCGTCGCTGAAGGTCGCGTTCACGCCAGCTGGCGCGAGCGCCTGCGCCAGCTATGGCAACAGCCTGGACGGAAGCACCCAAGCAGGTGTGCAGCTGTCGATTCTGGGCAAGCTCGCCGCGAAGACCGGAGACGGCCGCATCGACGCGCACTGGCCGCTCTCGCTCACCGCGTACTACGACGCGAACGACAAGCTGAGTCACGTCGACGTCGCGACCGATCCGAACGGTGGCATCGTGGTAGGCCTGGTCAGCGCCAGCGACTTCACGAGAGCGTACGGCATCACCGGTGTCGACGTCAGCGCGTACGACCAGGCCAACGCGCTGATCGGCGTCAGCTGGACCACAGGCAGCACGGCTTCGGCAACCGGGTCGCTGACCGTACAAGGCGCGACCGTGCCCATGTGCGCCAGCGAAAAGCCGGCGCCCACGCCGCCCGTTGACGCGGGTGCGGGCAGTGCAGCCAGCGGCACTCCCGGCTGTCAGGGCATCGACCTGCACACGCTGGAAACCGCGACCATCGCGAGCAAGTAACCCGTCGATGGCCGCGGGGGGGCGCAAAACGCTCTTGCCGAGACGAAGCAGGGATTTACTTGAGGCGCTGGCTCCGGGATAAAGAGAGCCTGGAGCCAGACGCCATGAGTGCCGCTGAGAATGTGAACCCGCGCGCAGGTCGACTGCTTGCGCCGTCCGAGCTAGTCGACCTACCGAAGCTCATCACGTCGTACTACGCGGAGCTGCCCGACCCTGCAATTCCATCACAGCGCGTCGCCTTCGGTACGTCCGGGCACCGCGGCTCCTCGCTGCAAGCCTCGTTCAACGAGCAGCACATTGTCGCGATCACGCAGGCCATTTGCCTGTACCGCAAGGCCCAGGGCATCGATGGGCCGTTGTTTCTGGGCATGGATACGCATGCGCTCTCGCTGCCCGCACTGACTAGCGCGCTCGAGGTGCTGGCTGCCAACGGCGTCGAAACGATGCTGTCCGAAGGGGACGACTACACGCCGACACCGGCCGTCTCGCACGCCATTCTCACGTACAACCGCGGTCGCACGTCGGGACTTGCGGATGGCATCCTGATCACGCCGTCGCACAATCCGCCACAGGACGGCGGCTTCAAGTACAACCCGCCGCACGGCGGTCCGGCCGACGCCGATGTCACGGGCTGGATCGAGGCCAAAGCCAACGCGCTGCTCGAAGCGAAGCTCGCGGGTGTGAACAAGGTCCCGTACCGCAGCGCGCTACGCGCCGCGACCACGCATCGCCACGACTACCGCGGCACATACATCCGCGATCTCGCCAACGTGATCGACATGGCCGTGATCCGCGACTCGAAGCTGGAGCTGGGTGTCGATCCGCTCGGCGGTGCAGGCGTGCACTACTGGGCCGAGATCGCCGAGCGCTACGCTCTCAATCTCACGGTCGTGAGCGAGCTCGTCGATCCCACGTTTCGCTTCATGACGGCCGACTGGGACGGTCAGATCCGCATGGACCCGTCGTCGCCCTACGCGATGAAGGGCCTGATCGCGCTCAAGGATCGCTTCCAGATTGCGTTTGCGTGCGACACGGATCACGACCGGCACGGCATCGTCACGCGCGGCGCCGGCCTGCTCCCGCCCAACCACTATCTGTCCGTCGCGGTCGACTACTTGTTTCGGCATCGGCCGCACTGGCGCGCGGACGCCGCCGTCGGCAAGACGCTGGTCAGCAGCCAGCTGATCGATCGCGTGGCAGCGCGGCTCGGGCGCCGACTTCACGAAGTCCCCGTCGGCTTCAAGTGGTTCGTCGATGGCCTGCTCGATGGCTCGCTCGGCTTCGGCGGCGAAGAGAGCGCAGGCGCATCGTTCCTACGGACGGATGGCAGCGTCTGGACCACGGACAAAGACGGAATGATCCCGGCACTCTTATCAGCCGAGATGACCGCGCGCGTCGGGCGCGATCCCGGCGAGTCGTATCGTCAGCTCGTGAAGGAGCTTGGCGAGCCCGTGTATGATCGCATCGACGCGCCGGCGACACCCGCGCAGAAGAACGCGCTGAAGCGTCTGTCACCGCAGCAGATCCACTCCACCGAGCTGGCCGGCGAGAAGATTGCCGCGATCCTCAGCCACGCACCGGGCAATGGCGCCGCGATCGGTGGCCTCAAGGTAGCGACCGAGAATGGTTGGTTCGCGGCGCGGCCGTCCGGCACGGAAAACATCTACAAGATCTACGCGGAGAGCTTTCGGGGTGCGGAGCATCTGCGGCGGATTCTGGACGAAGCGCAGAGCATCGTCACGGCCGCGCTCGCAGAGCCGGCACGGTCCCAGTCGCTACCAACCCGAACTTGACGCCCCCTGTCGCAGACGCTACTCCTCTCTGCTCTCTGCGGGCATAACTCAGTGGTAGAGTGGTAGCTTCCCAAGCTGCAAGTCGTGGGTTCGAATCCCATTGCCCGCTCCACAAATCACGGCGTTTTCTAGAAGTTGGGTCATTCCCGGGTCAATCGCTAGATCCGGCAGCGCTTCGCACAGCGGCGCCAGAGTCCCGACGTGCAGCTCGGCGAACGTCCGTGCCGTGCGCTTGTAGCGGGAGATCATCACGCTCGATCGGTGACCCGTTCGGTCGCTGATCCAAGACTCGCTCTTGCCGTTGGCCAGGTGGATGGTGACGAACGTTCCGCGCAGGTCGTGAACCCGCATCCGCCGCCGGTCGGCCGTGGACGTGAAGAGCTCCGGCCGCTCGGCTTCGAGCCCGATCAGCTTCAGGTGCGCGCGTAGCTGCCCCGCTAGGCCGCTGTGGCCGTCGCGTCGGTGCGCCCCACCCTGCGGATCTACGAACACTAGGTCGCCTGGCTCGGCGTCGGCCCGGTGGTCGTCGCGGTACGTGCGCAGCGCAGCTGCAACGCCTGGATCGAGCGCCCACGCACGGGGGTCGTCCGTCTTGTTGCGGTCGAGGACGAGTACTCCGTTCTCGAGGTCGAGATCGCTCACCTCGAGGCGCGCCAGCTCGCTGACGCGCGCACCCGCCGGGCGGACGCCGTGCCCTCGCGCGTTCTCACGTGTTCCGATCTCCTGGCTTTCGACCGTGAGGCGCCGTTGGGCGAACTGCAGCACATTCGACCACGTTTGCCGGAAGCCGGTCGGAACTCCCTGCGCGGGAACCACGGACTGC
>JADGRF010000226.1 GCA_017881055.1 Sandaracinaceae bacterium
ATCCCGACGCCGCAGCCGAGCGCCACCAGCGCCATGATGGCTTCGTTGCCGTCGACCTCGGCGTAGATCTCGGGGAGCACGCGCCGCGCACGAAACCAGGCATCGATGCGCTCGCGCTCGAGCCCGCGATGCGGAAGGATCACCGGCACCTCGCGCCACTTCGCATGGCCGAGCTTCGCGCGACGCTGCAGCTCCTTGTCGCTGGCCGCGGCGATGAAGCTGAGCTCGGTGCGGGCGACTTCGGCGTACCGAAGCTCGCTCGATGGCGCATCGGGCGCCGGCACCACGGCAATGTCGACCTCATCGGCCTCGAGCCGCTGCATCGAGCGGACCGCGTCGGACGTGCTGAGCTGCAGGTGGATGCCGGGATAGCGCGCACGGCAGCGCGAGAGCAGCTTCGGCAGGATCGAGTGACAGGCGGTGACCGTGCACGCGATCCGCAGCTCGCCGCTGGGTGCGCGCTCTTCGGCAGCCAGCGCTTCGTAGAGGCGCGTGCGCAGCGCAAGCTCGGCGCGGGCATGCTCACGGAAGATTTCGCCGGCCCGGGTGAGCGCCACGCTGCGCTTGGTGCGCACGAACAGCGGCTGCCCGAGCGCTTCCTCGAGCCGCTGGATGCAGCGCGTGAGCGCGGAGGGGCTCATGTGCAGGGCCTTCGCGCTGCGCGAGAAGTGAAGAGTTTCCGCTAGTTGCAGAAACTCGCGCAGACCTTCGGGATCGCTCTTCTGCATAATTGCGCTCTACGCAATACAGAGTACGGAAAAGAGGCATGGGCGCAACATTGGCGGCAGGCCCGCGGCGATCTATATCGTCTTCTCAGTCCACACCCGGAGACCGTCCATGACCAGCGCCCGTCAAAACTACTTCAACACCCTCACGATGGCCGGCAAGCTCGAACAGCTCGGCAAGTGCCGCTTCATGGCGTCGAACGAGTTCAGCGGGGTCACGCGGCTCAAGGGCAAGAAGGTCGTGATCGTCGGCTGCGGTGCGCAGGGCCTGAACCAGGGCCTCAACATGCGCGACTCCGGGCTCGACATCAGCTACGCGCTGCGCAAGGACGCGATCGAGCAGAAGCGCGTCAGCTACACCAATGCGACCAGCAATGGCTTCAAGGTCGGCAGCTACGAAGAGCTGATCCCGAGCGCGGATCTCGTCTGCAACCTCGCGCCCGACAAGCAGCACGCCGACGTGGTGGCCAAGGTCATGCCGCTGATGAAGAAGGGCGCGTGCCTCGCGTACAGCCACGGCTTCAACATCGTCGAAGAGGGTCAGCAGATCCGTAAAGATCTGACCGTGGTGATGGTCGCGCCGAAGTGCCCGGGCACCGAGGTGCGTGAAGAGTACAAGCGCGGCTTCGGCGTGCCGACGCTGATCGCGGTGCACACCGAGAACGATCCGAACGGCGACGGCCTCGAGATCGCCAAGGCGTATGCAGCTGCTACCGGCGGTGACCGCGCGGGCGTGCTCGAGTCGAGCTTCGTCGCGGAAGTGAAGAGCGACCTGATGGGCGAGCAGACCATCCTGTGCGGCATGCTGCAGACGGGCGCGCTCTTGTGCTTCGACAAGATGGTGGCCGAGGGCATCGACGCCGGCTACGCCAGCAAGCTGGTGCAATTCGGCTGGGAGACCATGACCGAGGCGCTCAAGCAGGGCGGCCTCACGCTCATGCTCGATCGCTTGAGCAACCCGGCAAAGATCAAGGCGTTCGAGCTCTCGGAAGAGCTGCGCACGCTCATGCGCCCGCTGTTCCGCAAGCATCAGGACGACATCATCACCGGCCAGTTCAGCGCCACGATGATGAAAGACTGGGACGACAACGACAAGAACCTGCTCGGTTGGCGCGCCGCCACCAACGACACCGCGTTCGAGCGCACGCCTGCTGGCGCGATGAAGATCGCCGAGCAGGAGTACTTCGATCACGCCGTGCTGATGGTCGCCATGTGCAAGGCCGGCGTCGAGCTGGCGTTCGAGTGCATGGTCGAGGTCGGCATGAAGCCGGAGTCGGCGTACTACGAGTCGCTGCACGAGACGCCTCTGATCGCGAACCTGATCGCGCGCAAGAAGCTCTACGAAATGAACAAGGTGATCAGCGACACCGCCGAGTACGGTTGCTACCTGTTCAGCCACGCGGCAGTGCCGCTGCTCAAGGACTTCATGTCCAAGCAGAAGACGGACGTGATCGGCAAGGGGTTTGGAGCGCAGGCGGGTCACGCCAGCCAGCAGGTCGACAACCGACGCCTGTTGCAGGTGAACCAGGCGATCGAGTCGCATCCCGTCGAGAAGATCGGCGTCGTGCTGCGCGGCCACATGACCGCGATGAAGCAGATCGCCGTCGGCGGCTGAGGCTCGCGCGGCTTTCGCCGCTGTTGGTGCGCACTCGGACCTTGCGTCGTAGATTCGTGCGCGCGCAGGCTTGCGCGCGCTGGTCGTGGGTCTACATGGTGAGCATGTGGACTTCGCGACCAGCGCTCGTGCTCATCGTGGCCTGCCTCGTCGAGGCCTGCTCGAACGAGCCCAAGCGCCCACCGAACGCGGGTAGCGGCGGCACGATGACCTCCGTCGGCGGCGTGTCGACCGGCTCGGGTGCCGGAAGCAACGGCGGCGCGGGCCGTGGCGTGGGCGACGCGGGCCGTACCGGGCCACTCACCGACAACGTCGACGCGAGCCTCCCGCCGAAGAGCCTCCTGCCCGATGCGAGCACGCGCAGCTTGCTCCCCCCCGGCATGCCCGGCACCCCCATGGCGAGCGACGCGAGCGCCCGACCGTGAACCCATCATAACGTAATGACGCCTGCTACCGACTGGCGCGAGCAGATCCTAGACGGCGAAGAGGCCCGCTTCATCCGCTACGCGGAGCAGCTCGCCGCGCTGCAGCGCAGACGTGCACCGCGCGGGCGGGACTCGCCGATCGACCGAGCCTTGCACGCCAAGCCCAACATCGCGGTGCTCGCGGATTTTGCCGTGCTGCCAACGCTGCCCGACTACGCACGCACGGCGCTGTTCGCGGAGCCGAAGACGTATTCAGCGTACGTGCGTTTCTCGAACGGCCAAGGCTTTCATCAAGCGGATCGGCGTCCGGACGTGCGCGGAGTCGCAATCAAGCTGCTGGGAGTCGCGGGGGAAAAGCTCATTCCAGGCATGCAAGCTGCAACCACGCAGGACTTCTTGCTGATCAAGAACGCGGCCACGCCCTTTCGCAACGCGGACGAGTTCGTTGCCTTCATTCTTGCCGGCGAAAAGCCCGCGCTGTTCTTGCCTCGCGCCATCAACTCGCTCGGCCTCGTGCGTACGCTGCAGATTCTCGCGCGCATCGCGCCCACCCTCCGCGAGCGCGTGTTCTCGCTCGCCACCACGCGCTACTACGCACCCGTACCGATCCAGCTCGGGCGGTACGCAGTGCACATGGCGCTATGGCCGCACGCCGCGGACAGGAGCGACGCGAAGCGCGGAAGCTCGCGCGAGTACCTGGGTGAAGAGCTGGCTGAGCGCCTGCGCAAAGGCCCCGTCAGCTACGACGTTCGCGTGCAGTTCTTCTGCGACGAACAGCGCACGCCGATCGAAGACGCTTCGATCGAGTGGCTGGAGCGCGACTCGCCGTTTCTGACCGTCGCGCGCCTGACCCTGCGGCAGCAAGACGTGAGCGACGCGCGCGGGCAGCGTGTGGCGAAGCTCGTCAGCGCCTTGTCGTTCGATCCGTTTCACACGCGGAAGGACATGCGCCCGCTCGGCAACATGATGCGAGCACGCAACCACGCGTACCGACTGAGCACGCAAGCACGCGGCGCGAGCGCAGAGCCAGAGGGCAGCGAGCTGATCGGGTAGCGGCGCCGCAACGCAGCGCGGCGCTCAGATCGCGTCAGGCCGCGCCCGCCTTCTTCAGCGCTTTGATGTCCAGCTTGTCCATGGTCATCATCGCCTTCATCGCGTTGTCGTTGCGCAGCAGCTTCGGTAGGCCCTCGGGCACGATCTGCCAGGTCACGCCGAAGCGGTCTTTCAGCCAACCGCAGCGCATGATCTCGCCACCCTTGCTCAGCTTGCGCCAGAGCCGATCGATCTCCTGCTGCGTCTTGCACTGCACGAGGAACGACGTCGCCGACGAGAAGGTGTAGTGCGGTCCGCCATTGAACGCGATGAAGCTCTGCCCGTGCACGCGGAAGGTCACGGACATGACCGGAGCTTTCTTGCCCGGCCCGAACGACGAGGTCGAGAGAATCTTCCCGTCTTTGAACGTGGCCACGTAGAACTTCGCGGCCTCCTGGGCGTTGCCGTTGAACCAGAGAAAGGGCGTGATCTTCTTCATGTCGGTCGCTCCGTGGCGGGGGGAGGTTTGCGCTCGGTCTCGCGCGCGATGGTCCCACAGTCAGGCGTTCGAATTGAACGCACAAAGCGCCGAGCTTGCGGCATAGTCGGGCCCGCCCCACTGGAACGGGGCAAGAACGGATCCGTCCTGCCATGCTCGAGATCAAGGGTTACAAGGTTGCCGACGAGCTGTTCACCAAGGGCTACCCCGCGGGTGCGAGTCCGTGCGACTGCAACTCCACCTGCTGCCGCCGCGGCGCCTACGTCGACATCAAAGAGCGCGAGCGCGTGCTGGCTCACGCCGACATGATCCGCCCGTACCTCGACGAGACGCAGACCAGCGACGAGACGCAGTGGTTCGAGACCGAGATCATCGACGACCCGGACTACGTGTCGGGTAAATGCGTGGGCACCAACTCGGTCAACGGCAAGTGCGCGATGCAGGATAAGCGCGGCTATTGCTCGCTGCAGGTCGCCGCGACCGGCGAAGGCCGACACAAGTGGGACATCAAGCCGCTGTACTGCTTTCTCTTCCCGATCGAAGTCATCAAGAACACGCTGGTCTTCAACCCGCGCGACCAAGGTCTGTTGAAGTGCTGCTCGGTGTACGAGCAGTTCGAGGTTCCGCTGTTTCGCGCCTGCCGCGACGAGGTCGTGTGGCTGCTCGGCGAAGACGGCTACGCGATCATGGACGAGCACTACGAGAAGACCGTGGCGCCGCAGCTCGCGAAGACGCCCGAGGGCCTCGTGCAGCTGCAGATGAAGACCAAGAGCAGCTGAGCGCGCGGGGTCACGTAGTCAGGTAGTCACGCCGTCCACGCGAAAGCCCGCGTTACGCAGCGCCTCGGCCAGCTTCGCGGCCTGGCGCGTCTGCAGGATCAACTGGCTCCCGCCCTCCGCCGACTCGATCGTGCCGCCGCAGCCGAACGTCTGCTTGAGCTCACGCGTCAGCGCCTCGAGCGCAGTCCGATCGAAGTCGGGCAGTGCGTCGAAGCCGGTGACGACCATCACGGCCTTGCCGGCGCGGTGCTTCGTCTCGCGCCGCAGCACGAGCCGCCCGCGCGAGCGAGCGTGCTTCGGGTTCGCGGACGACGGCTTCGCGGACGCGGTCTCTGCCGAGTCTGCAGCAGCTGCAACAGCCCCATCGGCACCCGCCAGGGACGCAAACGGCGAGTGACTGAGCGGTGCAGTCAGCGTGACGAGGCTCGCCTTCGGCTTGTCCTTCTTACCCACGACTCTCGCAAGCACGATAGCAGCTCGACTGCTCCCGAGGAACCGCGAGTCCAGTGACTTCCGCGCACGGTCCACGCTCTGCGACGCCCACGGTCCGCGCGGTGTTTTGACGCTTACTCCAACGCTGGGTTTCTCCGGTGTATCCTGCGCCGCATGCGTTCTTGGCACCGCGTCTTGCTTCCCGTGATCATCGCACTCGCGTCACAAGCGCTCGCCTGCGACAAGACGACGCTCGGCGGCGGCGGCGCCTCAGGACCGGTCGGTGGTTCCGGAACCGGAGCAGCTGCAACGGATGGTGGGCTCGGCGCCAGCGGTGCTGCGACCTCCGGCGCATGCGTTGGCACACCCACACCGTGCAGCCTTCTGGCGTTCGAATGTGCGAACACGGCCGGCTGCAGCGCCGCGGGCTCGTGCACGGGCGTTGCTTCCGATCCGGTCATGACCTGCGGCTCGCTGCCGTCTCAGGCCGCCTGTATGGGTACGCTCGGCTGCAGCTGGACACCGAGTTGCTCCGGCGTCCGCAGCGAGACGTGCGCAGCCATGACCCGGGCAAGCTGCGGCGCCGTTCAAGGCTGCTCGTGGTCCGACAGCGCAAGCGCCACGGGCAGCGCCGGTTCGGGCGGCGGCGCTGGGGGCGGCTGCGCAACCTCGCAGTACCAGCAGAGCTGCTTACTCGCCACGGACTGCCCGTGCGACCTGCAGTGCCTGCAAGCGTGCGCCACATGCCCCAGCCGCTGCGCCTACCCGTGCACCACGGACATCGAATGCCTCGACAAGAAGGCGGGCAAGCTCTCGGTACCGATTTGCACGACGAGCGACGCGCGCTACGGCGGCCAGTGCAGCGCGGCGCGGTGACGCCCAGAGGCGCACGCCCGGCTCACATCGCGGTGATCCAGTCGCTCAGCAGCTTCGCACCCGCGGTGGGCACGACGCGCGAGGCGATCGGCGGCATCTGATCTTTCATGTTGGTCGGGTTGCGCGTGCTCATCAACGAGTAGAGCCAGCTCTCGCTGGGTGAGCCCGGCGTGATCCGGATCTTGCCGAGCCAGCGGCCGGTGGTGGTCTTCACGTTCACGGTGGTCTTCAGCGAATCGAAGTTGGTCGGCGCGCGGCCGTCCGCGTCGGCGACCTTCACGGCCAGACGCAGGCCCGTGGAGTACGCCTCGGACGCGGAGTTGCCGTTGTGGCAGCTGACGCCGCAGTTCACGTGCAGGAACGCCAGTGCGTCGCTACCGAAGCCGGTGCCGTCGTCGCCGATCGCGATCTTGGACGGCACGGTGCCGCCCGTGAGCAAGCCCTGACTCTTCAGGGCGGCCAGGTTGAGCCCGGTCGAGCCGGGCAGGCCGAGCAGAATTTCCTCGAAGCCGAGAGCGTGGTCGGGCCGACCCTTGTGGCACTGGTCGCACTCGGTGGTGCTAGGGATGTGATAGGTCTTGCCCGCAACCTGGATGTCACCACCGCCGGTGCGCGTGGCTTCGGTCTCGCCGTCGTTCCACTGGTACGCGGTGCGCGCCCAGAAGGTTGGCGTGAGCTTCCAGAACATACGCGTCTCGACGCGCTTGGTGCCGGACTTGAACTCTTTCCAGAACTTCGTGCCGATCGGGAAACGCCACGCGTCAGGGTCCGAGATGTCGATCTTCTGACCGGGCGGCAGGTAGATGAAACGCAGCTTGCCCGCGCCGTCGGACCAGAGCGGAACCGCGGGCATGAAGGCCTGCACGCCGCTCGCGAGCTTCTTGGTCGTGATGTCGCCATACAGCCCCGTGCACGAGAGCGACTCAGGCGGCTGATTCGGAGCCGGCGCTGGGCAACCGCTCGGCAGCCCGCCGGCATCCGCGTCACCTGGCAGCGCGGCATCGCTGCCGCCGTTGGACGCAGCCGCATCGCCTGCACCCGAGTCTCCGACGACAGCGGCGTCGCCCTCGCCTGCACCGGTGCCCGCACCCGTACCGGCGCCGCCATGGCCCGCTCCGCCCTTACCGGCGGTGGCCGCGGAGGATGCATCCATCCCACCGCCGTCGTTACCGCAACCAAGCGCCAGCGCCAGGCCCACTACTGCAACCCAGACCGCTGCGTCACGTGTCGTCAAGGCTGTTCTCCTCCCCCCGATCGAGATCGGGGGGACCGCAAGTATCGCTCGACCCGGGTGCGTCGGCTACATCGTGCAGCTGGGATCGGGACCCGCGTCGGCCATCGCGGCGCCGCACTTGCCGGTCAGCGGGTTCGTCACGCAGCCCTGACCAGTCGGTGTGAGCGAGCGCAGGTAAAGGATCATGCCCTTGATCTGGTCGTCGGTCGCCTTCCAGAGATGGAACATCTTGTAGAGCTCCGCGTTGGTGAGCGTCGTCGTTCCGAACATGAACGTCGGCGGCAGCACGCGGAACGGAACGTCCGCGGGCTTGGTGCCCGTCGTCATGATCTGCTTGATGCCCTCGTCCGAGATGCGCGCAGCCTGGGTCGGCGTGTGCTGGACGTTGAACGTCGCAGACGAGTTCGAGCCGTGGCACACGGTGCACTTGGTGTCGGGTGGCGGCGCCATCGGAGCCGTGATGTTGAGCGTCCAATCGGAGCCCGTGTGGTAGCGCGTGTTGCCGAGCTCCCACTGAGCCGGTGTACCGATCGTGACGTGCAGCGGAGCCTTACCGCCCTTCGTTCCGTCGACCACGGCGATCGTGATCTCGGGAACCGCAGCGATGATCGTGACCATCACGCCATTCGCGTTGTCCGGATCGTCGTCGAAGGTGACGGCGCTCGCCGGTTCGGCATGCCAATTCGCGAGCGGCTCCGGACCACAAAGCGAGCTCATCGGCACCTTGAAGGTGTGCACGCCGTCGAACCCCGAGTAACTGACGGGGTAGTTGATCTTGATCGCTTTCCAGTCGGTGACAGCTGGAAACTTCGTCGCGAACGTGTCGGGTCCGACGATCGTCGCGTCAGGAACGATGTTCGGCATGCCGCCGTCGCTGATGCCGGTCGTCCCGCCAGCGTCGCTGCTGCCGCTGCCGCTGCCGCCGCTGCCACCGCTGCCGCCAACCGCCGTGCTACCGCCGCCGGTGCCGCCCGTGACGCCAGCACCGGAGCCTGAGCCGCCCGTCTGTCCGGCGCCGCCCGTCGCGGGTGCCTTGGTGCCGCCGCAACCGGCAATCGAAAGCATGACGGCCACTGCACTCAAGCACATGTTCTTGCAAGACATACGTTCCCGCTCCTCGATGATTATCGCGTGATCCGCCGCGCCAGCAGGCGCCGGCTCAGCACCCACGCTGTGCGCGGATTGCGCAAAACTCCTAACATGGGACCCGCTGCAGCGCTACCTGGTCGCAACCAAAAGCAACGCTGTTTGCAACGCTCCCCTGCAAACACGAGCCCCAAATCGGTTCACCTTCTGTCGAGTCGGCGCTCACGCCGCGTTTTTCGCAAGGGTTCGCTGTGCAAGACGCGGCGCAATGAATCTGCGTCGAACCCGCCACTTCGTACCCGAGCGATCCACGCCGTCCGCCCCCGAACCGCTTGGCGAGCGTGCCTTGTCAGCTGCAAGCGCGGATCAACTCCAGCTCGACGGATCGCTGCGCTCGTCCAACGCGAACAAGAGGCGCAGGATCGCGCGCTTGGCGCGGTCGACGTCCCAGTTCCCCTGCGGGTACTCCGTCGCCATCTGCACGCAGACCTGGTTGATGCCCGCGACGATCGCCGCGACCAACACGGGATCGGCGGCAGGCCGTCCAGGCTGCGCCGACGCCTTGGCCAAGAGTGAGTTGAATTGCTCGAGCGCACGGTTGCGCTGCTCGGCGAGCGGCGAGTCCGGCGCGAACTGCTCGAGCAGGAGCACGCGCGCGAGAGGCCCGGCGTCCGCGTGCACGCGCAGGTACGCCTCGACGCCTGCTTGCGCGAGCTCGGCGCGGCTCATGCGCGGACCGCCCACCGGCTCGCGCACCGCGCGGAGCAGCATCTGCACCGAGAGGTCGAACAGCGTGCGTAAGACGTCTTCTTTGGAGCGAAACGTCCGGTAGAACGTGCGCCTCGAGACCTGCGCGGCATCGAGAATCGCCTCGACCGAGCTCGCGCCGTAGCCCCGCTCGCCGAACACCTTCGCAGCACCGCGCAGGATGCGCGCGCGGACCGGATCCTCGGCCGGCTTGATGGCGGAATCAGCAGCGAGCTCGGCCGAATCCTCGGCGGCGAGCTCGCTGGGGTCGGACTTGCGTGACGTCGGCATAGGCAGCGCGGAAACACACAGTATACACCTTTGTCTACCCGCTGTCTCGCGTGAATCTGGCGGCCGGCGCGCGCGCTTCGCTACGATCGGCAGCCGATGTCCCGCACGCTCGCGGCCTTGTTCTCGATCCGCCGTGACGAAGCACGCGGTGCTCTGCCCATGCTCACGAGCTTTCTGCTGGTGATCACGAGCTTCTGGATCCTGAAACCGCTGCGTAAGGCGCTGTTCGTCCAGCACTACGATCATGTCGGTCTGACGCTCGGAACCCTGCAGCTGGGAGCGGCGCAAGCCGAGCTGTGCGCGAAGCTGCTGCAGGTCGCGCTCGCCACGCTGCTCGCGCTCGCGTTCGGGCGGCTGGCCAAGCGCTACCGGCGGCGCGGCATGCTCACGGCGATCGCCGGCTTTTTCGCGCTCGCGTTCATGGCGCTCGCAGTGTCAGCAGATCACCCGAGCACCCCGTTCATCTGGGTGCTTTATTCGGCCGGGGATCTGTACAGCACGCTGATGGTCGCGGCCCTCTTCGCGTGCTTGAACGATCTCGCGACGCCCGACAGCGCGCGCCGCAGCTACGGCATCGTGGGCCTGGGCGCTGTGCTCGGCGGCGTGCTCGGCAGTCAGATCGTGTCCGTGTTCCTGGGTGCGCTCTCGTTGCGCGCCTGGCTGTTCGTGTGCAGCGCGCTCACGGTGCTCGCTGGCGCGTGCGCGCTGCAGGCCGGCGCCAGGGCTGCGGCGGCGCCCGCTGCCCAGCCACTGCAACCGTCAGCTGCATCCTCGTCCTCCGCAGTCTCACCAGCGCGATCGCTGCCGCCGTATCTCCTGTCGCTCGCGCTGATCGTCGGCCTGTACGAGATCATCTCCACGCTGCTCGACTACCAGTTCACGGCCACCCTCGCTCGCGAGCTGGACGGCGCCGCGATCGGCCGGCAGATGGGGCGCGCCTTCGCGCTGATGAACGCGACCGCGCTCTGTGTGCAGCTGTTTCTGACTACGCCTCTTTTGCGTCGCTACGGCTCGCAGGTGGCTCTCTTGCTCCTGCCGTGCACGTTGCTCTGCGCGTCCTTGGGCATGCTGGTGGTCCCGTCGTTGGCGATGGCGAGCCTCGTGCCCGCGCTGGATTCGGGCTTTTCGTACTCGGTGCATCAGAGCGCGAAGGAAGGCCTGTACGTGCCGCTCTCGCGCGACACCAAGTACGGTGCCAAAGCGTTCATCGACGTGTTCGTGCTGCGCTGTGCGAAGGCGATTGGCCTTTTGCTCTGCTTCGCGTTCGCCGCGTTCGGGGGTGAGGCCACGAGCAACACGAGCATGACGCGCCTTTCGCTGTTCACGCTCGCGCTGGTCGTGCCATTCGCGCTCGCTGCCATGTACGCCGGCAAGCGCTCCAACACGCTGCATGCGTCAGGCGTCGCGGTGCGACGGGCCGTGCTGCCGTAGTGCGCGCATCTCTTCGTGCACGGCGCGCGTCTCGCGCTGCAGGAAGTCGCCGATGGCGAGCGCGAGGCGCGGATCTGCGACGTGACACGCGCTGTGGATCTCGGCGGGCAAAAGGCCCCGGCGCAGCTTGTGCTCACCTTGCGCGCCCGCTTCGAAGCGCACGCGGCCCTGCGCAATCGCGCGCTCGATCAAGCGGTGATAGCAAACCTCGAAGTGCAGAAATTGGTGCTCTTCGCTCGAGCCCCAATAGCGGCCGTACAGGTGCTTGCCCTTCTCGAAGTTGAGCGCACCCGCGACGATCGCCCCGTCGCGGCGCGCGATCACGCCGACCACGCGCTCGGCCTGCGTGCGCCGGATGATCGAGAAGAAGGCTTGCGTCAGGTACGGCCCGCTGCCGTGCTTCGCGCAGGTGTCGAAGTAGAACTCGGCGAGCGCGTTCCATTCGTCGTCGTCGAGCGCGGGGCCGGGTACGACCGAGATCGACAAGCCCGACTCCGCGACGCGCCTTCGTTCCTTGCGGATCTCCTTGCGCGCGACGGACCGAAACGACGCGAGGTGCTCGTCGAAGCTGCGCACGCCGGCGTTGTGCCAGTGGAACTGCAGCGACGAGCGGGCCAGAAAGCGCGGGTCGGCCGTGACGCGCGCGCACTCCTCGCGCGAGAGGAACAAAAGGTGCAGCGACGACGCGCGCGTGCTGGCGCGCACGTCGAGCGCGGCGTCGAGCAGCACGCGCGTGATGCGGCCCGGGTCCTCGCCCTGGGCGTACAGCACGCGCCGGCCGGTCGCTGGCGTGAACGGAACCATGGCCACGAGCTTCGGGTAGTACGAGATGCCGGCGCGCTCGGCCGCGTTCGCCCAACCGAAGTCGAACACGTACTCGCCGTAGCTGTGCAGCTTCAAGTACAGCGGGAGCGCCCCGATCGGCAGCGCACCCCGGTAGAGCACGACGTGCATGGGCAGCCAGCCCGTGCCCTTGCCGACGCTGCCACTGTGCTCGAGCGCGGCGAGAAACGCGTGCTCCACGAACGGGTCGTCGTCGCCGACCAGCGCGTTCCATAGCGTGGGCTCGACTTCGGCGATCTTCGAGATCACCTCGATGCGCTCAGTCTGTCCTGCTTCACGATTTACCACCGAAGGCGGGAGCATAGCCGAAGCGGCGCTCCCAGGCGGGGGGACGTGTGCACCCCCGTTCCCACAGCCCATGTTTCGTGCACCGGAACGTTGACTTGCGAGGCGAGCTACCGTAGGGACCTGTCTCGGTGCGTGGCTGCCACGCGAGGTCTCACGGGAGAACGACATGTTGAAGAACACGTTTTTGGTAACTTTGTTGGTGGGCCTCGTGCTCGCAGGCTGCGGATCGAACAGCCCGTCGAAGGCGGATGCAGGCCCAGGCGCCCATGCGGGCAGCGGCGCAAACGCTGGCAACGGCGGCGGTGGTAGCAGCGGCAGCAACGGTACGGGCACCGCGGGTACGGGCAGCGACGGCGGCATGCCGGCAACCTGCGACAAGACCGTGACCAGCGTCGCCAAGTGCGGCAGCCAGTCATGCACCGCGCAAAGCACCACGGCGGCTATGTTCTGCCAGGTCAACTGCTGCACGTCTGACAACAAGTGCGGCACCAAGAGCACCTCGTCGCAAGCGACCGGAACGACGGCCGCGGATTGCACGCCTCCAGCGACCGCGGATACCCGCTGTGATGTGCTCGTGCCCGCCCAGCTGAAGGCCTTCCAATCGGTTGGCTGCTGCATGGCCGACGGCAACTGCGGCGCAATCCTCTTCGGGATGTGTCTGGATCCGGCGTCCCTCGCCGGCCAGTTCGGCGTGGACGCGGGCCCTCCCAACCTCGTGAAGTGCACCGACGCGGCCAAGATCGACGCGGGCACGAGCGGCAACGACGCCGGCAACTGAGCCCACACGTCGCTACATGAACCGAGCCCGGTTGCCTCGCGCAGCCGGGCTCGTTGCTTTCTTCCGACCTGCGGACGCGTCATTTTCCTTTTCTCGCTTCGGGGCCCGCGCGTATCGTGGTTCGCAGGGATTTTGTCACGCGTGTATGGGCATGTGGGCTCGACCGAGTCCCTGACCAGCAAAGGAACTAGCGCACTATGCGTTCCTCGATCCGACGGCTTCACGTCGTCTTCTTTCTTGCCTCGCTTCTTTCACTCGGCTCGCTCGTGTCAGCTGCGTCAGCCTCTGCGCAGGACGCCGCGCAGACGAGCTTCGACAAGGGCATGACCGCGCTCAACGCGGGCAAGTACGAAGACGCGGTGCGCGCATTCGACGCATCGTACCGTGCGGAGCAGGTAGCCGTCGCGCTGTACAACCTCGGCCTCGCGTACAACGGCCTCGGGCAACCGACCAAAGCGCTGGAAGTGTTCGAGCTGTACGTGAAAGCGGCCGACCCGGCGAAAGAGGGTGGCACGATCGCGGCGGTCAAAGCCGAGATCGATCGCATCACGAACAACGCGGCGCGCTTCGCGCTGAAGGTCTCGCCCGAGACGGCGAAGATCGCGATCGACAGCCATGCCGCCACGATCAAAGACGGCGAGATCTGGATGCTGCCCGGGCATCACACGATCGACATCCGCGCGCAGGGCTACGAGACGTACAACCAGGGCATCGACGTGCAGAGCGGTCGCTACACGCTCGAGATCAACTTACGTCCGCCCACGGAGGCTCCGCCGGTGCACGCCGCGGCGCTGGTCGATGAAGGCGTCACGCTCGCCGCGCAGGCCAATTACTCGGCGGCGATGATCAAGTACGGCGACGCGCAGATGATCTACCCGACGCCGCGCGGCACCGCGCAGATGGGGCTCGCTGAAGAAGCGCTCGGCCAGCTCGGCGCGGCCGAGACGCACATCAACGAAGCCATCAAGGCCAAGAAGGATCCGTGGGTCCGCAAGAACAAGACGATGTTGCGCAAGGCGCAGAAGCGGATCATGGCGCAGACCAAGAACATGGCGAAGATCCAGCTGAGCGGGCCGTTCCCCGGGGCGCGGATCTTCGTGAACGATCGCGACGTGGGCTCGCTGCCGCTGGCCGGCACGCTGTACGTAGACGCGGGCCACGTGGTGATGGTGGCGAAGCTCGAGGGCTATCAGCAGTTCGTCTTCGAGTCCGACATGCCGAAGCGCAGCGAGAAGCGTGTGATCGTGCAGATGGAGGCGTCGCCGCTGCCGGTTGCCCCGCTGCCGCCGCCGCCGCCCCCCCCGCCGCCCGCAGCAGCGCCTCCGCCGCCCGCAGCAGCACCTCCGCCACCTCCGCCTCCGCCGCCGCCTCCCGCCAAGGAACCCGAGAAGGTGGCCGAGGGTCCCTCGCAGGCAGACATCGAGGCTGCGCAGCAGGAAGCGCCTCCGCAGGATCCGCTAGCGACAGGCTTCGAGATGCAGCTGAACGGCGGCTACCAGGCGTGGCTCGGAAGCAACAAAGGTCCCGGCGGCAGCAGCGGCGGGCCGGGACTCGACCTCTCGCTCGGCGCGCGCATCGTGTGGCCGCTCAGCTTCGGCATCGAGTTGATCAACGCGTCTGCGGATCTCGGCCAGGCCGGCACCAAGGCGATCGTGTCCGCGAACCCCGGCTTCTACCTGCGTGGCCACACGCAAAAGCACAAGCACCCGTTCACGTTCGACGTGTGGGGCGGCGCGGGCCTGCAGCCCGTGGCGATGTCGATCGCCGTCTACGACAACAAAGCGGCGAGCGCGGCGCAGATTGCGCAGAGCGGCGGCGGCTCGAGCGCGGTCGTGAACCAAGTGGCACGTCAGCAGACGGGTATCGGCAACGTGGTCACCACGCAGACGATGAACGTGCCGATCCACCTGGGCGCGACGTTCTTTCTGACGAGCGGGATCGGCATCGATCTCAGCATGGCGCTCACGTTCTGGTTGCCGTCGGAGCTGTGCTACCACGACAGCAAGGACACCTACTGCGTGACCAGCGGCCTCAAGTCGCAGACGTCGTTCTTCATCGGCGGTGGTCTGTCGTTCCTGCCGTGAGCCAACTCTGTGACCGCGTGGACCCGTGCGCGATCAGCCTGCGCAATTTGCTCGGGCAAGCGCTGCAGATCGTGCTGTATCTATAACTGCTACGAGTCGATCAGGGCGTGTCGCGCGGCTGCAGCGCGCGGCTGACGTAGCCGAGCAGGTAGCGCGTTTGGTGAAGCGTCAGCTGGACACGAAGCACGAGCGCCGCACCGCTCTGCTCGAGCTCGGCGGTCTCGAACGCGTTCTTCAGACCAAGGAAGATCACGCGCGGGTTGTTGCTCCAGTCTCTACGCACACCTTCGATGTACGCGAGCGCGGCTGCGGCTTCGGCCTCGGAGCCGTAGCGACCACTGGCACGGAGCTCCGTGTGGTACTGGTCGACGCGACTAATCGAAAAACGCAGCGCTGCGGGCACGCCGACCTCGGCGTTCGGCAGATAGCGCCGCACGCCTTCGACCCAGAGCGCGGCAGCTTCGTCGTCCTGCATGGCGAGCAGGCCGCCGGAATGCGCGAGCTCTTCTTTCGAGAAGCCTTCCTTGGCGCGGGCCTTCGAGAGCGCGCGCGCCACGCCCAGCACACGACCGAGATCCGCGGCGCGCGTGATCACCAGCTGATCGTCGCCGACCAGCGCGACTACGCGCTCGGTGGGGCCGCGATTGCGCCACGCGGCCACCGGAAAGCCGTGCTCGGTGCGCCACGGCGCCGGCTTGCCGCGCTCGCTCGCGAGCTGGCTGACGGCGCCCTCGATGCGCGCGCGAGCGCCCGTGGCGCGCGCGGAGACCACCAAGCTGGAGCGCGTCAGGTTCGGTGTGGCCACGAACACGCGCGCGAGATCGTTCACGGGATCGATGCCCGAGCCCATGAGCAGCATCTCCCACTCGGGAATGATGCCGAGCAGCGCGCGCGCCTCGAGCAAGAGCGAGCTGCTGCGCACGCGCTCGAGGTCCACGTTGAGCGCAATCGTCGCGCCGGCGGGCGCGTACATGCCGTTGCCCTCGCCACCGGCACCATCGCCACCCGTGCCGTCGGCGCCGGCCCAAAGCCCGCTGCCGCTGGTGGCGGCATGCTCACCGCCGTCGACGCCCTCGGGTGTGCCGCTGACGGCGGCAGCGCGTGCAGCTGCAGCGGCTGCTACGCCCGCATCGGGATGCACGCCGGCGTCCGCGGGAATCGTGATGTCGTCGGTCTTCGGCTTGGGCGCTGCCTTCACCTTCGGTGCTTGCTTGGTCGCGGCTTTGGCGGCGGGCGGCGGTGCGGGCGCAGGCGCGGGTTCCGCTCCGAGCTCGGGCTCGGTCACGCCGAACTCCACCTGCGACGCCAGGTCCAGGCGCAGGCCGTCGTCCTTGCCGCCATCACCGCGCATCAGGAAATACGCGACCGCGTGAAACAGCACCGAAAAGGCGAACGCAAGAACGGTGAGTCTCACGACCGCGCGCGGCTGCCTGATGTCCAACCACGACATGTGCCGCGCAGCCTACACCACGTTCTGCGGGCCTGCTTGCGTTAGACTCGCGGCGTGTCACAGCCCGTGTCTTCCGCTCAACCGTGGTTCGTTCGCGGCGACCTGGACGGCTTCTTCGGCCTGGCCATCGACAACCTGATTCAGTTCCTGCTGATCCTCGGGCTATGCAGCGGCGTGCTCGGCTTCTCGACCGAGCTACTGCTCCATTCCGTGCTGCCGAGAGCGGCGCTTTCGATCGTGTTCGGCAACGTGTTCTACGCGTGGCAAGCCCAGCAGCTCTCAGCCAAAGAGGGCCGCAGCGACGTGACCGCCCTGCCCTACGGCATCAACACGGTGTCACTGTTCGCGTATGTGTTCCTGGTGATGCTGCCTGCGAAGCTCGCGGCACAGAGCGCGGGCATGTCTCCCGAAGAGGCGGCGAAAGCTGCCTGGCGCGTGGGCCTCGCGGCGTGCTTTCTGTGCGGCGCACTCGAGCTCGGCGGCGCACGCGTCGCCGATTGGATTCGTCGCAACACCCCGCGCGCAGCGCTCCTGTCCACGCTGGCGGGCATCGCGATCTCGTTCATCGCGATCGACTTCGCCGTGCGCAGCTTCGAGCTGCCGCTGATTGCGCTCTTGCCGCTCGGCGTGATCCTGACGACGTACTTCTCGGGCGTCTCGCTGCCGTTTCGTATTCTGGGCGGCGCGTGGGCGCTAGGCCTTGGCACGCTGCTCGCGTGGATCATGAGCGTCGTGCCCGGCGCGCACTCGCCGGTCTCTGCCGCGGCCATCGGGCCCGCGCTGCGCACCGTCGGCTTCTACGTCCCCGTGCCCGTGATCGGCGACCTGATCGCGGGCCTACGTCACCCGCTCACCAGGCAGTTCCTCGTGCCGATGATCGTACCGATGGGCCTCTGCAACGTGCTCGGCTCGTTGCAGAACTTGGAGTCCGCCGAGGCGTCGGAGACTCGCTTGACTCGTGAGTCATGAACAGCTATTCATGACTCGTCAGTCACGTGTTTCGCTGACGCCAGCAGGTTTCCATGGCACGACGCGCTCCCCCGAACACCAAGCAAGCGTTGCTCGAAGCGGCGGAGGTCTGCTTTGCCGCGCACGGGCTCGACGCGACCAAGGTCGAAGACATCACCGCGCAGATTGGCATCGCCAAGGGCGCATTCTACTCGTACTTCGACAGCAAGGAAGAGTGCTGGCGCTCGATCGTCGAGGGCTTCCTAGGGCGCATGCGCGACGCGGTGGACGTGCACGAGGCGGCCGTCAGCAGCACACGCGCGCCGCTACCCGAGCGGCTCGAGATCTGGCTCGCGCACGACCTGCAGGTATTCGAATTCTGCTGGAGCAATCGCGCGCTCCTCCACATGATGATGAGTGGCTCGGGGGGCGTGGCCTACGCGCACCTGCTCGACGAATTCGCTCGGCGCTGCGCGAAGAACGCCGAGACGCTGGTGGCGGAGCTCGTGCGCGAGGGTGTCTACCGCGACGATACCGATCCGAACCTCGTCGCGTGCATGCTCGGTGGCGCGTACGATCGGCTGGTTCGGGAGATCATCCGCGAGCCGAAGCGGCCGGATCTCGCCCGGATCGTTCGCAAAGCGCAGAGCCTGTTCATGCACGGCCTGCTCACGGACGAAGCCAAGACGCAGCTGCGTGACTTGACCCAAGCGGCCCAAGTGACCTACGCGACCCAAGTAACTCGAGTCGCGCGTGCCACGCGTGAACCCAAACCTCGCGCAGCGCGCGAAGCCAAGACCGGTAAGTTGAGGAGTGCGTGATGTCGACCGTTGCTGAAGAACCCAAGCCCCGCCGTGTGGCGTCCTACGTCGTGCTCGCACTCACCGCGCTCCTGCTCGGCTTCATCGCCGTGCGCTATCGCCAGGCCGTGGCCGAGCGCAAGGTCTTCGAGCAACCGGCTGCAGCGAGTGGTGCCGGTGCAGCCGCGCCGACCGTGGCCGAGCCTGCCGCCGTCAGCGGCAGCGTGCGTACGATCCAACCGGTCGCGTTACACTGGCGGCCGACGGTTGCGGCAACGGGCACGCTCACGCCGATTCGCGAGAGCAACCTCAGCTTCAAAGTGCCGGGGCGGCTGGCGACTGTGCGCGCAGCGACCGGTCAGCTGGTGAAGGCCGGCGACTTGCTCGCGTCGCTCGACGCATCCGACACGGCCGCGCAGCTCCGGGCGGCGAACGCGCAGGTGCACTCCGCCGAGGTCTCGCTCGAGATCGCGCGCGACGAAGCCAGCCGCTCGAAGAACTTGCTAGCGCAGGGCGCGATCAGCGACGCGCAACACCGCGGCAACAAGCAGCGTGAAGAAATGGCGCAAGCCCAGCTGGAAGCTGCGCGCGCGCAGGCCGACACGGTCAGCGCCGCGCTGGAGAACACGCGCCTGGTCGCCCCGTTCGCGGGCCTCGTTACCATGGCCCCGAGCGCACCGGGCGCGATCATCTCACCGCCCGTCAACACCACGCTCTTTCGCATCGAGGACGCCTCCGCGCTGCGGTTTTCGGGCACGCTGTCGGTCGACGACGCGAGCCTGGTGCGCGTCGGCTCGCCGATCACGCTCGACAACCACGCGCTGACCGGCGCGATCACCGCGATCCTGCCGTCGGTCGATGCGCAGACGCGGCGCGTGCCGATGCTGGCCGAGCTGAAGAACGATCCGAAGTCGCCCGTGCTCGCTGGCATCTTCGCACGCGCCACGCTGCGCGCCGAGGCGCCCATCGACGTGCTCAGGCTGCCGCCCGAGGCGCTGCGTTCCGGTTCGCAGAACGAGGTCGTGCTGCTGGTCGGTGGACACGCCCGCGTCGTGCCCGTCGTGTTCACACGCGGCGAGGACGGCGAGCTCTTGATTCGCGACGGAGTGCGCGCGACCGACGTGGTGGTGCTCAGCCCGAGCTCGTCGGTGAAGACCGGTGACGTGGTGCAGCTGACGGCTGGAAGCGCAGGTTGAAGTCATGAACCTCTCCGCGATCGCCATCAAGCGACCCGTCTTCACCGTGATGGTGATGCTCGCCCTGGTCGTGCTCGGGCTGACGGGCCTCTCGAACCTCGGCACCGACCTGTTCCCGGACGTGTCCGTGCCGGTCGTGTCGATCAACGTGGTCTACCCCGGTGCCAGCCCGAACGAAGTCGAGACGCTGATCACGAAGCCGATCGAGGACGTAGTGGTCTCGCTCAACGGCATCGATCGCGTGACCAGCAGCTCGCGCGAGAGCCTGTCCACCGTGGTCGTGCTGTTCAAGCTCGGCACGGACGTGGAAGAAGCGGCAACCCAGGTGCGCGAGCGCGTGGCGCAAGTGCGCGCCACGCTGCCGATCGACATCAAAGAGCCCGCCGTCAGCCGCATCGACACCAGCGCCATGCCGGTGCTGTTCTACACGCTGCACGGCAAAAAGCCGCTCTACGAGCTGCGCAAGTTCACCGACGACGTGATCCGCCCGAGCCTGGAGCAGGTCGATGGCGTCGCGCAGGTCACGATCACGGGCGGCCCGGACCGCGAGATCCACGTGAATCTCGATCAGGCCAAGCTCGATGCGTTGCGACTGACGCCGGCCACCGTCGTGGGCGCGCTACGCGCGGGCGGCGTGACGGTGCCCGCGGGCAGGCTCACGCAGGGCGCGCGCGAGGTCAGCATCCGCACGATGGGCGACTTCCCTTCGGTGGATGCGCTACGTGACCTGGTGCTCGAGACGGCGCACGACGGCTCGGCGGTGCACCTGTCCGACGTCGCCGTGGTCGAAGACGACTTCGCCGAGATGCGCACGCGCACGTTCTTGAACGGCGAAGAAGCAGTCTCCTTCGACGTGGTCAAGCAATCGGGGCGCAACACGGTCGCGGTGGCCGATGCCGTGCGCAAGCGTGTCGAAGAGCTGTCGAAGACCTGGCCCGACGGAATCAAGCCGCAGCTGATCCTGGACCAGAGCGTGTTCATTCGCGAGAACGCGCACGAAGTGGAAGTGTCGATCTTCTACGGCGGCGCGATGGCGATCCTGATCATCCTCGTGTTCATGCTCGACCTGCGCTCGATGCTGATCAGCGCGCTCGCGCTGCCCACCAGCGTGATCGCGACCTTCTTCGTGATGTACATGTTCGGCTTCACGCTCAACATGATGACCCTGCTCGGCCTGTCGCTGGCGATCGGCCTTTTGATCGACGACGCGGTCGTCGTGCGCGAGAACATCTTCAAGCACCTGGAGCGCGGTGTGCCGCCGAAGCAGGCGGCGCTCGATGGCACCAAGGAGATCACACTCGCGGTCTTGGCGACCACGCTCACGGTCGTGGCCGTGTTCGTGCCGGTCGCGTTCATGGGCGGCATGGTCGGTCAGTTCTTCAAGCAGTTCGGCTTGACGGTCACGGCCGCGGTGCTGGTGTCGTTGTTCGTCGCGTTCACGCTCGACCCGATGCTGTCGTCCCGCTTCTCGAAGGCGATCGACCACAAGAAGAAAGACCCGTGGCACTGGCTGAAAAGCCCTTTCTTGAAGGTGTTTGCAGGCATGGACGCGCTGTACGCCGACGCGCTTGCCTGGTCGCTCAAGCACAAGCTCGTGGTCGGCTTCGCAGCGATCGGTGCTCTGGTCGGCATGGGGCAGATCGCGCAGGTGCTCGGCGCGGACTTCGTTTCGCCCGAGGATCGTGCTCAGTACAACGTCGACATCGAGCTTCCGGCCGGCACCTCGCTGGATGAAACTGCGCGGCAGAATGCAGCGATGACGGCCGAGCTGCGCAAGGACCCGCTGATCACCACGGTACTCGCGAAGGTCGGCGCGAACGGCGACGCCAACCGCATCACCTGGCGCGTGCTCACGGTGCCGAAGCGTCAGCGCAGCGTGCCGATTTCCGTCATTCAAGATCGTTCACGCAAGATCGCGGGCTCCGCACCAGGCGCGAAGGTCTCGGTCACCGACGTTCAGCTGATCGAAGGCGCCGGTTTCCAAGCGCCGATCATGATCAACGTACGCGGCGACTCGTACGAAGAGCTGACCAAGCTCTCGAACGAAGTGACCAAGGTGCTGCACAGTATCCCCGGCGTGACCGACGTCGACATGAAGTATTCGCCCGGCAAGTCCGAGCTGCAGGTGTCGATCGACCGCGCCAAGGCCGCTGACTACGGCTTGCCGGTGGCCGCCGTGGCCACGACGCTGCGCACTGCGCTCGAGGGCGATGACAGCGCCAAGCTGCGCCAAGGTGACGACGAAGTGCCGATTCGCGTGCGCCTGCGCGAGGAAGACCGCAAGACCGCCGGCGACATCCTGCACGTCTCGCTGGCTTCGCCGAAGGGCACGATCACGCTCGCCGACGTGGCACGCCTAGAGAGTGGCGAAGGCCCGCAGGAGATCACGCGCGAAGATCGCGCGCGTCAGATCGCGATCTGGGCGGCCCCGCACGGTCGCTCTCTGGGCGACGTGGCCGCGGAGATGCAGAAGAAGCTCGCCAAGGTCGACTTCCCACCCGGCTACTCGCTGCGCTACGACGGTCAGATCAAGCAGATGAACGAGACCAACGGCGCCGCAGGGCTCGCGCTGATGCTCGGCGTCGTGTTCATCTACATCGTGCTGGCGTCGCAGTTCGAGAGCTTCATCCATCCGCTCACGATCATGCTCACGCTGCCGCTGGCGCTGATTGGCGCGATCGTGGGCTTATTCTTGAGCAAGAGTCACATGTCGATGGGCTCGATGATTGGCATCATCTTGCTGATGGGCCTGGTCACCAAGAACGCGATTCTGCTCGTCGACCGTGCGATCGAGCGCGTGCGCGACCACGGCGATGCACCGCTGCATGCGATCTTGGCTGCGGGTCCAGAGCGTCTGCGTCCCATCATCATGACCAGTGCGGCGATGGTGCTCGGTATGCTGCCAACCGCGCTCTCGCAGGGTGAAGGCAGCGAGTTTCGCGCGCCGATGGCCATTGCCGTGATCGGTGGCGTGATCAGCTCGACGCTGCTCTCGCTCTTGGTCGTGCCCGTGTTCTACCTGGCGATCGAGAACGCCAAAGCAGGCCTGTCGCGCCTACTGCGCGGCAAACGCGAACCCGAACCCGCGCCGCGCTCAGCGCCCGCAGAGTGAGCTACCCGAGCTGACCATGCCCCGAGTCACCCGCAGATCCGTGCTCAAGCTCGCTGCTGCCTCGGCCGCAGCTGCAACCGCGGGTTGCGATGCGCTCGCGCCACCGCACCACGACCCTTCACGCGAGAAAGAGAACGCCGTGAGCCCACACGCTGCTGATCACGCTGCCCTTTCGCTGAACGCGCCCGACGCGCTGCTCTCGATCGCGCAGATGGGCTTCCCCTGGCAGACGCACGATCCGTTCATCGCGTGCATGCATCACGACGATCACTATCCGGCCGGCAACGAGCAGATGGGGCCTGCGGCGTCGCTCGACGGCCGCGACCTCGGCCAGGACTTCGCCGGCAAAGACGGCTGGCGCATGTACCACGGGCTGCACGTACCGGGCTTTCCGCAGCACCCGCATCGCGGCTTCGAGACGGTCACGGTGGTGCGCCGCGGCCTACTCGATCACTCCGATTCGATGGGTGCGACCGCGCGCTACGGCGGCGGCGACGTGCAGTGGCTCACGGCCGGCAAAGGCATTCAGCACGCGGAGATGTTCCCGCTGCTGCAAACGGACAAAGAGAACCCGCTCGAGCTGTTCCAGCTCTGGCTGAACCTACCGATCGTCAATAAAATGGTCGACCCGTATTTCTCGATGCTCTGGAACGACACCATCCCGAAGCGCAGCGTGCGCGACGCGGCCGGCAAGAGCACCGAGCTCGCCGTGATCGCGGGGCGCTACGAGCACACGCAGGCGCCCTCGCCTCCGCCCAACTCGTGGGCCTCGCAGCCGGGCAGCGACCTCGCGATTTGGACACTCAAGCTCGAGCCCGGCGCGCGCTTCACGCTGCCTGCCGCCGCCAGCGGCAGCAATCGCTCGCTCTACTACTTCCGCGGCACGGGCCTGCGCATCGCGGGCCAGCCGATCCCGGACTACCACGAGACACGCCTGCGCGCCGATCGCGCGGTCACGCTCGAGGCGGGCAAAGACGAGAGCGAGCTCTTGCTGTTGCAAGGTCGACCGATCGCCGAGCCCGTCGTGCAGTACGGCCCATTCGTGATGAGCACGCGCGAGGAGATCCGCAAGGCCTACGAAGACTACCAGCGCACGCAGTTCGGTGGCTGGCCGTGGCCCAGTCAGGATCCCGTTCATCCGCGCGAGCAGGGCCGCTTTGCGCGTCGTCCCGACGGCCGCATCGAACGACCCGCGTGATCGAGCCTGCCCGGTGAGCACCGAGCAGGTATACTGCGTCGCCAGTATTCTCGAGGATTCTTCCTGCCGAGGTTCCCCATGCTCAAGCACTCGTCGCTGTTGTTCATCGTGCTACTCGCCGCTGTCGGCTGCACACCACGCACGCTCCTGCTCAAGACCACGCCGGGCGGCGACGCGGCGCACGGGGTGATGGTCTCGGGCTCCGGCGAGGGCAAGGCCGCGCCTGACATCGCGCGCACCACGCTTGGCGTCGAAGCGCGCGCGGATACGGCGGAGCAAGCTTCGGCGCAGGCCACCACGATCATGAATGCCGTGATTCACGCCGTGCAGGCGGCGGGCATCGCGCAGACCGACCTGCGCACGCAAAACTTCTCGGTCGGCTTCGAGCAGGATCCGGTTCCGCCCAATGCGCCGCAGCCCTCGCCCCTACGCGGCCACTACCGCGTGAGCAACATGGTGGAAGTCACGGTGCATGATCTGAGCAAGGTCGGCGCCGTGCTGAAAGCGGCGCTCGATGCGGGCGCGAACAACGTGTGGGGCGTGGCGTTCGACCTCGAGCATCCCGAAGCGATCGTCGCGCAGGCGCGGGCGCAGGCGATCGCGCGGGCCAAGCAGAACGCAGCGGATCTCGCGCGACTCACGGGCGTCACGCTCGGACCGATCGTGTCGGTGAGCGAGAGCGGCGGCGGTCGCCCGATGCCCATGATGAAAGCGATGAGCGCCGATGCCGGCGGCGGCGTGCCGATCGAGAACGGTCAGATCACCGCGAATCTCGAGGTGCAGCTGGTCTACGCGCTGCCCGAGTGAAACGAGCTACTTGAGCGTCTTCAGCTTGTCGAGGTGGCGTGCCTGCGACGCCACGTAGTCGTCCTGCGTGAGCGCCATCGCAGCGGCCGTGCGCCGCAGCAAGTCGGTCTCCGACAGAGACAGCTCGCCATCCGCCGCTGCCAGATCGACCAGCAGATCCAGGATCTCACGGCGCAGCGAGAGCTCGGCGTGATCGCGCAGGCTGCGCGTGTACAGCTGCATGTTGCCGGTCGCGAACCGAGCGATGTCGTCGTGCAGCACGCGGCAGATCGCATCGACCCCCTCGGGACGCAGACCTTCGATCTCGAGCAGCGCGCTACGAATCCTCTGCTGCTCGGGCTGGCTGTAGTGGCGATCCGCGTACGCCACGCAGGCCAGAAGGCCCGTCACCGCCAGGACCAAGCGCAGCGTTTCGTCGTCGGCGGTAGGCAGCTGGCTGCGGATCAGCTGCTCGAGCGTATCGCCAGCGGACACGGGTGCCGGAGGTTCGGAACGCGAGAAGAACATGCCGCGCAGAGTACACGCAAACGGGGCCGCCGCCACTCGCTGCAGTCCCAGCCGTCGAGCGTCGGCGGGTTTGCACGTTTCCGCTGCAGCGTCGCCTGCAACCCCGCGAAATCATCAGCGGTCTAGCTCGGCACGCGGCGTGCGAAGCCAGCTCCGCGGACGCGCAGCCACGCGGAATTTCCCGCTCGTTTTCGCGCCCTCGGAGAACCCATGACGCTTCATTTCATTCGTGCCATGCCACGCATTCTATTCGCGCTCGCGTGTGCGCCAGCCGCCGTCAGCTGCACTCAAGACGACAGCTTGCCCGACCAAGTCATCGCGAGTGAAGAGCCCATCATCCACGGCAAGGCCTCGACGTCCGCGCAGAACGACGTGGTGATGCTCAGCATCGCCGGTCAAGCGGTGTGCACCGGCTCGCTCGTGGCGCCGAATCTCGTGCTCACCGCGCGTCATTGCGTCTCGAAGACCGACGAGACCCTAGACTGCGCGCCGAACGGCCACGCGATCGCAGGCGGCAGGATCACGCAGGACTACGACGCCCAAGACATCATCGTCTACACGGGCACGAGCCAGAGCAAGCTGCAGGCGCGCGCTCGTGGCGCGCAGCTCGTGCACGACAGCTCGCGCAACCTTTGCAATCACGACATCGCGTTCATCGTGCTCGATCGTGACGTCCGCGGTGTTCCGATCGCGCCGCTGCGCCTCACGGAGAGCACGCGCGTCGGCGAGCTGATCACGAGCGTGGGCTGGGGGCTCACGGAGAAAGGCGTGCTGCCCAAGGCGCGCATGCAGCGCCAGAAGGTCGCAATCCTCGACGTAGGTCCGTCCAGTCAGACCGAGCCGAACGACCTGGTCGTGGGCGAGTCGATCTGCAGCGGTGACAGCGGCGGACCTGCGCTCTCTGCGCGCGGCGCCGTAGTGGGTATCGTCTCGCGCGGGGGTAACGGTCGCTTCGATCCGAGCCATCCCGCGAGCGGCTGCATCGGCGCCGGGACGAGCAACGTGTACACGCGCCTGGCACCGTTCAAGAAACTGACTCAGCAAGCGTTCCGCGAGGCGCAGGCCACCGCGAAGCTCGAGTAAGACCAACGCTGTCAGCGAGCGGCGGCGCGACGCATGCGCCGCCGCTGCGCGAGCACGAGAAGCGCGAGGAGGCCGCCTGCAGCGGCGCTCCAGTCGGTGCTGCCACGCGCTGGACCTACCGCCGCCGCCGCCGCTGGGCGCGCGAGCGCGCGACTTCAGGACGGGAAGCCGACCATCTTGCCCTGCTCTGCATCCCAGAGCTTGAGCTTGAAGCAGGCGACGATGTCGCGTGGGTGAAGCGTGGTCGTGCGCGGGTTCTGCAGCTCGGGGATCGCGGCCATGGCTTCGGGCAGGCGATAGAACGGGATGCGGTAGTTCAAGTGGTGAACGTGGTGGTAGCCGATGTTGCCCGTGAAGTAGTTCATCAGCGGGCCGAGCTTGAGGTAGCTCGACGACTCGAGCGACGCGCGCACGAATGTCCAGCTCTCGCGCGGCTGCACGTGCGCTTCGGGGAAATTGTGCTGCGCATAGAACAGGTACGCGCCCAAAGCGTGCGCGATGATCTGCGGAAGGAGCAGCGCGTAGAAAAGCACCGCCAAGCTGCCGTAGTGGTACAGCGCGACGCCGAGCGCCAGCTGCAACACGATCGCGAGCAGCGAGTCCTGGTTCTTCTTCGGGTTGCGCACGAAGGCCGCCACGCAGAAGCCGTAGATGAACACGGTGAAGTAGCCGAACACGATGGTCAGTGGGTGGCGGATCAGCTTGTACATGAAGCGCTGACCGGGCGTGGTTTTCTCCCAGAGCGTGGTGGTCAGCATCATGTAGGAGCCGACGTGCGAGCCCACGATCTTCGCGGTGTGTGCGTGATGGTAGTTGTGCGTCTGGGTCCAGACGTTGGACGGCGTGAGCACGTACAGGCCGAAGGCGTCCAGAAGGACCTTCGCAAGCTTGTCGCCGCGCAGGATCGCGCCGTGCTTGAAGTCGTGGAAGATGATGAACGCGCGCGCGGTGAAGAGGCCCGCGAGCAGCGAGAACACCGGGCGCAGCCAGGGGTTGACGAGCGTCGCTGCGGCGACCTGGCTGCCGATCAACAGCAGCAAGGTGCTCGTCAGGTGAAACCAGCTGCGCGCGCGGTCCTCGTGCGCGAACACGTTGCTCGCTTTGATGATCTCTTGCTCCGTGCGCTCTGCGTGGCGCTCGGCGTGCGTCTCGCTGGCGACCGGCACCGCCTCTGCCCTGCGTGCGACTTGCGAGATCTGCCCGAGTTGTCCGACCAACGTGTCCGTGCTCATTCGGAACCTACTTCTGCGAGGGTGGTAGCCCAAGTTCGCGGGCCGTTTCGCAGGATTTGGGGAAAGCCGCAGGGGGTGTTTTGCGACTCTCAGCGGCGAACTTGTAACCTGGACTAAGCCATGACTCAACCCTTTGGCAAGAAAGCAGACACGCGCAGGGCCCTGTAATTCCCGAAGAATTTCGGCCGGCCGGTCAGATGAGAGCTAGCGAGCCGGTATAGCGGCGCAGAGCACTCGGCGAGGTGAAAGCGCATCGGCTAAGGGCTGTGCTTCTCCGCCAAGAATTGTTCGCGCAACCAATTCGCCGGCGGCTGGAGCGACGCTCATGCCGCGTCCGCCGAGGCCGCTCAGCCAGTGCAGCCCGGGGATGCGCGGGTCCTCCCCTGCGACGAGCTCCCCGTCGGGCGCGAACGTGCGCAGGCACGCCCAAGCGCGCTGCACGCGACTGCTCGCGAGTGAAGGTGCGAGTCGCGCGAGCTTGTGCGCGAGCAGATCGAGCGCGGCCGGATCACTGGCTGGCGATTCGGCGGGCCAGGGTGTTGCGTCGCACGGGCTGGCGAGCAGGCCGCCGGACTCGGGGCGATAGTAGATCTCGTCTTCGAGGCGCCAGACGATCGGCCGCCCGACGGCGCCTGGCAGCGCGCCCGCACGCAGCTGCACCAGGTGACGGCGCAGCGGCGTGAGCGGCAAGAGCGCATTCGCGCTGCCACCGAGCGCGGCGGACCAGGCACCGGCCGCGATCACCACGTGCTCGGTCGCGAGCACCGTTCCGTCGCGCAGCAAGATGCCGGCCACGCGCGGCGACGAAGATCCCGTCAGCTGGATACGCTCGACCGGGGCGCCGGTCTTCAAGACTGCGCCGTGGGCGCGCGCGGTCTCGGCCAGACGCGAGGTCAGCGCGTGCAGATCGAGCACCCCACCTTCGGGCAAAAAGAGGCCACTGCGAGCTTCACCGCCGACGAGCGTCGGCTCGAAGCGTTGCAGCTCCTCGTGCTCGAGCACGACGTGCTGCACCGACTGCGCGCGGGCATGCTGGGCCAGCTGCCTCACACGCTCGGGCTCGCTGCTCGGCAAGAGCAGCCCGCTCTGGGTCAGAAGCGGCGCCTCGCCGAGCTCCGCGAGCCAGGCGAGACTGCGACGTGCGAGCGCGGCGCTGGTCTCGTCGTGCTCGAGCGGGCGAAAGATCGCTGCGTTGTGACCGGAAGCGTGGCTCGCAAGCAGCATCTCGCGCTCGAGCAGCTGCACACGTGCGTGCGGCGCGAGCGCAGCTGCAACGGAGAGCCCCGCTACGCCACCGCCGATGACGACGACATCGGGGCGAGTGCGTTCGCCGCGTTCGCCGAGGGACATGGCAGGCCCGAAGCCCCTACAGGCTCTGCAGGCCGGCTTTGCGCGTGAGGTGCGCGCGGTACGTGTCGAGATCGAGCGCTTCCTGCGCGACGCCCGTCTCCATGGCCGCCTGCGCGACCGCGGACGAGACCCAGGGCAGAACGCGCGGATCGACCGGCTTCGGAATGATGTAGCGCGGGCCGTAGCTGAGCTCGGTGACGCCGTATGCTTCCTTGACGACGTCCGGCACCGGCGTGCGCGCCAGCGTGGCGAGCGCATGCGCAGCGGCGAGCTTCATTTCCTCGTTGATCGACGTGGCGGCGCAGTCGAGCGCGCCGCGGAAGATGTACGGGAAGCCGAGCACGTTGTTGACCTGATTGGGGAAGTCCGTGCGGCCGGTGGCGACGATCGCGTCCGGACGCAGCGCGACGCATTCGGCGTACGGGATCTCGGGATCGGGGTTCGCGAGCACGAAGATCAGCGGGTTCTTGGCCATCGCCTTGATCAGCTCGCCCGGGATCTTGCCGCCGGACGAGAGGCCCACGAGCACGTCCGCGCCCTTGAGCGCATCGGCCAGCGTGCGGCGCGGGTCGTTCGCGGGGCGCGCGAACGCGGCCTTGTACGAGTCGACGCCCGCACGACCGTCGCGGATGATGCCGCGCGAGTCGATCATGGTGATGCGCTCGCGGTCGACGCCGAGCTTGATCCACAGCTCCATGCACGCGATCGCCGAAGCGCCCGCGCCCATGCACACGATCTCGAGTGAATTGAGCGCGCGGCTCTGCATCTCGGCCGCGTTCAAGAGCGCCGCCGCCGTGATGATCGCGGTGCCGTGCTGATCGTCGTGGAACACGGGGATGCCCATGCGCAGCTTGAGCGCCTTTTCGACGATGAAGCACTCGGGCGCTTTGATGTCCTCGAGGTTGATGCCGCCAAACGTGGGCTCGAGCGCGGCGACCGTCTCGATCAAGCGCTCCGGATCCTTGGCGTCGATCTCGATGTCGAACACGTCGATGTCGGCGAAGCGCTTGAACAGCACCGCTTTGCCTTCCATGACGGGCTTGGCCGCGTACGGGCCGATGTCGCCGAGGCCAAGCACGGCGGTGCCATTGCTGACGACCGCGACCAGGTTGCGACGCGCCGTGTAGCGATTCACGAGGCTCTGGTCCGCGGCGATCATGCGGCAGGGCTCGGCGACGCCGGGCGTGTACGCCAGCGACAGCTCGCGCTGCGTGCGCATCGGCTTGGTCGGCACGACCTCGATTTTTCCGGGGCGGCCGAGCGCGTGGTAGTCGAGCGCGGCCTGCTTGTCCGGCGAGTACTCGACGCCGTCGTCTTTGCTAGTGGAGGCGTGGGCGCCGCTCGCGGCGGCGGCCCCGGGGATCGTGCCGATCGTGGTTCGCAACGGGGTCACGTTGCTGGAGTCCGCGTCAGACCTGGCAGAGCGCTGGGACATGCAGGCACACCTCTACGTACGGAAGAAGGAGGGTGATGGGGTACACCCGACCGGCTCAAATGTCGAATCGACTGCCGTGCCCGGACGCCGAACACTGAACGCATTTGCGGGCATTTCTCTTGGGCTTGGTGTGAAGCGCTGAACGCGGCAGACGCCGCTCGCGTATCGAAAAGCCAACAGCCGCGGCTGGAGGCTAGCGTCGAATCGCGGAGCAGCCTGCGGCTCTCCGCTAGCGCGCGCGCGCGATCGCGCTGAGCGCCTCCGGATTGTTCACGCTCGACAAATCACCCAGCTCGCGATCGCCCAAGTGCACGCGCTGGATCAAGCGCCGCAGGATCTTCGCGCTGCGCGTCTTCGGTAGGTCGCTCGCGAACAGCACCTGCTTGGGCCGGTCGACCTTGCCGAGCGCGTCGACCACGGCTCGAACCAGCTCGGCGCGTAGTGCTTCGCTCTCACCGTAGCTCGCGTGCAGCACCACGAAGCAGACGACATCGGTTCCCTTCAGCGCATCGGGCACGCCGATCGCGGCAGCTTCGCTCACGGCGGGGTGCGCGATCAACGCGGCTTCGATCTCACCGGGCCCGACGCGCCGGCCCGCAATTTTGAGCGTGTCGTCCGCACGTCCGAACAGATAGAAGTGGCCGTCCTCGGCGCGCAAGGCCCAGTCGCCGTGGTTCCAGATGCCGGGGAACTTCGACCAATACGCCTCGAGGTACTTCGCGTCGTTCTTCCAGAGCGAACGTGTCATCGACGGCGAAGGCCGCTTGCACACGAGGTAGCCGACCTCGCCGCGCACGCTCTCGCCCTGCTCGTTGAACACGTCGACCGCCATGCCGAGGCCCGCGCACTGCAGCGACGTGGCCTTGAGCGGCATGATCGGCAGCGGCGCGAGGAAGCAGCCGGCGATGTCGGTGCCGCCGCTGATGTTGATCACGGGGCAGCGCCCGCCACCCACGTGCTCTGCGTACCAGCGATAGCTCTCGGGATCCCACGGCTCGCCGGTGCTGCCGAGCATGCGCAGCGTGGCGAGCAGCGCGGGATTGCGCGTGACCCAGTCGTCGCCGGCGCGCATCAAAAGGCGTATGGCCGTCGGGCTGAAGCCGAGCGTGGTCACCCCGTGACGCGCGACCGTGCGCCAGACGCGATCGGGCTCGGGATAATCGGGGGCGCCTTCGAACACCACGATCGTGCCGCCGTGCATGAAGCAGCCGATGATCTCCCACGGGCCCATCATCCAGCCGATGTCGCTGAACCAGAAGAAGACGTCGTCGGGCTTGAGATCGAAGTTGTAGAGCAGCTCCTTGCCCATCTGCGCGAGGCAGCCGGCGTGCGTGTGCACGGTCCCCTTGGGCTTGCCCGTCGTGCCGCTCGTGAACAGCATGAGTGCAGGTGCCAGCGCGGGCAGCGAGCGCGTGCTGCAGCTGTCGCTCGCGCCACTCAGCAACTCGTCCCAGAACACGTCGCGCGGGGCCTGCATGGGACAGGGCATGCTCATGCCCGTTGGGCCAATGCGGCGATAGACGATGGTGTGCGCGACGCAACGCAGGCCTTCGAGCGCGCGATCGAGCTCGGCCTTGAGCGGGAACGCGTTGCCGCGGCGCATCGACCCGTCAGCTGTGAACACCAGCTTCACCTCGGCGTCTGCGAGGCGCTCGCGCACGGCCGGCGGAGCATAGCCGGAGAAGATCGGGATGAAGATCGCGCCGAGCTTCTGCGTGGCCAGCATTGCGATCACCACCTCGGCAACCATCGGCATGTAGCTGGCGACGCGATCGCCTTCGGTCACGCCGAGCGCGGTCAGCGCGTTCGCGAGCCGACAGATCTCCCGGTCGAGCTCGCGGTAGCTGAAGCTGCGCGCGCTGCCGTCTTCGGTCTCCGCGATCAGGGCGATCTTGTCGGCGAGCGCGCCGTGGGCGTGGCGATCGACGCAGTTCGTGACCAGGTTGGTGCGGCCGCCGATGAACCAATCTGCAAACTCAGGACCACGCGAGAGGTCGAGCAAGCGGGTGTAGGGCGCGTCCCATGAGAAGTTCATGTCGAGCAGCGCAGCGTTCCAAAACCAGTCTGGTTCTTCGCCGGAGCGCTGCACGAATTCGCGCGCAGCTCGCTCGACGCCGGCCGGGTCGTCGGCGTTGATCACGTAGCCGAGCTTGCGCAGAAGGCGCGTGACGTTCGCGTGCTCGATCTGCGCGGGCGTCGGTCGCCACACGGTTTCGTCTGGGTTTTCGGGGTCGTGCATGGAGGCTCCGGGCGCAGCATAGCAGAGCAGCCGCGCGAAACTCGCGGCGCACGGCCTCGCGGCACTAGCATCGCACTCGATGGACTTCGTGCTCCCGAAACGACCGGTACAGGTTTCGCTCGTGTCGGGCAAAGGCCACTACGACGAGGTCGTGCGCCCGATCGAAGAGGCCAAGCGCAGCGTGTGGATCGCGACCGCGAACTTGAAAGAGCTGATGGTCGAGGATCCGCGTGTGCGACCCGGACGCCGGCGTGCGTACGGTCGTGGCAGCTACCGCTCGGTGCTCGAGGTGTTCGACGAGCTGGCCGAGCGCGGCGTGGAGTTGCGCATCTTGCACGCGAGCCTGCCATCGCGGCCGTTTCGCGATGAGCTCGAGAAGCATCCGCGCCTGTGGAAAGGCGGGCTCGAGCTGCGCATGTGCCCGCGTGTGCACATGAAGACCGTGATCGTCGATGGTGCGAAGCTGTATCTCGGCAGCGCGAACTGGACCGGCGCGGGTCTCGGCGCCAAGGGTGAGCACCGACGCAACTTCGAGCTCGGCATCATGACCGACGACGAAGCGTTCATCGACGAGACGCAGGGCCTGTACGAGCATGTCTGGCGTGGGAAAGCCTGCAGTAGCTGCAAGTTGCGCGCGGAGTGCGAAGCGCCGCTCGGCTGAAAAACGTATCTCGCCGTGATGTCCCCAGCTGGTGTGCGCGCGCATGCGCGAGGCCGTGGTAGGTTGCTAGTGTGCGCACGCCGCCGCAAGGAGTGATCCCGTCGCTGCCCGCGTTACCGGGCTTGCCCGCGAGCACGAGCCGGGTTGGACAGCCCGATCTGGTCGCGCCGAAAGCCGGCGACCTGCTGGACGGGCGCTATCTGCTCGAAGAGACGATCGGCGAAGGCGGCGTGGGCCTGGTGTTCCGCGCCGTGCAAGTGCGCTTGCGTCGTCCCGTGGCGGTGAAGCTGTTGCAGCAGACAACCTTGGGCGAGCACGCTCTTGGGCCGCGCTTCGAACGCGAAGCGCTCACGCTCGCGGCGCTATCGCATCCAAACATCGTGCGTCTACAAGACTACGGCATGACGCGCGGTGTGCCGTACCTGATCATGGAGCTGGCGAACGGCGAGACGCTGCGTCAGCTGCTCGATCGTGAAGGTGCGTTGCCGGTGGCGCGTGCGCTCGGGATCACGCGACAGCTGCTGCATGCGCTGGCGCACGCGCACGCGCACGGCGTGGTGCACCGTGACTTGAAGCCGGCGAACATCACGGTCGAAACCCTGCCGCATCAGCCGGAGCACGTGAAGATCCTCGACTTCGGCTTTGCGAAGCTCTTGCCGGGCTTTGCGCCCGAGAGCGCGCAGCAGCTGACGCGACCGGGCTTTGCGTTCGGCTCGCCGTCGTACATCTCGCCTGAGCAGTGCACCGGCTCGCCGATCGACGGCCGTGCGGACCTGTACTCGGTCGGTGTGCTGCTGTTCGAGATGCTCACCGGCGCGCCGCCGTTCACGGGTGAAGCGCCGGAGCTGCTGCGCCAGCACCTCAGCGCCGCAATTCCAACGCTTGCCGAACGGCGCGC
>JADGRF010000227.1 GCA_017881055.1 Sandaracinaceae bacterium
AAGGCATCCACTTGAACCGCGCGCTCGCGGGCAACGTGCGCGGCATTCAAGCGAGCGACTTCGTCGGCGTCGAGGATGCCCGTGTGCGCCGCGGTTTGCAGCTGTGTCAGGTGATCGCCCTGGGGAATCTTCCCTGCTTTGACGGCCGCGTTCAGTTTTGCAAGCGCCGGGGCGGCTGCTACCACTCGGGTCAATGCCGTCTCGAGCTGACCGAGGCCGGGGTCGTCGATGGCCCGACTGACGAACATGTCGCGCGTCAGGCGTAGACGCTGCTTTCCGCCGTCGAGCAGCGCCGCTGCCAGCTGACCGCCGAGCGCATCGCTGGGCAGCGCCGCCGCAGCGCCGCCCGGGAAGATCAGCGCACGCAGCATGGCGGCCGCAAAGCGATTCGGAAGATTCCGCAACACGCCGTCGAGCGCGTCGTGGGCGCGCGAGAGCGCGTACTCGCACGACCACTGCATGAACGGCAGGTCCGCTTTCTTATCATCGCTGTCGGCGTAGTGCTTGATCGTGGCCGACGCCAGGTACATGAACGCCAGCGCATCCGCCAGGCGCCCCGTCAGTTTCTCGCGGCGCTTGAGCTCACCGCCGAGCGTGAGCATCGCCGTGTCCGACACCAGGGCAAAGGCGGCACTCAGGCGCGTCAGCCGCTGCAGGTAGCGCCGCGACGCGTCGTGGACTGGCACCGAGACCGTGCGCGAGCCCGTGAGCCCGTGCCAAAACGCACGCAGCGCGTTCTTGAACACGAAGAAGACGTGGCCGAAGAAGGCGCGGTCGAACGCGCCGACGTCCTGGTCCTTCACGGCTTTCATCTCGCGCTGCACGAACGGATGGCAGCGGATCGCGCCCTGACCGAAGATGATCAGGGTGCGCGTCACGATGTTCGCGCCCTCCACGGTGACGCCGATGGGAGCCGCACTGTACGCTTGCGCGAGCACGTTGCGCGGACCGCGGCAGATCGCGGCGCCGGCGCCCACGTCCATCGCCTGCGTGAGCACATCGCGCATCATCTCGGTCAAGTAGCATTTGACGATCGCGGAGAGCACGGAGGGCTTCTCGCCCGCATCCACGGCCGACGCGGTGAGCAGACGCGCGGCGTTCATCATGTAGGTGAGCCCGCCGATCCGAGCCAGGGGCTCTTGGACGCCTTCGAAGCGACCGATCGGCAGGCCGAACTGCTGGCGAATCGTGGCGTACGCGCCGACGAAGCGCACGGCCAGCTCACCTGCACCGACCGAGAGCGCGGGCAGCGAGATCGCGCGGCCCGCAGAGAGCGTCTCCATCAGCATGCGCCAGCCCTGCCCCGCCATGCTCGGGCCGCCCACGATGGCGTCGAGCGGGACGAACACGGAGCGCCCGCTGTTGGGTCCATTCTGGAACGGCACGCCTTGAGGGTCGTGGCGCCGGCCGATCTCCACGCCGAGCGTGTCAGTTGGAATCAGCGCGACGGTGATGCCGGGCTCGGTGTCGTTGCCGAGCAAGCGCTGCGGGTCACGCAACCGAAACGCGAGGCCGAGCAGCGTCGCGACGGGGCCCAGCGTGATGTAACGCTTGCTCCAGTCGAGCCGAATACCGAGCACTTCGGTGCCGCCATACAGGCCGCGGCACACCACGCCGATGCTCTCCGTGGCGGCAGCATCGCTGCCGGCATTGGGCTCGGTCAGACCGAAGCAGGGAATCTCGAGCCCCTGCGCGAGCCGCGGCAGGTAGCGCAGCTTCTGCTCGTCGGTGCCGTAGTGGAGCAGCAGCTCGCCAGGTCCGAGCGAATTCGGAACCATCACGGTCACCGCCGCAGTCACGCTGCGGCTCGCAAGCTTAGTCACGACGGCGGAGTGCGCCAGCGCCGAGAAGCCGAGCCCACCGTACTGCTCGGGAATGATCATGCCGAAGAAGCGCTGCTCTTTGATGAACTGCCAGGCTTCCGGCGGCAAGTCGCGATCCTGGGTGATCTGCCAGTCGTCCAGCAGCTCGCACAGCCGCTCGACCGGTCCATCCAAGAACGCTTGCTCATTCGGCCGCAGCGGCTGCGGCTTGAAATCGAGCAGCTTCTGCCAGCGCGGGCGTCCCCCAAACAGCTCGGCATCCCACCAGACCGTGCCCGCTTCGAGCGCCGCGCGCTCCGTGTCGCTCATGCGAGGCAGCACGCGCGCGACGAGCTTCATCACGAAACGCGAGACTAGACGAAGGCGCAGCGGACGGATCAAGAGCACGGCGGCGCTGAGCTCGAACAGGACGAGCACGAGACCGAGAGCGATGGAGGAGATCGAATTGCTCATGGAACCTTTGGACGCGAGGTACGGGGTGTTCAGAGCCCGACGTTGCCGATCGACGCGCCGTTGGCGACGACAGAGCCGTTGGGGGCGAAGGCGCGCCCGTGCAGCTGCGCACCGGGCCCTAAGGTGATGTCGCCGCCCGCAAGGAAGCTGCCAAGGACGTGGCTGTCAGCACCGAGGACGATGTCGTCCGCGACCGACCAGAACACGCCGCGCGCCTCGGCGCAGCTGCGCAGGCGAACCGTGGCGCCCGGTGCAACCGTGAGCGTGCCTGCGACGCGCAACACGAAGACAGCAAGGTCGTTGCCTTGCGCGTCGAGCACGAGGTCTGCGTTCATCCGCGTCTGCCCCTCGAGGCAGATGACGCCCTGACCCAAGAGGCGGGTCCCCAGCTCAGCGTCGTGCAGCACGAGATTGCAAGGCGCGCTGTTCATGCGCAGCGCGGCGTCGACGGCGTCGCGCAGCGCGCGCGGCACATCGCCGGACGTTCCTGCGTCAGTTGTATCGTCTGGCGAGCTCACGCCCACGGCGCCGTCCACGCGGGTGGTGTCCGAGCGACGAAATTGATCTCCTGCCAAGACAGCAAACCGTTCGGCGCTAGCCAGGTTGGGCGTCGTGGCGGGCTGCGTGGCCAGGTTCTCGACAGACGCGTCCGCGCTCGTGGGGTCGTTCGTGCTCGCATCGACGGCAGACGCTACGCTGCCCGTCGATTCGTTCGACGCTTGTGACTCACCGTGTGCCAGCCGCGGATCCGGCGCCAACGACGGATCGACGCACGCGCCCAACACGAGCGTGAGCACAGCCGAGAGTCGTTTTTGCGCGGGTCGCATGATCTTCCATCACGAGCCGAGGCGCCGTGCATGCGTAGCGACCACGAAGGCGGCGAGCGCGATCAACGCGACGCCGGCAGCCAGACTGAGTCGCAGCCAGGTTCGGCGCCAGGCCATGTCGTGGTTCGGGATGGCCTGGCGACGGACCGGATCGGAACCGGCACCGCCCTCATCGACCCAGCGCGCAATCGCGTCTACATCGGGCCCGGGAAGCGTCGTCGTGGTCTGCGCTGCGTGGGTGTTGCTCGTGGTCATGCGTCCTCTTGCATGCCTACTGAGCAAGGGCGGTGCCAACGACCACGACTGCGAGCATCGGAGCTAACTGCGCTCGATTCGCGATCGGATCCCGCGCTCGGACCAAATCGGTGTCCCAAAACGCCTCACTGGGGCGTCGTGGACGAGGACGACGAGCTAACTGGCGGAATCACCACGAGCAGTACCGAGCCGGTGGGCAGCCACTCCTTCATGAAGCCGGTTAGCGTGTTCTGTCGCCAGCCTTCCGCGGGGTCGAGCGTGACGATGCGCTGCGAATCCACATGCAACGCGACCACCACCTCATAATGGGCTACTGCCCCCGTGGCGGTCGGTTTGGCCATGCCCACGATCACCGGCCTGTGCTGCGCGAGCTCGTGCGCAATGTCCGGCAGCGTGCCACTCACTACGAACGCGGAGAACCCGTAGCGAAGGGCCACCTCGCGCAGCTCCTTGGCCGAAGCCCTGGTGTCAGCTGGGAACCTCGCTAGCACCTCGGCGCGCCCGATCGACGACTGATGATGGACGAGCACCATCGCCAGCGCGGTTGGTCCGCAGTCGTGCTCCGTGGCCTGGCGATACAGCGGCACGCCAGGCGCTGCGATCCAGCCAGACTCGTGCTCCCACACGCGCGGCATAACGGGACGAGCCGCGCCCGTGTACCCAACGCAGCCGCTGGTACACAAGCACAGCCCGATCCACAGCAAACGACTCGCAGCCGTCAACGCGTTACCTTATGAGCAAGACGACCAGCAGCACGATCAACAGGATGACCACCAACGTCGAAACGCCGATCACGACTACATCACCGCCCCGGTAGCGCTCGAGCTTCTTGTCTTCGCGTTGCGCATAGCGAGCGGCGTCGCTGCGCGGGTCCGTTGCGGCCAGCGGCGAGGCGCTGGGGACGGGCTTCGCCGGTGTGAGCTCTGCCACGAGAGGCGGAGCCGCGGTTGCGACGTTCGCTGGCGTCGTTCGCGTTCGCGTAGCCGTGCGCGCTGCGTGAAGCGGAAGCTGTGCAGCAGGCGCCGGTGCCTGCGCATTCGCGTCCGTCTTCAGATAGGCGTCGAGCTCTTGGCCTTCGCGGGTGATCGCTCTTCCGGCCTGCTTGCCACCGAACGCCAGTCCAAAGGGACTTTCGCCGGGAGCCGGCAGCGCCTTTGCGAGGTCTAGGTGACCGGGCGCAATCGGTCGCAACTGCGAGCTCGCTGCGCAGCCCACCATGTCGAGCCCGAAGGCCAACACCAACAGCGCGTAGCGCGACTTCGAAATTCGGTTCTGTCGTCGTTGCATATTGTCTCCAAGCGTCGGTTGCACGCACGATCTGACGGTCCTTCCGAGTCAGTACGCAACGTCCGTGCCGGTGGAATTTACGGCCCATTTCCACCGTTTTGCGGGGCTTCGCGTGACTGCACGCAAAAACGCCTCAGCACACTGGGGCGCGAGGGCACCATGCGCGAGCGAGCAACGCGCTCAGCCACGGCATTAATCGCGTGGGCCCGGTTCATGCATCACGGTCCAGCAGCTCGCCATGACCATCACCACCCAAGATCGCGGCCGAAGCTCCAACGTGCTTGCGCTCCCCGAAGACGTAACCAGCCAGCACGTGCCCGGCCACTTGATCGCGGACAAATATCGCCTGACGACGATGCTCGCGGAAGGCGGCATGGGTTCCGTCTGGCTGGCGCGTCACGAAGCGCTCGATGCGCGCGTGGCGATCAAGTTGATCCATCCCGAGCTGCGCGGTGCCGAGGCGGGACAACGCCTGCTCGCGGAAGCCCGCATCGAAGCGCAGCTCAATCACCCCCACATCGTACGCGTGCTCGACTACGGGGAAGCCCAGCCGGGGGATCCCTTCCTGGTCATGGAGCTGCTCGATGGCAAGACGCTGGGTCAACTGCTGCGCGACGAAGTGCGCCTGCCCCCGGCAATGGCCGTGCAGATTCTATTGCCCGTGCTCGACGCGCTGCAGTGCGCGCATGAGCACGGCGCCGTGCACTGCGATCTCAAGCCCGACAACATCTTCCTGACGGGCGACCCGCAACACATTCACCCCAAGCTGATCGACTTCGGTATCGCCAAGTGCCAGGAAGTCGATGCGTTCGGCTTCGTGGCGCGCGGCACCGTGCTGGGCAGCCCGGCCTACATGTCGCCCGAGCAAGCGCGCGGCGAGCTCGACATCGACGCGCGTGCCGACGTGTGGGCGTCGTGCATCGTCTTGTACGAAGCGATCAGCGGTCAAGCCGCGTTCGACGGAGACACGCACAGCAAGTTGCTGCATGCCGTGATGCATCACGAAGTGCCGCAGCTGACTGAAGGCGACAACGCTGGCGCAGCGCAACTGTCAGCGATCCTGCAGCGTGGCCTCGCGAAGGACCGAACGCAGCGTTTCGACAGCATGGAGGAGCTTGGCGAGGCGCTCGCCTGCTGGCTCGCGAGCCGTGGCGTCGAGCATGACATCTGCGGTACCTCGATCGCGCGACGCTGGCGCATCGACCACGCGCTCCCGGAGTTCCGCGAGAACGTGCAGCCCACACGTATCCTGCTGACCACTGACGATCAGGCTGCGCAGCCAACGACGCGGCACTGGCAGCGCAAGGACGCTGCGAAGCGCTTGGCGCCGCGCGCCTTGGGTTATGCGCTGGCCGCTGCTACCTGCTTGGGTCTGCTTGGCCACGCCACGACGCTCCAAGGTCACGTGGCGCCGCACTTCGTGACTCCGGCACTGGCCCTACCCGGAGCGCAGCTGACAGCGGAGAGCCGGACGGAGCCGCGTCCGGTGCTCCACGCCGAAACGGAAGACGCGGTGCCACCGCCGGCGGAGAACGTAGCCGAGAACACTGTCGAGCACGCACAGATCGAGAACGCCGTGACTGCCACCACGACCGCGCAGGCGAGCCCAGCTCGGCGACGCGTCAACGCCGCCCGGCTCGACCTCAAGGATCCGTACTGATGCGCGCCGCGATCGCAATCGCGATCGCGTTGCTCGTGTTCGCCTCGCTGGCCGCGCGACGGGTCAGCGCGCAGGACGACGCGGCGGTGCGCGCCGAGGCCGAGAAGCTGCATCGCGCCGCGGTCGTGGCGTTCGCTCATCACCAATACCGCACGTCGATCGAGCGCTCGACCGAGGCCGATCGCCTGCTACCGAGCGCCGCCAACTCCTACAACATCGCGCGCGCCTACGAGGGGCTGAAGGACAGCCCCCAGGCACTGATCTGGTACCGAGATTACCTGAACCGCGATCCCAACGCGCCAGACCGCAACCAGGTCGCGCTCAAGATCGCGCGCTACGAAAGCGCACTCGATCAACACGCCGTGCAGGCGCGCGCGCCTGCGTCGTTGCCGCCAGAAGAGCCGGCGAGTGCGGCCGCCGCGGCGATGGCGGCGGCAACATCGCCCCCAACGGGACGAGCGAACCTCGAGGTGGCACCGTCGGCGTCAGCTGCCACGGACACTGCCGAGGTCCCACCACCGTCCGAACCGCAGCGCGAATCCGCAGCGCCGGCGGCTACGACCGCGCGCCGCGCGCCGCCCAGCCATAGCGCGTTGCGTACGGTCGGCGTCGTGTCGATCGTGGCGGGGGGCCTGATGTTGGGCGGCGCGCTGCTCTTCGAGCTAGCGCGACGCAGCGTGGAAAACCGCGCGCGGCACGAAACCGAGCAGATCCCCTACGCCCACGACTTGGACGTCGTGCAACAGCGTCGCACCGCGGCGCAAGTGCTCGCGGCGCTGGGTGGCTCCGCCGCTATCGGCGGCATCGTGCTGTTTGCCGTGGCCGCTGCAGCGCCGTCACCCGAGGAGAGCTCGGTGGCGCACGCCAGCATCGCCGTGGGCTGCGCGACGGCCGGCTGCGGGCTGTCCTTGCGAGGGCGGTATTGAGTCATGACTATGCTCCGCTCGCCGACTGCGTGCAGGACCGCCCTGTTGCTCGCAGGCTTACTCGCCGCGTGCTCCAGCTCGCTCGACCCTAGGCTCGCAGGCAAGCAGTGTTCGGACCTCGGCGCATGCTTGACCGGCTACGTATGCGGCCCCACGCACCTGTGCGTACGCCCAACGCTCGGCTTCTTCGAATCGGGCGATGCAGATCTGCACGGTGACGCATCGTTGGAGGCGAGCATCCCCGCAGCTGCCGCCGATAGCGGCGCCGCATCCGACGCCGGCGACGCCGGTACGGACGCCGCCCCCAACCCGCACATCGTCCACTGCAGCCCTGGAACTACCGAGTGTGGAGGCCGCTGCGTCGATACGCACGATGTCGCCGGGCACTGCGGCGGCTGCAGCAGCGTTTGCACGGCCGTGCCCCAGGCCGACCCGGTGTGCGTGGAGGGCTCGTGCGACTTCATATGCAAGAAGGGCTTCGAGCGCTGCGGATCACTCTGCCTCGATCCGGGCGCCGACGTCGCAAATTGCGGCGGCTGCGGCCAGACCTGCGCCCCAACCGCCAACGCGCGGAGTGCCTGCGTCGACGGCCGCTGCACGAACACCTGCGAGACGGGGTTCACCGACTGCAGCGGCGCGTGTGTGAACCTGACCAACGACGATCACCATTGCGGCACGTGCCAGGGCACCTGCGGTGCGGGCATGGTCTGCGTCGCGGGCAGCTGCGTCAGCGACTGCCCCACGACCACCTCCGAGTGCGGCGGCACCTGCGTCGTGCTCGCAACCGACCGCGATCACTGCGGTGCGTGTGACAACGCGTGTCCCCGGATCGCTCATGGTCAGCCCTCCTGCGTCAGCGGCTCGTGCAAGCAGACCTGCGATAAGGGGTACTCGCCCTGCAACGGTGCCTGCGTGGACACGCAGAGCGACGTGCTCAGCTGCGGTGGCTGCGGTAAAGCCTGCAATGTGCCCGCGTTCGGCATCCCGACATGCAGCGCAGGCGCGTGCTCATTCAGCTGCCAGACCGGCTTCGCGCGCTGCGGCGGAGCCTGCGTCGATCCCCACGTGGACCCGAGCAACTGCGGTGGCTGCGGCATCCAATGCGCCGCCACGGACGCATGTTCCGCAGGCAAGTGCACCACGCTCTGTCCTGGGGGCACGACCGCGTGCTCGGCATCGTGCGTGAACCTGCTCGCCAACGTGGCGAACTGCGGCCTCTGCGGTGTCGCGTGTCCCGTGCCCAACAATGGCGGCGCCGTCTGCACGCAGGGCCTGTGCGCCGTCACGTGCGCGCAGGGCTACAGCGTCTGCTCCGGGACGTGCCAGGTCTTGAGCAGCGATCCCGCGCACTGCGGTGCCTGCGCCACGCAGTGCCCGACGCCCGTCCATGGCGTCGCCGCCTGCAGCAGCGGGCAATGCAACATCGCGTGCAACTCCGGCTACAGCGCGTGCTCCGGCGCGTGCGTGGACCTCGCGTCCGACGCGGTGAACTGTGGCAGCTGTCAAACCGCGTGCGGTGCCGGCCACGCGTGCTCGGCCGGCGTATGCAAGCTGCTCTGTGCGAGCGGAACCGTCGATTGCCAGGGCTCGTGCGTCGACACCAGGAGCGATCCGAAGAACTGCGGTGCCTGCGGAGCCGTGTGCGCTGCACCGGCCGGCGCCACTGCCACCTGCAACGCAGGAGTGTGCGGAGTCGCGTGTGCGGGCAGCCTATCGGCCTGCGGCGCGCAGTGCGTCGACCTGAGCAGCGACGTCGCGAACTGCAGCCAATGCGGCCTGGCGTGCAGCGTTCCCGCCAACGGTACGGTGGCGTGCAAGGCCGGCCAGTGTTCGATCACGTGCGCTCTCGGCTTCGCGCAGTGCGGCAAGGCGTGCGTCGACACCAGTACGGACGCGCAGAACTGCGGACAATGCGCTGCGAAATGCAAGAAGATGGAAACCTGCTCGAACGGCATGTGCCAATGATGCAACCACTGCGAGGACACCATGTCGACTCAGAACACGCTACGAGCATCACTTTGCCTCACGCTGATCGCATTCGGCGGTTGCGCCAAGACAACAAGCACGCATTCCGAGGTGCCGCATGCCGAGGCGCACGACCCTGCAACTCCGGAGCCGCACGAGCCTGCGCAGCAGGTGAAGCCGCAGGTCGACGACCAGAAGCCGCTGTCATCGAAGGAGGACGGTTCCCGAGGCCGCCCGGAGCCCTTCGACAAGACTGCCATCACACCGCTCGATGATCCGCAGATCGCCAAGATCACCGACACGATCCATTCCGGCGAGATCCAACAGGCCGAGTTGGCGAAGCGTCGCAGCCGAAATCCGCAGGTCCAGCAGCTCGCCGAGCTCATGCTGCGCGATCACACGCGCCTTCAGCGCGACGGGGCCACGCTCTCGAAAGAAGCCGCGATCAACCCCAAGGAGAGCAACGTGTCCAGCGGGCTGCGTGACAGCAGCGATGAAACGCTGACATCGCTACTCAAAGCGTCGGGCGCCGAGTTCGACAAGCAGTACATCGAGGCGCAGGTCGGAGAGCACGAGAACGCGCTGCGTCTGCTGGATCAGCAGCTGATCCCGAGCGCGAAGAGCCCGGCGCTGCGCTCGCAGCTGGAAGCCGCGCGCACCGTCGCGTCGGAGCACCTGACCCACGCGAAGAACGCTCAGCAGGAGCTCATCGGCCCGCGCTGAAGCGCTCGGTCGTGCGGCGTTATTTCCGCTGCGGCTCGTGACACGCGCAGCTGATTCGATATCGTCTTGTTCCCGCACGGTGTTCGTGTCTGCGTCGGCGCGCGGCGGACCAAAGAGCCGCGCGCAACGGGGAAAGGACGCGAAGGGTGGCGCTGAGCTCCGACCCCGAAGTTTGAACGCGCCGCCCGACAGCGACTCACAGCTCCCAGGTGATCCCGAGCGTGGCAAACAAGCTCTCGCGCGACGGCAAAAGGACGAAGCCGGGATACTGGTAGTACGCGCCTTCCAACTGCAGATCGAGCAGCGTGCGCGTGTCGTTGGCGCGAGTCGGCTCGCTCAGCACGAAGGCCAAGTCGAGCTGCAGCAGGTGACCCCGCTCGTCGCCGAGCTCTTTGTCGGAGGTGTAGTAGCGGTACGTGCTCGAGTCCCTCGTGTACTTGTCCTGGAAGAAGCTCGCGTGAGACTGCATGTACAGGCGGTAGCCCACCTGCAAGCGCCAGCTGGTGGCCGCAAAGCGCAGGTCGACGCCCGCAGTCAAGCTTTCGATGTTCCAGCTGTCGCGTGACACACGGAGCTCGGGGTGCAGGCCAAGGCTAGGTGAAAGGGAGTGCAGCCACTCGAACACCGCCGCGTGAGCAATGCGGCTGCCGGGCACCTGCTCCGGAAGACCGTCTGCAGATCCGCTCGTGCCGAAGAACATGATCTGGTGAGCGCTGAAGGTCGGCGTCCAGTCGCCGAAGCGCACGGACCGATACGGCGACGACAGGTAGCCGCGCGCGACCTTGCCGTCGTAGCGCAGTCGGAACACATCCTCTGGTGTCACGACCAGCGCGAATCCGCCTGACCAGCCGCCGGCCACCATCTTCTTGTGCAGGCTCGGGTCGAGCACGCTCGCGACCCAGTTGTCGGTCGCGCTGGCGCCTCCGAGGATGGTCAGCTGCCGATCGAAGAGATCGAACGAACCGTTGAGGCCCCCGCTCACGCTGGTGTAGTCGGTCTCGGCCGCGGCCGCTGTCACGAGATTCATGGCGGCCCCGCTGTTGCCCCGCCAACCTGCGCCACCGGTCACCTCGAACCGCGTGTCGGTCATCTTGCCGCCGGAGGTCGAGGTGCCTTGCGAGGCACTCGTCACCACATCGACTTTGCTCAGCGCCGGCGAGGAGCGCACGTCAACCGACGCGCTCGTCACCGAGTCGACGCCGAGGCTACCGCTCAGAGTCCAGTGCTCCCAGCTGCGCGACACGACTCCGAGTCCGCGCAGCACGAGCGTACGATCGCTGTCCGTGTAGGCGCCGGCGCGCAGCGAGCCGGTGACGGGCGGACCGTCGTCGTGCAGCTCGGCGTAGTCCGAAGTCTCGTAGTCCGCATCGCTCAGCGGCGGAGTCGGCGACGGCGAGCTCGGAGTCGCGGGAGCCACGGCAACGGCGCTCGCCGTGCCGGTCGAGGAGTCAGCAGCAGCGCTGCTGGCAATACCCGAGAGCAGCAGCAGCGCGGCGATCGTCTTTGGGCGTGTCAATTGCACCCGCAGCCAGCGCCGGCATTGCCCGGGCCGACGCTCGGGAACGTCCCGCCTTCGGTGATCTCGTGGACGGAGGTGCGCTGTCCCGCGCCGATCGGGTCCATCTCGAAACGCATCGCCGGACCCGCCAGACGCTCGCGCTCCAACGGCGCCACGTGAGCGCAACCGCTGCCGGCGAGCAACGAGATCGCCAGCACGTAAAGCAGCACTCGCCCATGGCGTTTGCCGGTGCGGTGCTGCGAAAATCGCATCCGAGCTCTCATCTCCTGCCAGTCGTCGAGAAGAAGCCGATTGCAGCGTGGTGCTTGCTGCCTCGGTTCGGATTGTTAGTGGCCGGCTAGCGCGGAATCCGGCTTTGCAATCTCACGATCCGACACGGCAAGTTCGCGGTCCCGTCAACATCTAGCGCGAACACGCAGCGCTGCTCCCGCTCGGTCTTCACCTCCGATGCGACGGAAAAGTGACAGATTCGATGACGACTTCGAGCTGCGCCTGCCGCGCACCCACCGCGAGATTGACAGGCCGCGATCGCCGCACCTAACTTCCGCGCGCATGCGAAATCGAATTCGAAAGATCTGGGCTGGGGCTTGGCTGTGTGTCTCGATTGCAGCCGCTGCGCTGTGCGCATCGTGCAGCGAGGACACCACCGCGGTTCACCGCCTCGATGCCGGAACGGAGGCCAGCAAAGACTCCGGCTCGACCGGGCAGTGCGCTGCCTGGATCGACCTTACCGTAGCCAGGTGGTTCGTCGACGGTGGCCTGGAAGTTGGCGCCAACACCGAGAACGCTTGCACATGGCCGCTCGATGGAGCCCTCGCCTCAGCCAGCCGCGCCGAAGTTCAGTTTCGCATTCCGCCCGAGAAGGGTTTCGGCGGCGCGACCGACGTGAAGAACGCAGCCGGCTGCGGCGACCTGTACCGCGCGTTCTACGTAAGCAACTCGCGGCTCGTGCTCTGCCCGACGTTCTGCAAAGGAGTCGGCCTGATGGCGCTGCAGGTGCGCGTTCGGCCCGCGTGCAGCGCCAAGTAGCCTCACGCTCGTGCGCCGCGCTTGCCTTTTCGGTCGCGGTACACCGACGGCGCCACCGATTC
>JADGRF010000228.1 GCA_017881055.1 Sandaracinaceae bacterium
CCACCGAGAACGCGCGCGTCGTATACATCGCGGAGATCTTCCGCTCGCACGGCGTGTACCCGCGCCACTCCGACGATCAACTCCTCGCGGCCGACGCCATCCTGGCCGACGCCAAAGGCGACGCAGCTGCGAGCGTCGCCGCATACGAAAAGCTGCTGGCACGCGCACCCGAAAACTCCACCGCGCTCTACAACCTGGCCGTGGCCGAGTTGCGCGCGAATCAGCCGCAACAAGCCCTCGTGCACGCGTACAGCGCGTTTCATGGCCGTACGCCCGACGGCACGCGCACGTTCGAGCGCAACTACACGTTCGATCGGCGCCGCCCCGAGAAGGCGTTCTTTGTTGGGCAGTTGCTCGAGCGGCTCGGCGACCGCGCTGCGGCACGTCGCTACTTCGAGCTCAGCCTGCAGCTGAACCCGAGCTTTCTGCCTGCGCAGGCGAAGCTGGCCGCGCGGTGATCGGCTTTGCCTTCAAGTTGCACGGGTTCGCGAAACCGTGCTGTGATCGCGCGCGCCGTGCGAGATTCCCTACGTCGTGAGCTTCTTGCGCGCCTGCTCCTGACGCTGGGCGCGCTCTTGCCATACCTCCCGTTCTTGAGCTTCTCGGTGATTCACGTCACCGACGACGGCTTCATGTCGGACATTTGGAACGGCGAGCTGCCAGGTCACGTCTGGGCCGGCGAGCAGCTGCGCGCGCACGGCAGTCTGCCGCACTGGGCCAGCGAGGTGTGCTCGGGCTTTCCGATCGCAGGTCTGGAAGAGCCCCTTGGGCTGCTCTCGTTCTGGACGCTGCCGCCGGCCGCCGCGCTCGATGCGCTCTTGCTGGTTTGGGTCCTGATCGCGGCCCACGGAACGTATTCACTCGCGCGCCGGCTGGGCTCCGACCGCGCTGGCTCGGTGCTCGCGGGAGTCGCGTTCGCAGCGTCCGGCTACATCGTGTGTCAATTGAAACATCTGGCGATCGTCGGGACTGTGGTCTGGTTCCCCTTGGGTATCGTGCTGCTCGACCACGCCTTGGCGCGCGCGGCCACACCCGAGGATGCGACTGCACGCGCCGCCGCGAAACGTCAGCTGTATCTACTCGGGTTCGGCTTCGTGTTTGCCGAGCAGGTGCTGTGTGCCTTCCCGCAGTCGGCGTACATCTGCGCGCTGGTGTACGGCGTCGTGGCGCTGCATCGCGTGCTCACCAACCAGCCCGACCCGCAGCAAAGCCTCGTGTCGCGGCTCCTGCCGCTGCTGCCGGCCACGCTGGTGATCTGCGTCGCCGCTGTGATCGGCACGATCTCGCTCTTGCCGCTGTCGGAGCTCGGCAGCGTGTCCGATCGCGGCGCCGGTAACGGCTACGACTGGGCCGTCCTGTCGCACTATTGGCTGCCGAACGCGGTGATGTTCCTCGCCCCGTATTTTCACGGCGACGTCTCCGACGGTAGCTACACCGGGCACTCGATCTTCTGGGAAGACTACGCGTACGTCGGAGCCGCTACCTTCCTGCTCGCGTTCTACGGCGTGGCGCGCGACTTCCGCAACAGCCGCACGCGGCTCTACGCGGGCATCATGTTCTTCAGCTACGCGGCTGCGCTCGGCCCCGCGACGCCGGTGTTTCGCATCCTGTTCGAGCTGCTGCCGGGCATGAAGTTCTTCCGCTTCCCGACGCGTTTTCTCGTCGTCGTCGATTTGTGCTTGTGTGTGCTCGGCGGAGTCGGGCTCTCACTGCTCGCGCGCGACCTGCGTACGTTGCTGACTCGCTGGAAGCTCGCGCGCATCGTGCCGGTGATCGTGTTCGGCGTGGTCGGCGGAACCGTGCTCGATCTTTCGCTGCACCAGCCGCGACAAAATCCCGTGGTGTTCGCGGACGCGTGGCTCGAGCCGCCGTTCACGGTGAAGTTCTTGCAGACCGAGCCGGGCAAGCCACGGCTCTACACGCCGCACCACATGGAGTACCACCTGGCGGCGTTCTCCGCGGCCCATGGCTGGAGCGATCTGCGTCCGTACTTTGCGATCCGCGATCTGGTGCAGCCGAACTCGAACCTGTATTGGGGGCTGGCCACTGCGGATTGCTACGCCGGCATCGCGCCCAGCTGGCACGAAGACGTCTGGGGCAGCCACACGCGCGGCAGCATCGTCGTTGCGCCGACCATTCGCCCGATGCTGCGCGAGCATAGGCTCGACGCCAAGCCGTCGTTCCTGTCGTTGATGCGCGCGTACGGCGTCACGCACGTGATCTCGCCGTTCGTCGTGGACGCGCTCGCACCCGAGGTGCCGCTCGAGGCGCAACCGGGTCGCGAGGCCAAAGTGTACCGCGTACCGAACAGCAGCCGCGTGCACGTCGCCGAACACGCTGTGATTTCAGCTGACACGCGCGCCGCCGTCGGCATCATGACCTCGGACGCCTTCGACCCGGACCGCGACGTCGTGCTGGCGGACGCACCGCCTGCGCTCGTGGCTGCCTCGAACGCCAACGCAGCCCCCCCCGTGATCGGCCGCGGACACGCCCGCATCGTGCACGACGAAGAAGAAGCCGTGACCGTCGAGGCGGACGCCCCGCGTGGCGGCTTTCTCGTGCTGGCCGATACGTTCTTCCCTGGCTGGCTGGCCGAGGTCGACGGCAAGCCCACGCCCATCTACCGCGCGAACGTGTCGGTCCGAGCCGTGCCGCTCCGCGCCGGCACGCACCAGGTCCGTTTTCTGTTTCGTTCCGCGGCGGTGCGGCGCGGTCGGCTGATCGGCGGTGCCGCGTTCGCGGTGCTGCTCGGTTGGCTCGTGCTCGCCTTGCTGCGCTTTTCGCGCGCGCGTCGCAGCGCCTGACGGCCTCCGTGATCACGCCTGCCCGGCATGTCGCCCCGGGTCAGGTTGTGCTACATCGGCGCGCGGATAAGCCAGCCCATGACGAACGATTCCAAAGACGATTTCGCCGCTCTGTTCGAAGCCCAAGCACTCGGGAGCAAGAACTCCGGTGAGCCCAAAGCCAAGAAGCTGCGCCTGGGCGAGCCGGTGCGGGCCGAAGTCGTGCAACTGGGTCGCGACGGTGTGTTCGTCGAGATCCTGGATCACGCCACGCTCGGGAAGCGGCCGCAGGCGTTCATCGCGATTCAAGAAGTGCGCGCTGCCGACGGCCAGATCACGGTCAAGGTCGGCGAGGTCATCGAAGCGATCGTGGTCGAGCTGCGCGACGGCGAAGTGCGGCTCGGGCGCGGCATGGGCAAGCCTGAAGGTCTCGCCGAGCTCGAGAACGCGTACGCAGCTGGTGTTGCGGTCGAAGGCAAGGTCACCGGTGTGAACAAGGGCGGCCTCGAAGTCGAGGTCGGCGGCCTGCGCGGGTTCTGTCCGATTTCGCAAGCGGACCGTGGCTACGTGGCCGATCCTGCGACGCTGGTCGGCAAAAGCCTTCAGTTTCGCGTGACCGAGCTGCGCGACGGTGGCAAGCGCATCGTGCTCTCGCGTCGCGCCGTGCTCGCGGACGAAGCCAAGGTCGCAGCGGCTCAAACGCTCACGCGCTTGCGCGTGGGTGCGAGCGCGCGCGGCTCGGTCACGTCGGTGCGCGAGTTCGGCGCCTTCGTCGATCTCGGCGGCATCGAGGGCCTGATCCCGAATGGCGAGATCTCCTACGACCGCAGCAAGAAAGCGTCGGACCTGCTCACGGCCGGCGACATCGTCGAGGTCGAGGTGCGCGAGATTCAGGAGGACGTCAAGAACAAGAAGGGCGAGCCCACCACCAAGATCACGCTCTCGCTCAAGGCGCTCGCCGCCGATCCCTGGCTGCAGATTCAGGACTACGCCCCCGAGGGCAAAGTGCTGCGCGGCACGGTCACGCGCCTGATGGACTTCGGTGCGTTCGTGCAGCTCGCGCCCGGCGTCGAAGGCCTGCTTCACATCTCGGAGCTCGGCGGCAAGATCGCGCATCCAGGCGCGGTGCTGAAAGTTGGCGAGCAGCTGAACGTGATCGTGCGCTCGGTCGATCGCACGGCGCGCAAGATTGCGCTCGCGGCCGCGCCGGACGGCCTCGCAGTCGGAGCCGATGCCAAGGGCCCCACGCTGATCGTCGGCTCGATCGTCACGGGCACCGTGGATCGCGTCGAGACCTACGGCGTGTTCCTGCAGATCGAGGGTACGCGCGGTCGCGTGGGTCGCGGCCTGATCCCGAACGGCGAGCTCGGCACGCAGCGCGGCTCCGACTCGCGCAAGCTCTTCCCCGCCGGCATGAAGCTCAGCGCGAAGGTCTTGGAGACCGGCGACGGCAAGCTGCGCCTGTCCGTGAAAGCGATTGCGGAAGACGCCGAGCGCGCCGACTTCGACGGCTACCGCGAGAGCGCAGCTGCCGGCAGCAAGATGGGTACGCTCGGCGACCTCTTCAAGAAGAAGTAAGCCGCGCGCTGCGAGCAGCGCGACGCACGTGCACGTGTTCGTGCCCGCGCGGACCGGTTGCAGTTTCAGAAGAACAGGGCGCGCGCGATCGGGAAACCCCAGAACAGACCGAACACGAGCGAGAACGCGCCCGTCGTCGCCAAGAGCGTGCGCGAGAGCGTGCGATTGCGTGACATGCGCGCGATCGGGAAGCCCGCCAGCCCCGTCAACGCGGCCATACCCAAGATCGAACCGAGCCCGAACAAACCCACGAACGTGAAGCGCGCCTGCGCCGTGGGCATGTTCGCGAACGCGAGCGCCGTCAGCGCACCGCTGCCCGCGAGACCGTGCACGAGCCCAACGAGGAGTGGCCGACGAGCTAGCGTGAAGCGGCCGACGTGCACGTGATCCTCGTGACCGTGATGTCGGTGCAGAGTTGCACCGTGGTGATGCGTGGCCTCGGGGCCGTCCGGACCGAGCTGCAGCGAGCGTTGCAACGAACGCGCCCCGAGCGTGACTAGCATCACCGCCACGCCAAGCTCGAACGCATCGGCCAGCGTCTGCGGCAGGCTCGTGTGCAGCACGTGCAACAGGAACCCGACAGCGAGCAACGCACTGCTGTGACCGACGCCCCACAGCGCACCCACGAGCACGCCGGCGCGCGGGTCACGATGGCGTGTCACGAGCGTGGAGACGGCGGCCAGGTGGTCCGGCTCGAGCGCGTGGCGCATGCCGAGCAACACTCCGAGAGCGAGCCCCGTTTGCAGCGAAGACACGCTGTTGGAATAGCGGCAGGCGGGCCCAGGAGCAAGGCCTCGTGCCGCGGAAACGCCCGTGAGCCTCAGCCGAACGCGTCGGGGTGCGTGCGCGCCAAGTGGCCGGAAAGTGCGCCCATCACGCCGGCACTGACTGCCATGGGAAGGCCGAGCGTCGCGAAGAAGAACGCCGTGGGCAGGCCGCTCGCGAGGCCGATCCAGAGAAACGGCGCCCACAGCCCGAGCAGCGTCACGACACCGAGCACGGCGATCGCCATGTGCTCGAGCGGAGCGCGCACGATGCCCTGCAAGCCGAGGGGCACGTACCAGACCGCGGCGTAGTCGCCATGCAACGAAGCGATCGCCATGGCCATCGGCCAGTAGAAGCCCGGGCCGACCGCGAGCCCCCAGAACGTCGGCGACAACAACAGTTGAAACGAGCTCGGCTCGCTCGTGCTGGAGAGCTGGCGAATGATCCAGAACGAAAGCGGCAGCTGCGAGGCCAGCACGAACAGCGACAAGTGCACGCCCGAGACCAGGTAGCTTCGCAGAACGTAGCCCGGGTCGAAGTCGGGACCCTGATCGATGGCGCGCTTGCCGGTTGTCACGCTCGCGACGCAGCGCCTATGAAAGTCCGCGCAGAACGCGAGCAGCACCGTGAGCATCACGAACGACGCGAGCGCGCCGAGGCCGGGCACAGGCAGCGCGACGAGCAGCGAACAGAGGAGGCTCAGCGCGACCGCACAGGCCGTGATGCTCACGATCCAGGTCGTGCCGTCGCCGAGCATCGGGAACACCATCGCCTCGGGAATCGTCTCCCAGAACGAGCGCGCGTCGTTGCTCGCGCTGCGCGTCGTCTCGCGCATCGTCTCGCGCACTGTCGGCAGATCGTTGGGCGAGCGCGCGGCGGCAGCTCGTGGCTGCGGAGGCTTGGCCGCGCTCGCCGGCTGCGCGACTGCGGGTAGTGGCGCTTGCCCCGGCATGGCAGCACGGCCGTGACGTGCGGATAACAAAGCGCGCGTCGTCGCGGCAGAGTCGACCGCATTCGCTACCGCCGCGTCAGCTGGCGCGCTGTTGGCTGCAGGGCGCGGCCCGCGCCCATGGGCTGGCAGCTTGATCGCCACGTCGCGTGCTGCACCGAGACCGGACTGTCCGTCTTTGATGGCTTGCTTGCGCAGCGCTGCGGTCATGGCGTCGAGACTCGGTGCGGGCATCGCTTCGTTCGGCAGGATGCGCGCGGAGATGTCCGGCTTGTTTCCGACCGAGGCGTCGGCGGCTGTCGGCGCGGGCGGAGGCACGTCCACGGTTGCCGCGGAAGCATCTGCCGCGGGCGCTGCGGCCTGCACGACCCGATCGAGTGTGATCGTGGGTGGCGCTTCGAGCGAGGAAGGTGGCTTGCCCAGGGGCGCGTGCTGCGGATGCGGGCCCGTCGAATAGCGACCGCGATCGATGTCACCCCACGGGATGCCGCCGTATGCGGTACCTGCGCCTGGCGGAGGCAGCGGGCTCGCTGGGGGACGCGCGGGCACGGGTGCCGGTATCGGCAGCACGAACGGGGGCGCGGCCTCCGCTGGCTTCGCCGTGTTCGGCAAGAACGGCGCGTTCGTATCTCCCAAGCGAAACGCGTGCAACGGTGCGCGCTGCGCCTGGGCGGTGCTCGCTTCGAAGTGCGTCGCGTTGGTGTTTGTGTTCGCCGCGGTGTCTGGCGGGGTCGTCTCGGGCGCAGGCACCGCCTCTTTGAGCGTCCGATGCGCAGGCGCACGCAGCGCCATGGCCGTGTCATTCGCGTGCTGGCTGGACGGCGCGCTGCGCACCGGCGCACGCGCTTCGAACTGCGTGCCTCGCACAGCGGGCTCGTAGATGCCGGGAAACGACGGCGCTTGCGGCGTTGCGCCCGCTGTCGCCGTAGGCGCAGCTGGCGGTGGCAGAAACTCGAGCGGCATCTTCGGTGCGCCTGCTACGACCGGCACCGCGGCGCCGAATGCGGGTGGCACAGGACGCTCCGTGGCAGCCACCGCGCGCTCGTCGTGCACGTGCGCGCGCTGCCCGCTCGCACGCGCCGCGCCTGCCAGGGCCGGAACCGCGAGCACGGTGCGTGGGGCGAGATCGACCGAGACGGCGTGTGCCGATGCAGCAGCGGCGGCAGGCTTCTCTGGTTCGCGTTCTGGTTCGCGCTCGATGCCACCGTTTTCGTTACGCACTTCCACGCGCGCGCCGATGCGCACGAGCGCGCGCCGAAAGTACTCGGCACGCACGCGATTGACGCCGCGCTGCACCGTCGCCGGCGCGCTCTCGATCAACTTGCTGGCGGCCGCCAGGTCGATGCCAAACATGCGCTGCAGGCCGGCCTGCGGCGGCTCCGTCGTGGGCTCGAAGCCGAGCACCACCACATCGAAGCTCTCTAGAGACTCGGCCGCTTCGGGGGATCGCTCCACGCTTCGCTCATGATGCGGAACTTGTTTCCCCCCAGGCAAGGACCGCATGCGCGAGTGTATGCGACAGTCGCCCACCGCGGCCCCGTTTGCACTACGCAAGGTTGCGCTGGGCTGGCCACGAGAGTACACATTGCGCCTCTCAAGAGGAGCCTCACGTGAGCACGATTCGTATGCCCCAGCTCGGCGAAAGTGTCGTCGAAGGCACCGTCGGAAAATGGTTGGTCCAAGAAGGGCAGCGCGTCGACAAGGACCAACCGGTCGTCGAGATCCTCACCGACAAGGCCGATAGCGAGATCAACGCGCCCGAGGCCGGCGTGGTCACGAAGATCCTCGCGCTCGAAGGTGTGACCGTCGCCGTGGGCGAGGGCCTGTGCGAACTCGACCCGAACGGCAAAGCCGCGGGACCGAGCGCGGGCGCCGCCGCCGGCGCAGGTAAGAAGAACGGCGCCGACTCCCTGCGGCCCGCCGCACCCGTGGCCAGTGTTGCAGCTGTCGTGTCGGCGATCGATTCACCGCGTTCGTCGCCCGCGGTTCGCAAGCTCGCGCGCGAACAAGGTGTCGACCTGGGCGTCGTGGCCGGCAGCGGCGATGGCGGTCGCGTCACGAAAGACGACGTGCTGCGCGCAGCAACGTCTGCGCCCGACAGCGCCCGCGATGCGATCGTGCAGCGCGACTCGAGTGTTCCGCCGCCGCGCGTGAACGCACCGGCTGCAGCGCCGGCCGCGCGTGCAGCTGTCGACGCGTCGTCGTCCGTGATCTCGCCCGGCGCGTTCAAGCTGCCGCCGTACGTCTCCAAGCCCGGCGACGAGATCGTGCCGATGTCGCGGCGTCGCCGGATCATCGCCGATCACATGGTCTACTCGAAGTTGACCTCACCCCACGTGGTGACGGTCGCCGAGTGCGACGTGTACAAGACCGAGAACCTGCGCAAGCAGTTCAAGGATCAGCTCAAGCGCGAGGGCGTGAACCTCACGTTCCTCGCGTTCGTCGCTGCTGCCACCGTGCGTGCGCTGCGCGAGAACCGCGGCCTCAACGCGCGCGTGCTCGACGACTCGTACGTGTTGCTCGGCGAGATCAACCTCGGCATCGCCGTGGACACGCCGGAAGGCTTGATCGTACCGGTGATCCGCAACGCGGCGGATCTCACCGTGCGCGGCTTGGCTCGCGCCATCGACGAAGTCGCCGCCAAGGCGCGCGACGGACGCCTGACGCCCGACGATCTCGCCGGCAAGACGTTCACGATCTCCAACCCTGGTCGTAAGGGCAACCTCTTCGGCGCCGCGATCATCTCGCAGCCGAACGTCGGCATTCTGCGTACGGGCGAGATCAAGAAGCGCGTGGTCGTGATCGAGCGCGAAGACGAGGACGTGATGGCGATTCACCCCGTCATGCACATGGCGCTCTCCTACGATCACCGCATCGTCGATGGCGTCGCCGCCAACACGTTCCTGTACCGCATCCGCGAGATACTCGAAGCCGGCGACTTCTCTATATAGATAGGCGAAGCAGCCTTCGGCTCTTCGCGGTATAGGCGAAGCAGCCTTCGGCTCTTCGCGGTCTGAACAGCGACGTCTGGACCACGATCCACTTCGCTCGCGTCTCGTGGCCCATCCGTCACTGTTCGCGCGTCGGTTGACTGGACTAGAACCGGGTGTGCGCGACGAGGCTTGCGCTGGTGGGCGTCAGCGCGGGGACGAAGGCCGTCTCCGAGTTGCTGCGCTTGTTGCGCGTGAGGAACAGGTACGTCGTGATGCCGGCGCCGACGATCGCGCAGGCAAACAGCGCGTCGGTGGTGATCGCCAGCGCATAGGTGCGGTTCGATGCGGTGCTCGCGTTCGACCATGCTTCGCCTTGCTGCGCCGCGGTCAAGCTTGGCTCGAAGCGCGCAGCCAGGTTCGCGTTGAAGTTTCGCTCGGCGCTCTTGGCCAAGATGCCGGTGACGGTGCCTGCGATCGCGAACGCGAGCGTGAAGCTGCCGGCGACCCAAACGCCGCTTGGGATGCCTTTGCGCAGCGTGGTATCGGTCGCCTCGGCGGCCGCTTCCGGTGCGGCCGCCGGCTCCGCTTCGGCAGGCGCTTGCTCGGCCGGCTCCGACGCCACGGGCTCGGCTTTCGCGGTCGCGGGCTCCTCGACCGGGACGACCGCCACGATCGGCGCTGCCGTTGCACGTTCCAGCCGGATCGAGACTTCCGTCGACGAGTCGC
>JADGRF010000229.1 GCA_017881055.1 Sandaracinaceae bacterium
AGACGCTGCTCGCGTTGGTGCGCGTGGATCCCGTGTTCACCGAGCTGCATGAGCGCGTGCGTCAGCTGGACGCCGAAGCGGCTCGCGCGGGTCGCGTGCCAGATTTGATGGATGCTATCTCGGCGCGGCTGCAAGGCAGCGATGCACCAAAACCCACCAGCGACCCCGATGCGGCTGTCACCGACGAGCTGAGCGCGCTGAAACAGCAGGTGAGCGACGCGCGCATGGCGCTCGGTGTGCTCGCCGCGCAGCTCGACACGATGCGCGGCCTCGGCGCCAAGCGCGCTGATCTCGCTCCGCTCGAGACGCAGCTCGCGAAGCTCTCCGTGCACGCGCACGAACTCGAGCGTCGGATCGCGGATGCGCGGTTTGCACGCGGAGGGGATGCGCCGGCGGCGCCAAGCGCGGAGCTGAGCGTCGATCAGCTGTTCGCCCAGGACGTGACCTTCGCGCGCGGCTTTCCGCGGCGCGTGGCACGTCTGCGTCCGCAGCTGCTCACGGCGGCAAACGAGCGCGCGCTCTCCGAGCTGGTGGCGCTGCGCGACCGATTGCGCGGCTTTCTGCGGCGTGCGCGCATCGGTCGCATCGACGCCATCATGGGCAGCAAGCGTCGCATCGAGATGCAGATCGAGAGCCTGTCTGCCGGACGGCTGCCCGCGGACCTCGCGAACCCACTGCGCGTGCAAGGCTTTCTCGCGGATGACGAGGAGTACTGGCCCTTCGAAGGCGAAGACTGGCCCGACGAGTACGTGGAGAACTACGGGAACGCGCCGAAGAAACCCGGTGCGACTCGCTCGGCTGCGACGACGCCTGCGCCGACGCCTGCCAAGCCGGGTGCGAAATGACGCGTACGCCGCGCGCTCGCTCGGGCGCTGCGTGGCTGGCGCTCGTGCTCGCGCTGGCCGGTGCGCTGCGCGCCCGCGCCGAGTCGCCCGCCCGCAGCCCGAGCACCACGCACCTCGCGCCCGCAGAGCGCAGCGTCACGACCGAGAGTGAGACGGGCGCGCCGCTCAGCGAGCCTGTCGACTTGGAGCACCGGATCTTCACACGTCGTGGCGCCGATGGCGTGGACAAGCGCGAGACGCTCAGCGTCGAGCAGATCAAGCGCATGCTGCAGGAGCGTCAGGGCTACGTGAAGCTGCGCCGCGAAGAAGCCATCGTCGAGCTCGAAGCGTTCGTCGCGTCCGAGCCGGAGACGTCGGTGGAGATGCCCGACGCGCTCTTGCGCCTGGCCGAGCTGCGCTGGGAGCAGGCGCGCGTGCGCTACTTGGAAGATTACGGGGCGTGGCAGGCAGCGCCGAAGAACGTGCGCTCGCAGAAGCCGCCGACCGCGGACATTCAAATTCCGCTGGCGATCTACGATCGCATCCTGACGCGCCACCGCCGCTTCGACCGCTACGACCTCGTGCTGTACATGAAGGCGTACGCGTTCATGGAAGCAGGGCGCATGAGCGATGCGCTCGTCTCGTATCGGCGCATCATCGACGAGTTTCCGAAGAGCCGCTTTCTGCCCGACGCGCACATGGCGTTCGCCGAGTGGCACTTCAACGGCAGCTACGACTACGACGCGGCCCTGCGCGAGTACCAAGAGGTGCTGCGTTTTCCACAGAGCGAGCTGTCGGACATCGCGCTGTTCAAGAGTGCGTGGTGTTTGTGGAAGCTCGGCAAGGTCACCGAGGCCGCGACGCGCTTTCGCGAGGTGCTCGACTTGAGTGGCAAGCTGGCCAAGGTGTCGGACGAGCGCAAGCACCGCTTGCTCGAGCTGCAGGACGAAGCGCTCGAGTACCTGATCCAAGTGTTCACGGAGGATGAACGCAACACGGCGGCGGACCTGCACAAGTTCCTGACCGGCATCGGCGGCGAGCAGTACGCCGAGCGCGTGCTCAAGCGCTTGAGCCGCGCGTTCTTCGATCAAGCGCGCTATCCGCGGGCGATCGAGGCCTATCGGATGCTGCTCGCGAGCCAGCCGAACGATCCGAGCGCGCCTTCGTATCAGCGTCAGATCGCGGCCGCGTACGACGCGGCGGATGACACCGAGCACACGGTGCAGGCCTTGACGGCACTGGCCGAGAACTACGGCGAGGGCAGCGCCTGGGCCCAGAAGCAAGCCGATCCCGAAGCGTTGGCGCGCGCGGTGCGGGCGTCCGAGCGCGCCGTGCGCACGCAGGCCATGCGCTACCACGAGCGCGGCCAGAAAGAAATGCAGACGGCGCAGTTCGAGGACGCGGCGAAGCTGTACCGCGTCCACCTCGCACACTTCCCGAAGAGCGACGCCAGCTACGAGGTGGCGTTCTACCTCGGCGAGATTCTCTTCCATCGCCTGAACGAGCCCGAGGAAGCCGGCGACTTCTACGTGCAGGCCGCGCGCGCGAACCCGTCGGGCAAGCTGACGAAGGACGCGCTGTACAACGCGATCCTCGCGTTCGAGTCGGTGCGCGTGAAGGAGCTCGCGGGCTGTAGGCCTGGGGCTGCGCATCCCGTTGCTGCTAACGTGGCTGCGAGCACATCGGCCAGCCCGGCCACACAGCCGGCCGCGACGCCGGTCGACCCGTGCAGCGAGACCGCCACCGATCACAAGTTCTTCGACGCCATCGCGTTTTACATGCAGCTGTATCCGAGCGATCCGGAGGTGCCCGGCATCTTGTTCCGCCAGGGCCGCATGTACTTCGAGCGCGGCATCTACGATCCGGCGATCCGGCAGTTCGGTCAGCTGCTCGACAGCTATCCGCGGAGCGAATACGCGGCCACGGCCGGCGAGCTGGTGCTGGAGAGCTTCAACCGCGCGCAGGACTACGCGAACATCGAGGTCTGGGCGCGCAAGCTGAAGAGCGCACCGGCGTTTCAGAACGCCGAATCGCAGCACAAGCTCGATGCGCTGATCCTGCAGTCGGTGTTCAAGAGCGGCGAGCAGCTGGCGTCGCGCGGCAATCACCGCGAAGCGGCGCAGGCGTATCTACGCGCAGCAGACGAGTTCCCGCACGACGAGCGCACGCCCAAGGCGTACTACAACGCCGGTCAGGAGTGGCAGCGCGCGGGCGACCTCGAAGCGGCCGCCGACGCCTACGACGCGCTGATCGAGCGACACCCAGGCAGCGCCGAAGGCGCGTTGGGCGCGTGGTCTGCGGCGCAGATGTTCGAGTCGATCGCGCAGTTCCGCGACGCGGCGCGCTACTACGAAGCGTACACGCAGCACTTCCCGAAGGCCGACAAGCGCGACGACGCGCTCTACAACGCGATCGTCTTGCGCGTGAGCGCAGCTGACGGCGACGCGGCCGTCGAGGATGGTCAGCTGTTCGTCCAGATCTTCCCGAGCGGTGCGACCACCGACGAGGTGTACTTCTTGATCGGTCGCGCGCACGAAGCCAAGGAGCACTGGGCGCAGGCCGCGGATACGTACCGGCACTACCTGCGGGTTGGTCGCAACGCGGATCGCAAGATCGAAGCCAACACGCGCCTCGGCCAGGTGCTGTTCGCGCAGGGCGATCGCGCGGGCGCGGACAAGGCCTGGAGCGCAGCTGTCAAAGCGGGTCGCAAGATGGAGTCGGGCACGGGTCGCTACTTCGCCGCGCACGCGCGCTTTCTGCAGGGCGATCAGGTGTTGGCCGAGTTCGAGAAGATCAAAGTCGCCGGGGACATGAAGGGTCTGCGCAAGCGCTTGGAGCAGAAGTCCGAGCTCTTGCGCAAGGCCGCCGAAGTTTACGGAGACGTGGTCGATTTTCGCGTGTCGGAGTGGCTGACCGCGGCGCTCTACAAGATCGGCCAGAGCTACGAGTCGTTCGCGGACTCGTTGCGCGACGCGCCCATGCCCGAGAACCTGAGCGAAACCGAAGCGCAGGCGTACCGCGACGAGCTGGCCAAGTTCATCGTGCCGATCGAAGAGCGCGCGCTCGAAGCCTACGAAGGTGGCTATCACAAGGCGCTCGAGCTGCGCGTGTTCAACACCTGGACGCAGAAGCAGCGCGAAGCGCTGACGCGCCTGAACGACGTGGAGTATCCGCCGCTGCGCGAAGCCGGCGCGGAGCTGGCGGAAGCCCAGGTGCTGCCGCTGCCGGAGCCGTATGTTGGCCTGCGTCGCGTCACGCCGGTTGCAGCTGACTCAGCCAGCAAGTCGACGAGCGGGAAGAGCGCGCCGGCAGCCAAGGCGCGCTCGCACGAGAAGCCAAAGGCCAAGGCGGGAGCGGCGCGATGAAGCCGTATTGCACAGCGCTGCTCGTGCTGGTCGTTGCCGCGTGCGGCGGCAGCGTCGCGGAGGTCAAGCACGCGACGTTGCACGCACCCGCCGATCCGCATGCCGCACGGGTGTACCTGGAGGGCACGGCGCTGCTCGCGCGCCACGACGCGGCCAGCGATGAGCGCGCCATCGCCAAGTTTCAAGAAGCGCTGAAGCTGGATCCCCAGCTCTGGGAGGCTCAGTACGACCTCGGCGTGGTCTATCGAAAGCGCGGCGAGACGCGCAAGGCGTTGCCGTACTTCGTCGCGGCGCACGACGCGGAGCGCAGCGCGGGCGAGCCGTTGATCGCTCTCGCGGAGGCGCGGCACGAGCTGGGCGATACGTCGGCTGCGATCGATCTGCTCGACGAGTACGTGAAGGCGCATGCCGACGCGATCGACGTGCGTCTCGCGCTTACCTCGGTGCTGCGTGAAGGCGGAAAGTACGACGACGCGCTCGAGCAGGCGCGCGAAGTGCTGCTGCGCTCGGTGGGTAACGTGCGAGGGTTGCTCGAAGTGTCGCGCATTTATCGCGCGAAGGGCGACCTCGATGTGGCCGAGCTCGTGTTGCAGAAAGTGCTCGCGCTAGACGCGAAAAGCGTCGCGGCGCACAATGACCTCGGGTTATTGGCCTTGGCGCGCGGGGACACACAGCTGGCGTTCGAGCATTTCGAGAAGGCGGTTGCCCTCGATCCGACGTATTCGCCTGCGCGCATGAACCGCGCGTCGGTGCTGCTGCGTGCGGGTGACTACGCAGCTGCGCAGGTCGAGTACGAGAAGGTGCTGTCCGTGGATCCGCGCGCCGTGGATGCACGCGTGGGCCTCGGCGTGTCGTTGCGTGGCCTCGGCAAGCACGCAGATGCCGAGAAGGCGTATCAGGCCGCGCTCAGCGACGCCCCGAACCATCCGGCTGCCCTGTTCGATCTCGGCGTCTTGCGCGCCGAGTTCCTGGACAAGCGCAGCGATGCGCGCGCGCTGTTTGCACGCTACTTGGACGTGGCTGCGAGCGACGACCCGCACCGTAAAGCCGCCGAGCGCTACCTGGACCAGATCCCCGCGGCGCCCACAACGCCTGCGCCTGCCGCACCCGTCGCTGCCGTCAAGAACAAGCAGGTGGCGCCGTGAACACCCGGCGTGGTCTTCAGCTCGCGTTTGCGCTGACTTGTTCGTTGCAGCTGCTCAGCTTCGCCTGCTCCACCCAGGCGTCGGCGCAGGAGCGCGCGCACAAGACTGCGAGCGTGCGCAAGACGCACGACAAGAAGAAGAAGCAGACCAAGAAGCCGTCCTCGGCCTCGGGCACGAAGGCGAAAGACAGCAAAGTCACGGCCGCTCCCGCCACGCCCGGCGACAGCGCCATTCCCGCAACGGCCGGCGCTCCCGCGCTGCTCGCTGCGGACGACGCAGCGGATGTGAAGAAAGAAGGCGGCACCGAAGTGAAGGTGCTCGAGTTCAACGGCCTCGACATCGAAGGCCAGCTGAAGACACCGCAGATGCTGTACTTCCTGAACCGCCTGCGCGCCGAGTTCGGCCGGCCGCGCCTGCCGCATCGCTCGTTCATGCCCGAGCTGCAGCGCGCCACGCGCGAGACAGAATTCTGATGACCACCGTCGTTTCAGCCAGCGATCGCGAGCTGCGCGTGGCCCTGCTCTGGAGCGGCGAGCTGCATGCCGAAGAGCTGCTGCACGAGCCGCGTCCCGTCACGCTCGCTGCGACGTCCGGCGCGCTGTTTCCGCTACCGATGGGCGTAGTACCCGGCGACGCCATCACGCTGCTCGAGCCGCAGGGCGTTGGCTACGCGTTCCAACCCAACGCCGGCGTCGGTGGTTTTCTGTGGCTCGCGGGTGAGCGTCGCAGCGTGCGGGACCTGACAGCTGCCACGCGCCTCGGCCCGGACGACTACGGCGTAGTCACGCTCGGCAACCTCGCCGTGTTCTTTCAGCACGTGCGCCCCGTTGCGCGAGCGCATCCCGAGCGGCTATCGCGCGACCCTGCGCTGCTCGCGTGCCTGGGTCTGTCTGTGTTCGCGCACGTCGCGCTGCTGGTGTTCCTGTTCTTCGTCGCGGCCAAGGAGTTCGCGCCGACGGAATCGCTCGAGCTCGACACCGAGCTCGTGAAGCGTTTCATGGTGATCCCACCGCCCGAGGAAGAACCGCTCAAGAAGCTGCGCAAGGCCGGCACCGAGGCCAACGATCCGGGCCTGCGCGACCGCGACGACATGGGCGGCAAGAAGCATGAGAAGGAAGAAGGCCGCGTCGGTCGCAAAGATGCCGCGCGCGAAGACACGCAACTCGCGGGCGAGCCGAAGGACGTCGTCGCCGCCAAGGTGCGCAGCCTCGGCCTACTGGGTGTGCTGAGCGGTGGCGGTCCGATGAACGCGGTGTCGAACGCGCTCGATACGCCATCGCTCGACAAGATGTTGGGAGGCCTGGGCGCCGTGCAAACGGTGACCGGTCGCGGCTCGGGCGGCATGGGCTTGCGCGGCTCGGGCTCGGGTGGCGGTGGTACCGGCCAAGGCTCGCTGTTCGGCGCGGGCGCGCTGGGTACCGGCGTAGGCGCCGGCAGCGGCAACGGCAAGGGCAAAGGCAAGGGTGGCATCGGGGTGCCCGGCGCCAAAGCGCGTGAAGCGCAGCTGTCGCTCGACAACGGCGGCGCGCACGTGAACGGCTTTCTCTCGAAAGAGCAGATCGATCGCGTCGTGCGCGCGAACCAAGCCGCGATCAAGTATTGCTTCGAGGTCGAGATGCAGCGCCAGCCGAAGCTGGAAGGCGCCGTGCACATGAACTGGCGCATCGATCGCGATGGGCGCGTGTCCACCGTGCGCGTGGCGAAGTCCACGCTCAACAACCCGCGCGTGGAAGGCTGCATGGCGCGCCAGATCAAGCGCTGGTCGTTCCCCAAGCCAGACGGCGGCGAGGTCGAAGTCACGTATCCGTTCCTGTTGCGCGGCAATTAATGACATACCAGCCGAGCAGCCTTCGGCTCTCGGCGGGTGATGAGGTGTTCGATGCGACAGCTCAGCGTACAGCAAGCCTTCCGCTCTGCGATTGCACTCGTGCTCATGCTCGCAGCCATCAGCTGCGGCGACGATCGTGTGTATGTGGGCGATGACAAGCTCTACCAAATCGCCATCACCAAGACGACCGCGCCCGTGTTTCAAGGCAGGGACAGCGCGCTCTACATGGTGGAGACGCGCCTGTCGCTCCCCGTGCGCAAGCCGACTCAGGCCGATCTTCGCGACCTGCAGAGCGGCGTGCACAACTACCCGAAGCTGCCGTTTCCGCGCTTGCCTTGGGTCGAGCGCGGTGATCTCGAGACCACCGTGGACTTCACGCTAGAGAACCTGGACACGGCCGCGCACGACGTCGATGTGACCGTGAATGTCGCCAACGAGTTCGACGAGTACTTCCCTGGCATCCAGATCGTCGAGGAGGACGCCACGCCGTTGCACGCGAACTGGGAGCGTCGCTATTCCGTGCCCGCGAAGTCGCGCGTCTCCCGCACGGTGCGTGAAGAGGATCTCGACGAAGCCGCGGTCGATCTCGCGACGGTCGTGAACGGTGCGCCGAACTCGGATGAGGTCGTGTACTTCGAGAACAAATCGGTCAGCGATCCGCGCTCGATGAAGTACATCCCGGCTGTGATCCCGGGCCTGGTCGCGCTGCGCCTGGGCCTGCGCACGCTGGTCGCGCTGCGCCTGGGCCTGCGCACGACGGAAGCTCCGCCGATCTTGCTCGAAGCCACGGTGCGTGTGCGCGACGCCGGTGGCAAGCTCGCCGCCGCTGGTGAACCTGTGATGCAGACACATCCGAAGACGTTTCGCCCGATTCTGCCCCCATGAACGCCCGCGTATCTGCACGTCTCCGATTGTTGCTGCTGGTGAGCGTTGCGCTGATGGGCGTTGCGTTGCCCGTGCGCGCTGACTCCGAAGCGCCGGACCCCACGCGGCTCGACGTCGAGCGCCTGCCACCGGAGGCGATCGCCGTGACGCGCGACATGTACGCCACCGGCTGGTTCGCCGCGGCCGAGCTCGGTGGTCAAGGCATCGCGGGTGGTGCAGGCCGGCTCGCGCTCGCCGGCCCGTACGCGCGCCTCGGTGTGGGCTACGAGCTCACGCCTTGGTTCTCGCTCGCGTCCACGGTCGACCTGTCGTTTCACACGACGGATGCGCCTGCGCCACCCGCGGTCAGCGCGTTCCAGCTCTACCACGTGCTCTTGCAGGCCAAGCTTCAGTTGCCCGTCAGTGTGCGCTCGGCGCTCTGGCTTGCAGCTGACGGAGGCCTGGGCTGGGCAAGCGGTGACTTTCTCGAGGCCTGGGGCCTGCGCCACGCCGGCACCGCGAGCTTCAACTACGGCGGCGACCTCGGCTTCGACTGGCACCTGATGAACACGCACCATTCGCTCGGCCTCTCGGCCGGCGCGCTACTGCAGCCGAACCTCGACCGCCCGGGCGGCGACCGCGCGATCGTGATCCACGGCAGCGCGTACCTGAAGTACGTGTTCTGACTGTAGATCCCTTCAGCCGGCGTCGCTGCCGCTGTCGTCGCCGCTGACGGCGGCATCTACGCTGGCGTCGCCGGCCGCTGCGTCTTGACTTGCGTCTTCTGCGGCATCTGGGCCCGCATCCGGCTGCACGTGCAGAAAGTCGAGGTCGTGCGGATCATCCTCGCAGCCTGCGCAGGCCAGCAGCCCCAGAAGGCCGAGTAGCACGAGCAGGCGCGGGGTGCGGTGCGGGATCGTCATGCCGAATCTGTAAATCGAGCGCGTCGTTTCCGCAACACGTCCGTACTGGAGGACCGAAGGTCGCTCCGTGCCCAAGCGGGGACAAGCGTGGGCAGGTTCCCGTGCGCTTTCCTGTCCCATGGCTAGAGCAAACGCCGAGACGGTGGCATGCTACGGCGCCATGCGTACCGCACCTTGGTTCCCGTCGCTGCTCGTGCTCTCGCTTCTTGCTGGTGCTGAAGGTTGCGCCTATCCGCAGCGCTCCACGATCATGCACGCCGCGCCTCGCGACGCGGTGAAGAGCGACGAGCGCCCCGACGACATGTGGACGATTCGCATCGTCGATGCCGAGCTGCCCGAGCAGAAGCCCGGCGGTCTGCCCTGGGATTCGGACGGCACCTTGCCCGATCCGTTCGTGCGCATCCTGGTCAACAAGCGCGTGATCTGGGAATCGCCCGTGCAGGAGAACACGCGCAAGCCGTCGTGGAACTTCACGTTGCCGCGCAACGTCGAGATCCCCGACGGAGCGATCTTCCGCATCGAGGTCTGGGACCGCGACACGGCCGTCAGCGCCGATCCCGCCGGCGCGATCCAGCGCGAGGGCTTGCCCGAGAACGCGTTGCCGGACGCGCCCGCGCGCCTGACGCTCGACAACCTCGGCACGGTCACGATGATCGCGTCCGCGCCACGCGCCCAGCAGGGTGTCGGCCTACGCTTCGAGGTGCACCCCGACGGCCTGATCGTGCTCGACGTCGAGCGCTTCTCGCCCGCGTTCCGCGCCGGCATCCTGAAGGGTGATCGGATCGTGGCGATCGGTCCGCAGCGTGTCTCCGAGCTGAGCGGCGACGAAGCCACGAGCGATCTCTCGCTCGCGGGCGATCGCAACTCCACGTTGACCATCGCCGATCAAAGAGGCCAGGAGCGCCAAGTCAACCTGGACAAGGGCTTCATCTGGCTCACCATGTAAAACAGTGACGTTTGGAGCGCGATCCGCGGCGCGATCCGTCTTCGCTTTCTGTGGTGCGTGCTCATGCACAGGAGTGCACTGCGCGCGCTCCTCGAAACCGAAGACGACTCGCTTGCGGCTAGCGCTCCATCCGTCACTGTTTATGCGAGCTAGTGCGAGCTCGTGAGGTTGGGCGTTAGGGAGAGCTCGCGAGGATTTCGGCGACCATGGCGTCGGCTACGCGGTGGGGAGGGGTGTTTTGGTGTTTGGAGCGTTCGGCGATGCCGTGGATCGTGTCGTAGATCTTTAGCGTGCGCAGCTTGGATTTCTCGGCGTCGTAGCCGGCGACTTCCTGGGCCACGTTGATCAGGCCGCCTGCGTTGATCGCGTAGTCGGGCGCGTAGAGAATGCCGCGGGCGTGCAGCGCAACGCCGTTTTCGTCGCTGGCTAGCTGGTTGTTTGCGGCACCGGCCACGATCGTGCAGCGCAGCTGCGGCACGGTGCGATCGTTGATCGCGCCGCCGAGCGCGCACGGCGCGTAGACGTCGCAGGTGATGCGATGCGTCTCCGATGCGGGCACGATCTCGGCGTTGAACTCTCTTGCCGCGCGCTCCGCCAGCGCATCGCGCACATCGGACACGGTGAGCTTTGCGCCTGCGCGATGCAGCTCTTTGCAGAGGTTGTAGCCGACGTTGCCAACGCCCTGCACCGCGACGTGAATTCCGGCGAGGCTCTTTTTGCCGAGCGCGACCTCCACGCACGCCTCGATGCCGCGCCGCACGCCGAGCGCGGTGAACGGCGACGGATCACCCGAGCCGCCGTTCTCCGCGCGCAGACCGACCACGTGCTTGGTCTTCGTGCGGATCAACTCCATCTCCGTAAGGCCCGTGCCCGAGTCCTCCGCGCTGATGTAGCGCCCGCCGAGCGCCTCGACGAACTCGCCGAAGCGCATGAACAGCGCCTCACGGTCGTAGTGATCAGGCTCGACATCGGGCGCGAGGATCACCGACTTTCCGCCGCCGTGCGGCAGGCCGGCGAGCGCCGCTTTGAACGTCATCGCGCGTGCGAGCCGACTCACGTCCGCGAGCGCGGCCTCTTCGGTCGCGTAGACCAGGCAGCGACAGCCGCCCAAGGCCGGACCGCGCCGCGTGTCGTGAATTGCAACGATGGCGCGCAGCTTGGTGCGCTCGTCGCGAACGAAGTGAAGATCGCCATAGCCGTACTGCGCCATGCCATCGAAAACCGTCATGGAAGGTACTCCTTACGCTTGGCTCGCCGCGGACCACGGGCGAGCCCCTCTAGTATGCGATGCGTAACGCAGCAACCAAAGTCGGTGCGGGAAAAATACCTTGTCCTACATGAACGCGCGCCTCCCGGCCTAACTGAAACCTGCCGATCTCGTGCCTGCCGTGGACCCAATGGGGTATCCTCAGCAGTGCGGTCCAGCGCGCTCGCGCGGTTTGTGGAACATGCCCAAGGGTGAAGAGCTACTCATCGCGGAACCGGTCGAACGGGATCGCGAAGGTCTGCGGAAGCTGTTCGACAGCGACGGCTACATATCGACCGCGTGCACCGATCCGGCGCAGGCGCGCGATCTGGTGATGCGCAAATTCTTTCCGTGCGCGCTGATCGACCTCGATTTCGGCGGCACCAACGAAGGGCTCGCGCTCGCGACGTACGTCTCGCAGCACTCTGCACCCACGCGTGTCGTGCTGATGTGCGGCCGCCGCTCGTTCGAAGCGGCGGTGGAAGCGCTGCGCATCGGCGTCGTCGACATCGTGAGTAAGCGTCCCGACCAGATCGATCACCTGCGCGCCGCGATGCAGCGCGCGGTCGATCGCTACCACGCCGGTAGCAAGAACAGCTCGCTGCTACGCGAAGTGCGCGCCGTGCTCGACGACGCGATGAAGATCCTGCTCTTGCTCGGTCGCCGTGTGTACGGCAGCGCCGACTCCAGCGGCGCCGGCCTGCAGATGAAGCCGGCGATCCTGGTGATCGACGAGGACCAAGCCTTCTTGCAGCAGGCCGCGAACCTGCTCACCGACAAGCCGTGGGAGATCTCGGTCGAGCTGAGCGGCGGCTCCGGCCTCGACAAGGCCTCTACGTTCTCGTTCCAGATCATCTGCGTGCGCGACGAGCTCGCGGATCTGCCAGGTCAGATGCTGCTGCGCTCCGCACAGAGCCAGAAGAGCGGCTCGCTTGGCCTTTTGTATTCGCAGACGGGCACCGGCCACATCGATCGCTACGAAGGTGGCAGCGTGAAGGCGTCGGATGCGCCGTTTCGCGGCGCCGCGCACTTGGTCGAGAAGCTCGGCCAGCTGGTCGACGAGCTCGGCACATTGCGCGAGGAGCGCCGCTATCTTCAGGCGTTCCGCGCCGAGCACGGCCAGTTCCTGAAGCGCTTCGCGGATCTCAAAGTTCGCATCGACTCCCTCTCAGACTGAGCGCGGCGAGCCATGCGCCTTCCTCGCCTCGGGCTTCGCGCACAGATCGTCCTTTCGTTGTCGAGCGTGTTCGCGCTCTCGTTCTGGTTGGCCGGCTACGCGACGTTGCAGCTGACGAGACGAAGCGCGCTCTTGGACGAAGCGCGCGCCGCACACATCGTGGCGCGAACCTTGGCCACGGCGCTCGAACAGCCGGGTGACCGCACGGACCCGGCGCTGTCGTCCCTTTGCCTCGGGCTCGGCTCTCGCATGCAGCTCGTCGCGCTGCGTGTGGAGCGCCCCGGAGGCAGCGTGTTCTCGTGCGGGCGGGCGCTCGGCGTGCCCTCGGCGCGTACCGGGCTTGCCGGTGGAGGTCACCTCGTCCTCTGGCTCTCGCCCGCGCACCGTCACGACAGCGGCCCCGTCTCCGCGCTGCTCATCTTCTACCTCGCGCTCACCGGCCTCGCCGTACTCTTGCTCGCGTACGTCGCGCTCACGTACCTGATCGTGCGCCCGCTCGATCGCCTGACGTACTCGGCCGAAGCCTTGCAGGCTGGCGGCGAGCACGTGCTGGTGACCGAACGCGGCTCCGCCGAAGCCGCACGCTTGGCACGCGCGTTCAACGAGATGGCGATCATGCTGCGCGCCGAGCGCACGCGCTTGGTCGACCGGCTCGCCGAGCTCGAGCGCACGACCGAGGAGCTGAAGAGCAAGGAGCAGCAGCTGATCCACGGCGAGAAGCTGGCCTCGATCGGCAGGCTCGCCGCGGGCGTCGCGCACGAGATCGGCAACCCGCTCGCCGCCGTGCTGGGCCTGGTCGAGTTGTTGCGTGAAGGCGGCCTGAGCGAGAGCGAGACCAGCGAGTTTCTGGTGCGCATTCAACGCGAGACCGAGCGCATCAACCGGATCATCCGCGACCTGCTCGACTTCGCGCGCCACGACGTCGACAACGACGCACCGCTGCAGACCGCCGACCTGCACGACGTGATCGCCGACGCCGTGAACCTGGTGCGCCCGCAGAAAGAGTCGCGCGCGGTCGCGATCGACGTCGCGATCGATCCCGCGACGCGGCGCGTGCAAGGCCCGCAGCACCGCTTGACGCAAGTGGTATTGAACCTCGTGCTCAACGCGCTCGATGCGCTCGACGGCAAAGGTCGGATCGCGATCCGCGTCGAGCCCGCGCCAGACGAGAAGTATCTGCGACTCGTGGTCGAAGACGACGGCCCCGGTATTGCCGCCGACATGCTCGACAAGCTCTTCGATCCGTTCACCACGAGTAAACCCGCGGGCGAAGGTACGGGCCTCGGGCTCGCGGTGAGTCACGCCATCATCGATGGTCTTGGCGGCACGATAGTCGCGGTCAATCGCCCCGAGGGCGGCGCGCGCTTCGAGGTGCGTTTGCGCAAGGCCGCAGCACCGGCGGCCGCGCTCGCCGTCTGATACAACTTCGGCGTGACCGAACGCGCCACCCCAGACTGGAGAAAGAAGCTCGACTCGCTGCCGGCGACGCCGGGCGTGTACGTCTTCAAGGGCGAGCAGGGCGAGTTTCTATACGTTGGCAAAGCCGCGAGCTTGAAGAGCCGCGTGCGCAGCTACTTCCAAGCCAGCACCAGCGATCAACGCTACTTCATCGATCGGCTCGCCCGTGAGATCGGCGACATCGAGACGTTCGTCACGGCGACCGAAAAAGAAGCGGCGCTGCTCGAGAACAGCCTGATCAAGCAGCACCAGCCTCGCTACAACGTGAAGCTGCGCGACGACAAAGACTACTTGTCGTTGCGGCTCGATGAGGCCGCGAGCTGGCCACGCCTCGAGGTCGTGCGCAAGCCCAAGAGCGATCGCGCGCGCTACTTCGGCCCGTATCACTCGGCCACGGCGGCCCGCTCCACGCTGCGCTTGGTGAACCGGCATTTCCAGCTGCGCACGTGCACCGACGCGGAGCTGTCGTCGCGTGAGCGACCTTGCCTGCAATACCAGATCAAGCGCTGCCCGGCGCCGTGTGTGCGCGACGTGGATCGCGCGGAGTACGGCGCGCAGGTCCACAACGTGGGCCTGTTCTTGGACGGCCGACACGACGAGTTGGTGGAGCAGCTGACGAGCGCCATGCACGCCGCCGCCGCGGCCGAGAAATACGAGACTGCCGCCGTATACCGCGACCAGATCCGCGCGGTGGCTTCGGTGCAGCAGGAGCAGCGCGTGTCGGTGGTCCGCGACATCGATCAAGACGTGTTCGGCTACTTCCGCAAAGACGACAAAGTCGAGCTGGCCGTGCTCATGGCGCGCCACGGTCGCGTGAACGGCGTGCGTACGTTCGATCTACGCGACGTGCGCCTGCCCGACGACGAGCTGATCGGCGCGTTCGTCGCGGAGTACTACCGGCTCGGCAGCTTCGTGCCCGACGAAGTCTTGATCCCGACGCCGATCGAAGCGGCCCAGGGCCTGTGTGAGATCTTGGAAGAGCAGCGCGGCGGTCGCGTGTCGATCCTGCGCCCGCAGCGCGGCCCAAAGGCGCAGCTGCTGCGCATGGCCATGGAGAATGCCGCGCACGCCTTTCGTGAAAAAGCTCGCGCACGCGAAGACATGGACTCGCGCCTGGCTACGCTCGCCGACAAGCTGGGTCTCGGTGCGCCGCCGCGTCGCTTCGAGTGCATCGACGTCTCGCACACCAGCGGTACCGACACCGTTGCGGTGATCGTGGCCTTCCGCGATGGCGAGCCGGATCGCAAGCGCTACCGCACGTTCCACATCCGCAGCGTGTCCGGTGGCGATGACTACGGTGCGATGCGCGAAGCACTCACGCGCCGCTGCAAGCGCGGCAAAGCGCAGGAAGCAGGCTGGGAGCTGCCGGACTTGCTGGTCGTCGACGGTGGCAAGGGCCAACTCGCGATCGCCGTGGCCGTGCTCGCGGAGCTCGGCGTCACGAGCTTGCCGGTCGCTGCGCTCGCCAAAGAGAAGGAAAACGTCATGGGCGAGCAGCTCGTCGATCGCATCTACGTGCCTGGGCGCAAGAACCCGATCGAGCTGCGTTCCGCGAGCCACGCGCTCGTGCTGCTCGCTCAAGCACGCGACGAAGCCCACCGCGCCAGCAACGAGGCCCGCACCCGGCTCGGTCGCGGCAAGCGCCTGCGCTCCGAGCTCGACGACGTCCCCGGCATCGGCAAAAAGACGCGCATCCTGCTGCTGCGCAAGGCCGGCTCGGTCGACGCGCTGCGCGCCGCGAGCGCAGACGAGCTGGTGGCGTTTGGCGCCAGCACGAAGCAAGCGCGCGCGATCGTGGATCATCTGCACCGCGCCGCACCGGAAGCCGCGGTCAGCGAAGAACGAGCCCTCGACAACGCGTTCGGTGCCGACGCGTCCGAGCCGAGCGATCCCGTCAGCGCTCCGCACGCATGACGCGGGCGTCGGTGACCAGACAGTCCACCGGCGCGTCGTGCGGAGCGTTCGGTGCCTCCGCGATCAACTGAAAGTCGTACACGAAGCCGAGCTTGAATGCGTTCGGCAGCAGCGGGAGCAGGTGATCGTAGAAGCCTCCGCCGTAGCCGATGCGATAGCCGCGTGGATCGAGCGCAAGCGCAGGCACCACGATCACGTCGACGTCAGCTAGCTCGATGCGCGGCGCGCTCTCTCTAGGCTCGAGCACGCCCATGTCGTTCTCTATCAACCCGTCGTCGTCTTCGACCGCGTGCAAGCTCAGAGTGTCTCCGTCGACGCGCGGCAGGCCGAGCAGCTTGCCCTGCGCGCGCAGCGTCTCGCACAGACCGCGCGGATCGATCTCTTTGCGCATCGCGACGTACGCGATCACGGTCTTCGCCTGCATCACTTCCGGCAAGGTCAGCAGGTGCGCCGTCGCGCGCGCCGAGCGTTCCGCGCACGCCGTCTCCGGCAACACGCCGCGCACCGAGCGGAGTTGCCTGCGGATTTCCGTCTTCGCCCGTGCCCGCAGCGCTGCGAGCTCGGGGCCGTCGGCATCGAAAGGGCTCGCGCTCATGCTTCGCTCCGTCGACACAGGTACGTCAGACACAAGTACGTTCGTACGTACTTGCACGCACAAATCAGTCACACACGCCCGCGAGCCGGGCGTCAATCCGCTCAACCCGGCGCTTCGGACTCGGCGTCGTGCGCGCTCGAGTCTTCGGCGAGCCGGCTGTCGATGCGTGCGATTACGCTGGAAATCGCGGTGTGCGCGAGTTGATCGACGTCGCGAACCTTCTTTTCGGACGCGCGCAGATCGTCGGCCAAGCCGAGTGACACCAGCGCCAGCAGCTGCGCGGCCGACGCGCTCTTGCTCGCCGCGCCGAGCTTAGCCACGCGCTCGTTCACGAGCGCCGCCAGCTCCTGGAGATGTGCCTGATCCGCGTCGGCTACGAGGCGAAACTTGGTTCCGGCAATCTCCAACGTGACCGTGTGTTTCACACCCACCTGTCTATCGTCTGCAAACGTGCGTCGTCAAGCGCGAGCGTGTTATTCTCGTTTCGCTCCAACTCCTGTTTCTCCATCAGCAGGCGCTTTTCTCGAACATGATCAAGGTCGAGTGCGTTTCGTGTAAGTCACCCTATGACGTCGACGAGCGTCGCGTGCCGGATAACGGCATGAAGATGCGTTGTCCGAAGTGCAACACGAGCTTCACCGTCGCCAAAGACGGCAGCACGGTTACCCTCGAGAACACGTCGCTTGGGGTGGGTCCGCTCACTGCGCCGCTGCCCGCTGCGGGCGCGGTCTCGCGAGCACCGGCGATCGCGCCGCCACCCGCTGCCATGCTGACGAAGACCCTGGTCGGTCAGCAGGCACCCGAGCCGGCGCCGCTCGATCCTCCTCCGTTAGCTGCAACACCGATTGCACCCCCGGTCGCTTCGGCCGCCCGCGCCGCGTTCAAGGGCACGATGGTCGGCCTGCCGCCAGGTCCAATCGCCCCGATCGCGCCGCCAATCGCAGCCGCACCGGGCGACAGCACGGCGGATCTACCCGCGCTCAAGCCACCGCCGAAGCCTGCAGTTCCGTGGGGTTCCCTGGCGCCCCCCGCGCCGGACGCGAAGTTGCCAGCCCCGCGCCCCGCGCCCGCGGGCTTGCCCAAAGGCATGGGTGCGGCTGGCACCGCCACTGCCAGCACGTCAGCTGGCAACGCGCGCGCCGGTGCGGCATCTGCGTTTGGTGCTGCGCCGGCGGCGCCCGCGTCTTTTGCTGCAGCCGCGGGCACCGCGGCCGGCGTCCCGAAGCGCACGATCATGGGTGGCGTGGCCGCGTCCGACGTCCACTCCGACTTGCCCGCGCTCAAAGGCGGCGCGGATCTGCCCGCGCGGAAACGCGCAGCCGATGCGTCGTCCGGCTTCATCGATCTGCCGGCACCGAAGACCGGTGCGCGCGCCGACCTCGACTTCGACGAAGACGAGTTCTCGGCGCCCTCGCTCGAGGTGGATTTGCCCGCGCCCAAGGCCGCAGCGCCCAAACCAGCTGCGCGTCCCGACTCCGAGATGATCGATCTGCCCGCGCCCAAGCAGATGATTGATCTGCCCGCGCCCAAGCGCAGCCCCGCCGGTGGTCCGAGCTTCGGCGAGATTGATCTGCCCGCGCCCAAGGCCGGCATCGTGGATTTACCGGCACCCCGCGGCGTGGTCGATTTACCGGCACCCCGCGGCGTGGTCGATTTACCGGCACCCCGCGGCGTGGTCGATTTACCGGCACCCCGCGGCGTGGTCGATTTACCGGCACCCCGCG
>JADGRF010000230.1 GCA_017881055.1 Sandaracinaceae bacterium
ATATCGATGGTGCCGAGATCCCGGGTCGCTACTTCGCGTTCCTGCGCGAGGGTGGCGCCGAGCGCCTCTTGCCCGTGATCGAGCACAACCAGAACGACTTGATCGCGCTCGCGGCGATGCTCGGTATTCTCGGCGAGCGCTTCGAGCGTGGTGAGCTGGACGTGCCCGTCCAAGACGCGCTCGCCTTCGCCCGCGTAGCGGCGCGCGCGAAGCACCCTGAGCGCGCGCTGTGTTTCACGCAAGCCGTGATCGATGCCACGGGCGATCGACAAGGTACGCTGGCGCTCTCGCGCGCCGCCTGCACATTGGCAGCTGACGTGCAGCGTCGCGCCGGCGACCCAGCCGCGGCAGCGCGCGCGCTCGAAGAGGCGCTGGTGTTCGCGAAGACCGACCGCGACGCAGGTCCGCTGCACTTCGCGCTGGCCAAGCTGTATGAGCGCGGCCTGGGCGATGCGGCACGCGCTCACGGGCACGCACGGCACACCGAGCCGGTCGAGGGGCCGGTCGCGCATGGCAAGCGGTTAGGGCGACTTTGGCGTAAGCTGCACCGGGAAGCGGAAGTAGCCAGCCGAAAGCCCAGCCCATGACCTACGGCGGACCCGAGTGCACGATCATCGGCGTCGACTGTGCGACGCAGGAAGAGCGCATGGGCCTCGCGCGAGGCTGCATCGAGCCGACTGGCAAGCTGCGCGTCGACCGCGTCACGCTCGGTACGGCGGGCGAATCCGCAGCTGCCAATGTTTGCCACTGGATCGAACACGCGCCGCGCTTCGTGCTGGCGTTCGATGCGCCGCTTGGCTGGCCGCAAGGCTTTGGCGCGACGCTCGCGAAACACGAGGCCGGAGCCTTGATCAAGAAGGCGCCCGACGCGCTGTTCCGACGTGAGACCGACCGCATGGTGCAGCGTGCCGTCGGCAAGCTTCCGTCGGAAGTCGCGGCCGATCGCATCGCGCGCACCACGCATGCCGCGCTGGCGCTGCTCGCCGAGATCCGCGAGCGTTCGGACAAGCGCATACCACTGGCCTGGTGGCCGGCCAGCGACTCGGGTGCGATCGAAGTGTTTCCGACCGCCACGCTGCTCGCGCGCGGCCTGCATCGCACCGGCTACAAGTCCGACAGCGCGCAGGGTCGCAAGTCGCGGGCCGAAATCCTGAAGCGTCTCGGTAAAGAGATGCAGATCGACGTCACGCACGATCTGATGATCGAGGACTCCGATCAGCTCGACGCGCTCTTGTGCGTGCTGGCTGGCGCCGACTTCGTGCGTGGCTTGTGTGTTGAGCCGGAAGACCTCAAGCTTGCGAAGAAAGAGGGTTTCATCTGGTTCCGCAGCAACGGCCAACGAAAGCTGGGGATCGACTAAACAGTAACGCCTGGACCGCGATCCACATCGCTATCCGCCGCTTGGTTGGGGGTTGGGGCCCCGAACCCCGACCCGGTTCTGCGGTGCGTGCTCAGCTACAGGAGTAGCCTGCGCGCGCTCCTCGAAACGCGGTTTGCGGGTCGTGCTTGCACGACCCGAAGACAAGGCGCCTCGCTCGTGTCTCACGGTCCATGCGTTACTGTTTAGCCGGCCTCCAATGTTCTCACCGCTGTGCGCGTCCCTCGCATGACAACACCTGCTGCGTCCTCGCTGACTCCGCCGCGGCCGTTCGGCATGACGCGCTACCTGCTCGCGCTCGGCCTGGTCTCCGTGGCTGCCGCGGCCTTCGCAATCGCGCTGCGCGCGTTGTTCACGTTCCTGATGCACGCGGCCTTCGCGAGCAGTGACGTGGTCACAGCGTTTCGTGGCTTGCCGGGCTGGCAGCGCGTCGCATTGCCAGCCGCCGGCGGGCTCGTGGCTGGCACGACGACCTGGCTCACGCAGCGCATCGGACGCGCGCAGGGTGTCGGCGACGTCATGGAAGCGGTGGTGTTCGGCAAGGTTCGCCTGTCGATGCGCGTGACGCTGCTGAAGTCGCTCGGCTCGTCGATCGCCATTGCAACGGGTGGCTCGATCGGCCGGGAAGGTCCGATCATCCAGTTCGGTGGCGCGATCGGTAGTTACGTCGCCGACTCCATCGGCCTTGGCTCGCGCCGCGCGCGCACACTGATTGCTGCGGGCACTGCCGCAGGTTTCGCCGCCGCTTACAACACGCCGCTCGCGGCGGTGCTCTTCGTGCTCGAGGTCGTCACCGGCATCGTCGTGCTCGACGCGATGCTGCCCGCCATTGCCGCCGCTGCGATCTCGACCGCGCTCACGCGTGCCGTCTTGGGTGGCGGACCGATCTATGGCTCGCGCGCCTTCTCGCTCACATCGCAGACCGAGCTGCTCGCGCATACGTTTCTCGGCCTTCTGGCAGGCGTCGGCGCGCAGCTGTTCATGCGCATGCTGTCGTCGGGTGAGCGCCTGTTCGCCCGCTCGCGTGTACCGCAGCCATTCCGAGCAGCACTCGGCGGTGCGCTCGTCGGTTTGCTCGCGCTTTCGTGGCCGGAGGTCGCCGGTAATGGCTACGAGCCGCTCAACCTGCTGCTCGATGGCGCGTTCCCGCTGACGTTGATCGCCACGCTCTGCGTGGCCAAGGCCTTCGCCACCACTGCGTCTGTTTCTTCGGGCAGCCCCGGTGGCGTGTTCACGCCAATCCTCTTTCTCGGCGCCGCGCTCGGTGCGTGTTACGGCGCGCTGCTCGGTCACCTCTTCGGCCCGTCCGCCGTCGGCTCGATCGGCGCGTACGCGCTCGTCGGCATGGCCGCGACCACGGCGGCCACCACGCACGCACCGATGATGGCGGTCGTGCTCGTGTTCGAGCTCTCCGGCGACTACGCCATCGTGTTGCCGCTGCTGCTCGCAACGGCCGTGTCCACGTTCGTGTCGCGTGCTCTGCGTCGCGACTCGATCTACACCGCCGAGCTACGCTCGCGCAGCGTGCCGTGGGACCTCTCGCTCGAGGGGCGCCGCAGCTAGTCTTGCTGGTCGCCTAAGGGGATCGCCGGGGCAAGCGTCCCCGTTACCGGGCGTCCGCATCAGTACCGCCGCCGGGAGATAGCTCGCCGTGTCACGGAGCCTGTCGTCAGAGCTGCAGCGGGAAGTAGCAACGGTCTTCGCCGGCGCACACCATTCTGCCGCCGACGGCCATTTCGCAGACGCCGCTGCGGCACTGAGCGTTGAACGTGCACGGTAGCTGGTGCCAGAGCTGTGCCTTGCAGGTGCTGTCCCCGGGGTCGCAGTACGTTCCCTTTTCGCACGAAGTGGCCGAGCCGCCCGCGGTGCAGTGCTCGAACATCAAGGCGATGGGGCGACACGAGTAGCTGTTGGCCCCGGGCTTGTCGGGATCCCGGTCGCAGTGCCCGGACGCGCACTCCTCGTTGGTCTTGCACGGGGTTCCGATCCCGCCGCGAGGGGCGCACGTCGTCGGCATCGTCTTCGGATCCGACGAGAAGCAGTAGTCCACGTCGGGGTCACAGAGGCTGCTGCCGCTGTCGCAGGCCTCGGAGCTCGCGACCGTCGTCGCGCACACGTTGGGCGCCGCGTTGAAGTTGCATGTCAGCGCCGGGTCGCACATCCACTCGGCGCCGCAGTCGGCATCCTTGGAAGCCGTCGACGGCCCCATGCACTGGCCGTGCAGGCAGCACTGCCCCGCCGCACACTCGCCGCAGCCGAGCAGATCGCCGCACTGCAGACTCGCGCACTCCTTCTTTGGATCGAAGGTGGCCGAGCTGCAGCCGTCGGTGAAGTACGTCGCGTCGTAGTTGCAGACGACGTCGTTCGAGCCCTTGATGCGCACGCGCGCGCTGAAGGTGTTGCCGCGCTTGGGCGAGCAGTAGCCGATGAAGCGCAGGCTGTCGGTGAAGCGCTTGATGTTGGCGCTGACCGAGTCGAAGGCAACGCTCAGCATGGACGGGTCGGCGACGGAGAACGAGCCGTCGCGACCGAGCATCGTGAGCTTGGGAAAGTTCGCGTTCTTGCCGAGCCCGACCGTGATCACCTTGTGCACGTGTGCAGCGATGGCGTCCTGGGTTTGCTGGAACGTGTACGTGCCGGTCTCGTCGTCGCCATCGGAGATGATGATCGCCGTGCCGGCGCTGAGCAGGCCGTCCTCGTCGATGATCGACTTGAGCTCGATCGAGCGTTCCAGCTTGTCGAGCACGTACTTGACCGCGCCGAACAGGTTGGTGGCCTGCGGATCGCGGCCCTTGAAGCTGCCGAGCTTGGCGGCGAGCTGTGTCTTGGCCTGCGCGAGATCCGTGGTCTCGGACAGCACGGGGTACAGGTACGGCTTGCCGTCGAAGGCCCAGACGGCGACGCGCGGCGGGTCCGCGGTCTTCGCTAGCTCGTCAAGCATGCCGGAGATGGCGGTGGCGACCTTCGCGAGCACCTTGCTGTCTTGGATCGACTGCGACACATCGACCGCGAAATAGACGTGCGAGGCGAACTTACGATCGACGACGGTGGTCGGCGTCTCGGGCGGCAGAGACTTCCAGTCCTCGGTGGCTGCTTTTTCTTCGACCGTGAGATCCGTGGGTTTGATGCCCGTGTCCGGGCGCCCCGAGCAATACGAAGCGGACACGGTGATTCCGATGGCCGAGCCCGGCGAGCCCCAGCGCGCATCGCACTCCAGCGCGCGCAGCTCGATGCAGTTGACGTCCTCGATGCAGGCGCCGGTAGCTGAGCCCGCGTTGACGATGTAGCCCTTGTCGCAGGTGCACTTCGCCATGTTGGTCGTGCTGTCGACGCTGCACACGCCGTGCAAACCGCAGTCGACCGACGTGCAATCGATCACGTGGACGGAGCCGTCGAGGCCGCCGTCGGTGGACGCTTTCCCGCCCGAGCCGTTGCCGCTGCCGCCCGAGCCGTTGCCGCGGCCGTTCGACTGGTTGCCGCCGCCGTTGGCGAGGATGGGCGCTTTGCTTCCGCCCGAGCACGCCGTGGCACACAACAACAATACGACGCTCGCCAGGTGTCGCGCGCGCTCTGCGACAAGAAATTCGAACTGCATCGAAGCGCCCCTCATTTCCAGCATCTTTATCACGGATGCCGTTGCGCGTCACGCTTGCATGGTCGCATCGAGTCAACCGGGCCGCGCAGTCGCTCCGCGTCCCACTGCAGCTGACAAGCCGACTAACGCCGACGTGATTCTTCGACGCAGCGGCAAACGCACCGTGAATACAGCACCACCGAGAGGACCGGCGCCGACCTCGATGCTACCCCCGTGTTCCTCGACGATCTGCTTGGCGATCGACAAGCCTAGCCCCGTACCCTCACCCGCAGCGCGCGTGGTCCAGAACGGCTCGAACACGCGGTCGGTCAACCCGGCGGCAACCCCGTTCCCGGAGCTCGCCCAGGGCGTGCTGCACCACACGCTCAGCCGCAGCCGGCGAAACCTTCCCGCCGCCGACAGCAGCAGTGGCTCCGCGCGGCAACGTCAACGTGAAGGTCGCGCCGTGACCCAGCTCGGACACCACGGCCGCGTCGCCGCCGTGCAAGCTGGCAGCCTCTCGGACCAGCGCCAAACCGATGCCGGTGCCGCCGATCGGCCGACGCGTGCTGTCGCCGTGCGCGAAACGCTCGAAGATCTTCTGTTGATCCGCGGGCGCAATCCCTGGACCTGTGTCTGACACCGCGACCGACACCGAGTCGCCGTCATCGATCACGCGCACCTGCACGGCCGTGTTCGGGGCCGTCAAGCGCAGCGCATTGGCGACCAGGTTGGTGACCGCCGACTCGATCCAGGAAACATCGACCGACACGTCCGCCATGCTCTGCGGCGCCTGCAGCGTGAGCTGGACACGTTTTTGTGCGGCAGCCGGTTCGAAGCCGCGCAGCGCGCTGCGGACGAGCGCCGTCAGATCGCTCGGCGTCGGTACGATTTGCAGCTCGCCGGCGTCGATCTTTGCCAAATCGAGTAGCTGATTGATGAGTCGCACGAGCCTGCTGGCGTTGCGGTGCATGACCTCGAACGCGGCACGCTCCCCACCCGGCGGCGGCCGTCCGGCGACCAGCTCTTCGAGCGGCGCCAGGATCATGGTGAGGGGTGAGCGCAACTCGTGAGACACGTTGTTGAAGAAGTCGGTCTTGGCGCGCTAGGGCTGACAGCTTACCGCGCGCTGCTCTGCCTGCGCGCGCAGGGCTGCGATCTCCTGCTTGAGAGCGTCGATCTCTTTGGCCTGCAGCTGCACCGCATTCACGGCCATGCTCAGGTATCCGTAGAGGTTCACGCGATCACCGCGCACGGCCGGGCTCGGCTCGATGTCGTCGATGATGAAGCCGAGCTGCGGAGTCGCGGCGGGATCGTCTTTGTACTCGTAAGAAGCGATCGGGATCGAGAGCAGATCCTGGTAGATGCGCTCGCGCTGCGCGCTGCCGAGATAGCGAATGTCTCGCTTGAAGCGCGCACGCGACTTCGGACAACCGCCGACAGCCATGGTGGGATCCTGATCCGTGCACAGCAGCTTGCTACCGCAGCCATTGACCAAGTCGCAGGTCGCGTCTTTCGTCGTGCACGCTGCGCCTGCGCTCTCGGTCTTGCAGTTGGCGACGTTCGGGTCGTCCACCGGTGTCGACTTGCAGACCGGCGCGCCGCAGGTCTCGTACCAGGCAAGGCCGTTGGGCACGCCGCCGTCGGCTGTGGCCTGAGCGAGACAAGCAGAGAGAGCTGGCGAGGGTGTATGCCCGCAGGTGCCGCCGGCCTGGCGTTCGCACGCGGCCTTTTGATAGCAGCCGTATTCGGCGCGGTACTCGCACGTGGTGATCGGGTCGGCAGCCGAGGTGTCGACGCAAAGCTGCCCCGAGCAACCGCCGCGCTTGCAGCCCGCACCGGTGTTGCCACCGTCCGCGCCCGCCACGCTCGCATCCCCCGCAGACGCGCCACCCGCGCCACTCTTTCCGCCGCCATCAGCTGCAGCGCCGGCGCCGCCGCCAGCGGCACCCGCGTGCCCGGCGCTCCCAGCCTGCGAGCTACCGCCGTCCTTGATCTGCGATGGAGGGGTCGGCTCCGACTTCGGGCAACCCAGAAGTGGCAGAAGCGCCACGGCGAACAACGACACTCCAACGAGCTGTATGCGCATGACGAATCTCCCCAAGAGGTTGGGAGCATAGCTCGTAAGCGACCGCCGGACGACTCGTGACCGCAGCTTTCAGTGACGTGGCCGGGCAGACCCAGGATACGAACCTCGGCACGCGCCGCCTTCACCGACCAGACGATGCCCGCCGGAGGCGCGAGCGCGGGCACGCAGGCACCTTGCTCGATGCTGAGCTCGACGCGGCAGGCATGGCCCGCAACGTCGAGCTCGAGCAGGCGCAGGTCGTCGAAGTTGCTTTCGTAGCGTAGCGATTGTCAGGCGCGGCCGCGCAAGATGGTACGCGTACCGCTGGCGTCGTAGGACTCGATGCCTGCCGGCGCCAGCTGCAAGCCCAGCGCGCGCAGCGAGCTCAGATACACCACGTACACCTCACCAGCGGGCGTGACGCAGTCAACGTAGAGCTTGCGCACCTGGAGCATAGAGCTTCACCAGCTGCCGATGCGGCGGCCGTGCAGCCCGGTGTGCCCCCATCACGCAAGTCGCCCGCGTCTGCGCCACTCACGGCTCGCCCTGCGTCCACATTCGCGTTGGCAGCGTTGCTGCATGCGACCAGCAGGATGGCACCCACGCATACGAACCTCGGACAACGGCGTTGGAGGTCGGCCGATGATGCCCAGTGGACTCTACCAGTGCCAGTTCGCATGAGATCCTCGCCGGTCGCGCGACCTACCGACCTCGGGCGGGTCGTCGCAGCTGAAGCAACGCGATGGCTGGAGGTCTGCCCGTGCTGCGCGCCGTCGCGCATTAAGTGCCGCGACATGGCAAACACGGTCCAGCCAAGCTTCTTACACCATCAGCGGTGTCAGCGGGCCCTGGTAATTCGCGTGGGTCTTCAGATCGCGATCGCCGAAGCAGTTGACGTCATTCAGGCCCATCGCAAGGCAGCTGCTAGTCAGCAAGCGGTTGTGCGCACGCGCGTCGCCTAGCTCGAAGGTCTTGTGCTCGCTGACACTGAGCGGCGCGCTCGGCAGCACGCTTTGATAGCAAGCGCCGCATGCCGCGGTTGCAGCATTCAAGGTGCTGCGTGGAGCACGGCCTCGCCGAGGTCTTGGTATTCGGTGTCGGTGTCTGGGCCACCGCTGCACATCTGGTGCGGGTCGCATGCAGCGCGCATCACGGGTGCGCTGAGCTGCAACGACGCGCTCCAGCTGCCGTCATCGTTCCGCAACACGGACGCGCTCACCGAAGGCGCTCCGACGACGGTGCCTTTGAACTTCGGTTTCAGCGTGGTCTGCAGCTTGGACAGCGGCACCCACTGACCGCGGATCTGGTATGGGTCGCGCACGTAGAGGTCCCCGTCGAGCTCGATTACTTTCAGCAGATGCGCACACTCGCGGCGCAGTCCGAGCTCAGCGAGCTCGCCGGCTTGATGGTGCTGCACCTTGTGCGCTGGGACCCCGAGGCCGCCGTCTAGCGCTAAGAGCCGCTCGGGAGCCTACCCAGTCAGTGACCGCCAAAAGTGACCGCCAGAAGTGACCGCCAAAGTCACATGTCCTGGCTCAGATGTCCTCGGCGGGCGCAGCTGGGCGGCTCATGCCCGCGCGGATCGGGACGACGCGTTCGAGGAACGCCAGCTGGTCGGTCGTGATTCGTTCGTAAGGCTCTCCGGTGTAGATCTCGAAGTGGCCATACGGGTAGACCTTGAGCTCGCAAGCTGGCGCAGCTGTCGCGTAAGCGATGGTCCGGGCCGGAGGAGCCACGGAGTCTTGCTCGCAGACGCAGACCAGCATCGGCGCACGGAGCTTTCGCATGTTCCTGCCGGGGCGCCAGAAGCCGATCTTGAGGCCGAAGATGGCGCTCACGCCGGTGATGAGAACGGTGCCGGAGGGTAGGCGCACGGAGCCTGTGAAGCGCGAGATCGGAAAGCGCTCCGGCTCGTCGGAAGTGGACACACCGGCTGGCAGCGTGATCTTGCTCTGCGCAAAAGTGCGGTACAGGCTCGACAGGCGCTTCGAGAAGCGCGAGCCGGCGGGGAACAGGTGCAGCGCGCTTTGCACGACGTCTTCTTTCGTCATGAGCGCGGGTGTGCCGTACGGCCCGGCGATCGGTGCAAGCACCGGTGGCAGCCGCAAGAGGCGCGCGAACGCGTCGGCAGCAATGAAGAAGCCGAGACCCAGCATGCTCGGCAGCGAGATGGCGCGCGTGGACGCGACGCCGTCGGTGAACGGTCCTTGGATGATGCTGGCGGTCACGTCCTCGCGACGGCCCGCAATGTCGAGCACATGGCCTCCAGCGAGCGACGTGCCCCAGAGCACGACGCGGGTCGGGTCGACACCTTCGAGCGTCTTTCCGAAGTCCATGGCAGCTTCGAAGTCTTGCTGTTGATGCTCGAGCACGAGCAGATGACGTGGATGGCCCTCACTGCGCCCGAAGCGGCGATAGTCGAAGGTGAGCGCCGCGTAACCCGCGTCCGCGAACATGCGCGCATAGACATCCAGGTACATCTCGTAGACGCCACCGAGGCCCTGACCCAGCACGATCAGCGGAGCCGGCGCACCCGAGCTCGGCCGCACGAAGAACCCTCTGCAGGTGACGCCCTGCGACTGAAATTCGATCTCCTGCTCTACGTTCGGCATCGCTTGCTCCTCGCTGCTCGGTCTCGCTCACGCTCGACGTCGTGCTGCACGAGCAGACGTTCGACGGCAGCGGCCGATCTCTGTCGCGGAAGTCGTCATGGGTCAACCCTGCCCGGTCACCCCCGTTGGCCGGCAATGTCCTCGACGCATACGGCGTGCGGGCCATACGGTGCGCTATCGGCGCTGCCACCGCAGCTCGATGCAGTGCCGTGTGTGTCGCGACCTGGGAGGCTGAGATGCCATTGAAGATTCACTACCTGAACTGCGGAACGTTCCATCCGCGCTTTGCGTCGACGTTCGTCCCACAACTGAGCGTGACTCCGTGCTTGTGCATGCTGATCGAGGCTGGCGGACAGCTGATTCTCGTGGACTGCGGGCTCGGCACGAAGGACATGGAGGATGGGAGCCGTCTCGGTCTCCCGAACAAATTGTTGCTGCGCGCTGAGCCGGATCCGACGCTCCCTGCGGTACGGCAAGTTCAGAAGCTGGGCTTTTCGACCAACGATGTCAGGCACATCATCTGCACTCACCTTGATCGCGACCACGCTGGCGGGCTGCCAGACTTTCCCGATGCCTCGGTGCACGTGACGTCCGCGGAAAGAGCTGCCGTCCAGAACCCCCACGGCCTGATGGAGAAGCAGCGCTACCGGAAGTGTCACTTCGAGCACGGCCCCAAGTGGGTTACTCACGACGTG
>JADGRF010000231.1 GCA_017881055.1 Sandaracinaceae bacterium
CAGCTGCTCGGCTTCGACAGCGTTGCTTGGCCAGTGATCTTGGGAAGCGTCGTGGGTCATGGGCTGCTCGGCGGGTAGGAGACTACGCCGAGAGCCGAAGGCTGCTCGGCGGGTATGTAACCAGTTAACGAAATAGCATGACCTGCTCGAGATGCAGATACGATCTGCGATCGACGCGCAGGCGCAGGTAGCGTGCCGTCTGGGGTGCGAACGTCTCGGTCCAGGTGCGAAACGTGTCCTCGTGACGCGCGACTTTACGGTAGGTCTTGTCGTCGTCGCTGACTTCGACCACCAGGGGGGCGACACGGTCGGGGGCTTCGTCCGTGCGGTTCTTCACGTAGATCCGTGAAAACGTCGTGCGTTTTCCGAGGTCGTACACGACCCAGGGATTCGGGTCTTCCTTGGTGTGGAACAGGATCTTGCTGTGGAGCGAGGCGCAGCGCTCGGCCACGGGATCACAGACCGCCCACACCGAGCTGGTATGAAACGGGCGGCCTACCAACAGGTCCGGGCCCCGCAGCTTGTCGACGACCAATTGGTAACCCCCGACCACGATCAGCACGGCGAAACCGAGCGCGAACACGAGCCGCAGGCCGCGCAGCAGCAGCTTGGTCTCTCTCGCGCGCACCGGAGCCTCGAGGCGCTCGAAGGCCGCGTGGGCCAGCGCGCGCGCATCGGTCGCACGCTGGCGTTGTTCGTGCTCGTTCAAGAGCGCGAGCTCGCGGCTGGTGTTGCCGACGAACAGCTCTCCGAGCGCCGTGCGCGCCGCGTCGTCTGGAACGGCCCACTGCGTCAGCGCGTCCGCCGCTTCCCACGCCTCGGTCGAGCTCACGGCGCGACCCCCGTGCTGGAGCGCGCACAACACCCAATAAGTGGCCTGCAGATACAGATCACACGCGATCGCAAACCCCGCACCTGCTCGCAGCGGCTCCACCGGTTCGTAGACGCGTTCGGCCAGCTCGTGGGCCAGCTGCGCTCGGTGCCTGGCTTTTTCCACGTTCGTCGTGCGTTCGACTGCGCTGCGTGAGTCGGTCATCCGTGCCCGCCCTCGACCTTGGCATGCAGGCGCAGCGCGTTGAGCGCTTGCGCCGTGGCCGGTGATTTGAAGCCCTTCTTGAACAGATAGAAGGTGTCGAGCGATTGGCCGACGAGCCCGTAGACGTTGCGATCGAAGGCCGCCTGCAACACCTTGCGATTCATCGCGCCGTTCTTGTTCACGAGCAGGTACTCCGCATCGCCATGATCGGACTTGAGCGTAAACGTGTTCGCGCGCGCGGAGACATGGGCGACCTCGGCTTCGGTCGCGGCCACGCTGGCGCTCTCGGGGATCTTCGCGACCAGCTGCTGGAAACCTGCGTAGCGCTTTACGTCCTCGGGCGTCTCCACGAACTGGATGTGCGAGAAGCCGCCGACGAACGTCTCGTGTTGGAAGATCGCGCCAAACGACACACTGTGCAGCGTCACGCCAAGCATGAGCGCGCAGAGCGCGGCCCGTTGCTCGGCCACGCTCATGCGCCCCACGATGCGCAGCGCCAACACCGCCGCACCAAACAGGTACGGAATGAAGTGCGTCGTGTACTGAAACGCGATGCTCACCGTGGGGGCGTAGCCCGTGGTCATGAGCGTGAAGAAGAAGCCTGGGATCGCGAGCAGCACGAGCAGCGGCCTGCGCAACGGCAGGAACGCCAGGGGCGCGAACATGTGCAGGAAGTAGATCAACTTCTCCTGCGTGAGCAGGGTCTGCAGAAAGTACGCCGGATTGATCAGAATCGTCTGGACGATGCCACCGTAGCCGCCTTCGCCGCCCGGCATCAGCTCTTTGTAGATCGACGCAAACCACCACGTGCCCGCATACGGCATGATCACGAACTTGTCGATCACGAACCAAACGCCGGACGCGACCGCCAGACCCGCGCCAAACCGCGGGCGCGCGCCAGAGAGCAGCAAGACGAGGCCCAGCATCGCGAGACCGACCGCGACGTCTTCTCTGTGCGCCCACAGAATCACGACCACGAGCGAAGCCCAGCGCGTACGGTTGGTGGCGAGTAACCAGTAGAGCAGGAAGTGCCAGGGCAGCGCGACTACGAGTTCGTGAAAGTCGTAGAAGTTCGGCCCGTGCAGGGGTGCGTACATCAGGTACGCGAGCGAGACGCACGCGGCAGACCAGCGCGGGATCTGCGTGCGCGCGAACAGGTAGAGCGGCACCGCCGCTACGGCAGCCATGACCGACTGATAGACCAACAGCACCTCGGCGCCCGGCTTCATCGCGAACACCGGCAACCACAAGAACACGGCGAAGATGGCGTGACCGGCGATCATGCTGCCGCCGTTAGGGCCAAACAGCACGGGCGTACGGAAGAAATGGCCGTGTATTGCGTTCCAGCACCAGTTGACGTTGATGCCGAGATCGAAGCCTGCGGTACCAAACCGTCTGTGGTTGAGCAGCGTGTAGTGGGAGAAATCGATCGCGTAGGCCGTCGCCGCGAGCAAGACGATGGCAAGCGGGGCGTGACGACGCAGCGCGAGCGGCAGGCGGAACGTTCCCGCGCTGGGACGACTGTCCGCAGCCAGCCCATCGAACGCTGCAAACGAGCGCGCGAGCAGCTGCTCCGCGACAAGCACCACCACGCTGAGCAGCACCAGAAACGTGAGCGGTCGACCTTCCCAGGCGCGATAGGCCAAGAGAATCGGCAAGAAGCCCGCGAGACAGAGCGGTGCGATCACGTCGGCCGAGCGCACGAGGGTCGGCAACGCGGCCAGGCGCCGCATGAGCAGCGGCAACGCGAACGACGCACCGCACAGAAAGCCGCCGCCCAGCACGGCGAGCGTCATGACGTCACGCACGTGGGGTGTCGTGGCGTTCGCCGTCAGGAACGAGCGCTCGTCGACGACGAGGAAGTACGCGATGCACAGTCCAACCGACGCACCTGCCGTGGCGGCGATGCCGAGGGCCAGCGTCACGCGCGCGGCCAAGGCGGCGCCGGAAAGTGCAGGAATGGCAGCGCTGTCGTCGGGACTCATCGCGCGCTCAGTGGGCTACTTCGACGCACGACGAGTGCTGGTATCGGACGCCCGTTCGCGTCTCGTAGTGCGTAGCGTCCACGGGGTCGGCTTATACAATTCCCGACGGCCAAAGGGAATCCGCCAGGGTTATTGCGTCCTCAGCGCGCCTGCTCATCGCAGCGCGCTTGCGCCAAGTAAATCGCATCTCCCCCGTCGAACAGCACTGCGAGCTCGCCGCTTTGCGTGCGCGCCAGCGCGACCTTGGTCGCATCGCCGCCCGGGCTGGCGATGGCGAGCGGCGCACCACGGCCGGCCGCATCGACGCGCAGTAGGGTGATCTCGTGCTTCGGGTTCTTGCCCGGGGTCGTCGGCGCATCCGCCGCGAACAGCAGCACATCGCGCGCGGCAAGCGCAGCCACGTGCAGCGGGCCGTAGGCGTTGCCCTTGACTAGGGCCTCGGGCGAGCCGGACTTGGGTGCGATTTGGACGAGGCCCACGGCGCTGGTCGCGGCGTTACCGAGGCCCGTGTATCCAACGAACGTGCCGAAGCTCGCGGCTGCCGCCGTCAGCTGCGGCGGCTCGGACATCATGCCCACGGGAGCAGCCACCTGCGAGCCGCGCGGGGTGCCATCCTCGGCGAGGCTGGTGCGCGCGATCGGCGACATGCCGTTGCGCGCATCCGCGGTCACGATCATCGGCGGGTTCGCACCGAGCACGAAGGCCGGTGCGGCCGCACCCATGGCCGCGGGCGTGATGTCGCGCGTGTCGAGCAGGTCGCCCTTCGGCCCGATCCGAGCGAGCATACTGCGCATCGGCGTGACGCCGAGTGTGTACGCGATCAGCCCCGCGCGCTTGGCAAACGCGACCGCGGGCGTGAAGCGCGTGTCGACGCCACGCGCGAGCTCGATGCTCTGCGTCGCGCCGTGGCCCGAGCCCACCTGCAGCTTCTGCATGAACAGGACGCCCGCGCCATTCGTGTAGGCGAGCATCACGCCCTGCGCAGCGTCGGCAGCCAGGCCCGGCGCGGCCAGGCTCGCGCTCGGATGCGGCGGCTCGACGCGCAGGCTCGCCACTGGCAGCGCCTTGCCTGACGCCGTCAGCTGCACCACGAACAGTCGCTCACCCTGCGCGTCGCGCACGTAGCCGGCCACCACGAAGTCGTCGTCGAGCGCGGCCACGCTCGCGATGCCGCTGGCAGGCCAGACGCGACGCGGACCGGCTACCAGCGCACAGCCACGCTTCGGCACTTC
>JADGRF010000232.1 GCA_017881055.1 Sandaracinaceae bacterium
CGGTTTGTGCAAAGGCTTGCGGCGTGGTGCTTGGCGCGTCCGCCGGCCTTGTGCACTTCCACGCCCGGCTGTGCGCGTCGACCCACGCCCGCCCCCTCACCGCAGCGCGAGCTGCGATCTACGCGCCGCCCTCGCCTGCGGACGGGTGAATAGGTCCGCGTCGCAAGCGATCGTCAAAGGCTCTGGCGAGCTGATGCAGCTGACATTGTCTCAACCGTCAGAGAGCGAGTGGCGCTGTGAAGGGCGGCGCAGGTGCCGGGGAGGCAGTGACGCGCACAGCCGGGCGTGGAAGTGCACAACGGCCCGCGGACGCACCCAGCTTACGGCTTCATCCCGAACGATGACGGTTCTCAGCCCTCGGTCCGCGCGGGCCACTGACGCCATTGCCACGAGCGGCGAGCACGACACTGCCTCACCGGCACCGTCAAGCTAGCCACCCGCCCCAGCACCCGAGTGACCCGAGTGACCCGAGCGGACTTTGGCGATCGCGGACTTCAGCTGGGCTTGCTCGGCGGGCTCTAGCGCGCGGCCGCCGTAGCGGGCTTGCATGTAGCGCTCGGTGACCTCGTGGACTTCGTCCGCGTGCGGAAAGCCGCGCGCTGTGAGCTCGCGCGAGTGCTCGCTGGGCGTGCTGGATGCGGGCCGCGCATAGCCGCGCGCAGCGAGAGCTCGCTCCAACTCCTGATACAGCTTCACGGCTTGGGCCGCGTCGGCTGAGAGTGCCCGCGCTTTGCCTTGTTTTGCACGACGCCTGCGCCACCACAGAAAGCCTAGCGGCAAGCCGAGCACGAATAGCACGAGCCCTGCAAAGCGCAGCAGCTTGTACGTGGCGCGCGCGCCGTCTTTCAACGAGGGCATGTTCGCGCCGCCACCGGTCAGGCTGTGACGCTCGAAGAAGCGCGCGAGCTTGCGCAGGATCGTGACCTGCGTGCGCAGATCGTAGCCCACGATGCTGGTCAGCCAGCGCGTGCGCAGCGCATCCACCAGCGCCTGCACGTCGGCCCACAGATTTTGCCGAGGCCCGAGGCCAGCACGCGCGGGCGGTGTCGGATCGAACGTGACCCAGCCGCGGTGCTCGATGAACGCCTCGACCCACGAGTGCGCATCGCCCTGACGCAGCGCGTAGTACCCGCCGTACGGGTTGTAGCGACCGCCCACGAAGCCCGTCACGTTGCGCGATGGGATGTTCAGCGTGCGCAGCATGATCGCCATCGCGCTCGCGAAGTACTCGCAGTGCCCGCTTTTCGCGCGAAACAGAAACGCGTCGAGCGGCGTGTCTTTCTTCACGTCGGGTTGCTCCAGCGAATACGTGAACTCGCTCGAGTGCAGGTACGAAACGATGCGGCGCGCGGCTTCGTCGGGATCGTGCGAGCCCGCAGTTACACGCCGCGCCAGCGCCGCCACACGCTCCAGATGCGGCGGCAGCTGTAAGTAGTTGGCCGGGATCTCGGAGGCCATCGGCACCACGTCGACCTCCTTCGGATCGCGCGTGACGTACGCGATGTACACGAGGCCAAGCTCGTCGGGATCCGCGTAGCGAATGTCGAGGCCCGCGGCACGCACCAGCTCGCGCGAGATCGGCTCGCCCTGCACGATGCGCGGCGGCACCGTCAGCGCCACCGCACCGTAGGGCACGAAGATCACCGGCTCGTCCAAGTGATCGAGCACGACCTGCAGCATCTGATCGTGCTTCAGGTCGCCGGCCCGACGCAGCGGATAATGATCGCGACCAAGGCTGTGCAGCGGCGTTGCCATGGCCGGCGAGCGCGTCCAGCGCTTGCCATCGTAGCGATCGAACGACGTGCCACGCATGCGCAGCGCAAGCGGCGGCAACGCGCCTTCCGCGCGCGGCAGAGGCGTGACGCGCAAGACCACCGTCGGGTCGTCGCGAATCACACCGAAGCCGCCGAGCTCGATCTGGTTGCCGAAGCCCGCCACACGCTGACCCTCGTTGCGCCGCAAGCTCAAAAAGCCTTGCCCGACGCGCGGCACGATCACGAAGATGGCGAGCGTCATGGCAAACAGCGGCACCGCCAAGAGCGCCGTGCTGACCAAGAACGACGCACCCACCACGCGCTTGCTCGCAAGCACACGACGCATCGCCGCCTGCGATTTCTCGATCTGCTCTTCCGTGCCGCCAAGCACCGGGTAGTTGCCCTCGATCTCGCGACGCAGCTGCGAGAGCGCGAGCATCCACGGCGTCACGATCACGAAGCCGACGAAGATCAACGCGTACGAGAGACTGGCCGAGAGCACGGTGGCGGCGATCAAGTGCAGAAACGCCAGCACGGCGATCTGCTGGTAGTCCGCTGCCGTGCGGCGGTTCGCGAGCCGCGACACTTGCAGGAACGCCGCGAACTCGATCGCCATCGCCAGGGTCGGCGATGAGCTAAGACCTCGGACGATTTGGAAGAGCAAGAGAGCGACCACCGCGGCCGTCCAGCCGCGCGTGTAGAGCGGCCGATGCAGGAGCTTGCCCTCTGCAAACAGGCTAGCAACGTAGCCTACGAACGTGAGCACGAGGATGCCGCCGTCGAGCTCGTTACCGAGCGACAGCGCCAGAAGGCCCAAGCCCGAGATCAGATAGGCCACGAGCTTGTGCAGGTTCGCAAAGCTCATGCGCGCGGTTCCTGTTCCTGGGCGCGTGTCGCTGCCAACACCGCTGGCGCACCGATGCGCACGACCCGCGCGGCGCGCGAGTAGCTGCCAAAGCCTTGCGCTTGGTCGGCGGACACGGCCGGCAACAGCGCGAGAAAGCGCAACACCGGATCTGGCAGCGCGCCCGCGAGCACCAACGGCGAGCGCGAGCCGCGCGCGAGTACCTCCACCGCAAGCCCGCGATGTAAGCTGGCCAGCGCGAGCGTCGCCGCTTCGGACACAGCCAGCTCGAACGTGGCGTCCCAAGGCGCGTCCGCGCGCTCGGGCCGCGCGTTGTCGATCAAGATCGTCAGCTGTGAGCTGGCATCGCTCTGCCGCTCGACCACCACCAGCTTGCCGAGCGAGGCCGTACGCTTCCAGTGGATCGAGCGCGCGTCATCGCCCGTTTCATAGCCGCGCAAGCCCGCGATCTCCGCGCCATGACCCACGCGATGCGTCGGCGCATCTACGCCGGTGCTGCGCGCGTCTTCGTCGACCGCGCCCGCCTCGAGCAGCGCCGGATACACGAGCAGCTCGCTCGGCGCCGAGAGCGTGCGCCACTTCTCGAAGATCCCGAACGGATAGCGTGTGGCCACGCGAAACCCCGAGAATTGCAGCGTGCCGCGCGTCTTGGGCGTGCGCCGATACGCCGCCGATTGCTCGGCGCCCGGCGCGACTTTCAAGAAGTAGCAGCGGCGCTCGGTCGGGCCGTCCTCTGCGATGTCTTCGATCTCCAGCGAGTAGCTGGGCGAGCGCGGCTTCTGGTTCTTCAGCACCAGCTCGATCAAGCAGGTCTTGCCTGCGAACGCGCGCTGCGGCAGTGCACGGCTGACACGCACGCCCTTGATCACCGTCTCGCTCATCACACCCGAAAGCACGATCAAGCTCAGCATGAAGCCGAGGATCAGGAACAACAGGTTGTTGCCGGTGTTGAACGCCGCCACGCCCACGCCGAGCGTGACCATGATGAACGCCTTGCCCTCGCGCGTGGTGCGCAGATGACGCCGCCACGGCTGCTCGCGCCGCAAACGCGAAGCTCGCGCGCGCGGTTTCGGTTGCGTCAGGATCAGCTCGGCCACGCCTCGACCTTGGCCTTACACGGGCACGGGCAGTGTCGCCAGCAGGTCGCGCATGATGCGCTCGCCGTCGATGTGCGCTGCACCGCCGTCGCGATTGCCCGAAGGCCGCACGCGATGCGCAAGCACTGCCACCGCCACGGTCTTCACGTCGTCCGGCGTCGCGTATTGGCGCCCGACGGTCAGCGCATGCGCACGCACGGCGCGCTCCAGCGCGATCGCGGCACGCGTCGAAGCGCCAATAGACAAGAGCGGCGTCGCACGCGTGGCGAGCACCAACGCATGCAAATAGTCCACGACCTCGTCACCCACACGAATCCGGTCGACCGCGTTCTGCGCCGAGATCAAGTCCCGACGGTCGACCACCGCCTCGAGCTCACCCACCGGATCGAGCTTACGACGCCGGGCGATCACCTGCCGCTCGATGTCCTCGGGCGGATAGCCGATGCGCAAGCGCATCAGAAAACGGTCGAGCTGCGACTCCGGTAGCGGATACGTCCCGAAGAACTCTTCCGGGTTCTGCGTAGCCAGCACGAAGAACGGCTCGTCCAGCACGTGCGTGTGCCCGTCGAGCGAAACGCGCCGCTCATCCATGGCCTCGAGCAGCGCGCTCTGCGTCTTCGGCGTGGTGCGGTTGATCTCGTCCGCCAAGAGCACGTTCGTGAAGATCGGCCCCTTGCGAAACGAGAACTCGCCCTTTTGCTGCGAGTATATGTTGCCGCCGAGCACGTCAGCTGGCATCAGGTCCGAGGTAAACTGCAAGCGTCGGAACTCGACGCCGATGCTCGCCGCGAGCGCGCGGGCGAGCGTGGTCTTGCCGACGCCCGGCACGTCCTCGATCAGCAAGTGCCCGCGCGCGAGCAGCGCCGCGACCGCGAGCTCCACCACGGCGCGCTTGCCTTCCAGCACCAAGCCCACGTTCGCGATCAAGCGCTGCGCGACCTCGGTCGCAGCGATCGTCGAGGATTCTCTGAGGTCCGTGATGTGCGCTGCTTCGGTGGACATGCAATCTCGAGAATTTACCACGCGCAGCGAGTCACGCTACGGGTTCGTGGTGTGCGTAGCACGCGCAGTGGCCGTAGTGGGCAACGTGGTGGGCAACGTGACGGCAAACGTCGTCCCCCGTTCAGGTCGGCCCTCGAACCACACGTCCCCACCCTGCGCGCGAATCAGTGCCCGCGCCATCGCCGTACCCAGAGACAATCCGGCGATCCTGCGCCCCGACGGCGCAAACGAAGGCCTAAACGCGTTGAACATGTGAGCGCGGTCGGTCTCGCGAATCTCGAGCTGCACGTCCACTACTTCGATCTTCACGAGCGGCTCACCCTTCACGCGCGACGCCCGCACAGTGAGGCCGGGTGACCCGTCGCTCTTGGCGGCATTGTCCATCAGCCCGAGCAGCGCCTGCACCACGCGCGCTTCGTCGACGTGCACGGCCGGCAGACCCGGCTCCAGCTCCACGCTCGCGCGCAGCCCGCGCGCACCCGAGCGCTGCTTTGCCAGGTCGATCGCGCGCTCGACCAAGCGCGGCGCCGCATGCTGGTGCAGGTCGAACAAGAGCTCGCCCGCCTCCAGCTTGGCCCAGTCGATCATGTCGTCGATCAGCCCGAGCAAGTCGCGCGTGCGATCGCGCAGGATCTCGAGGCTGTGCTTCTGCTGCGTGTTCCAGCCGGAGTTGCGCTCGAGCGCCAGCAAGTCCGAGAAGCCCAACATCGCGTTCAGCGGCGAGCGCAGATCGTGCCCCATCGCAGCCACGAAGCGCACCCGCAACGAGAGCGGCGCGTCGGTGCGCGCGCGCTCGGCGTCACGGGTCGCCTCCGCATTCAGCACCACCTGCAAGAGCGCTCCCAGCTCTACACGCAACAGCTGACTCTCCCGAAACGTCGACGCCGTGAGCCGCGAAGGCCGCGAGCTCGGTGCACGCAGCTCCGCCGACAGCCTAGCGAGCTCACGCACCAGCGCCCGCGTATGTGCATAGGCAAACCCCGCACCCGCGAGCGCCAACAGAAACAGCGCCAGCGACGGACGCGCCAAATCCGCGATCGACACGCCATCGCGCATCGACAACACGAACGCTTCCGAGCAGATCAGAATTCCCACGAGCAGCGCGAGCGTCGCCAGCGCCATGCGCACGGGAAGTGCCTTCACGGGGCCCGCTCCTCGGCTCGGATCGGCATGCGCACTACCACCACGGCACCCGCAGCACCGCTCGCCACGTCCGTGATCTCGATTCGGCCGCCCTGCAACGTCAGCAGCTCGCGTGCGATTGCCAAGCGCAAGAGCGTGCTGCGATGCTTGCGGTCCGCGTGGTCCGGCTCGCGCAGCAGCGCCGACAGCTCCACCGACTCGCGCGACAATCCATCGCCCTGCACCGACAGCTGCAACTCCGCACCCTGCCGCTCGCACAAAAGCGCCACCTCACCGCTGTCGGTCGCGTCGATCGCGTGCTCCGCCAAGATGCGCAGCGCGCGCGCCAGCCCTTCGCGCTCGGCAAAGATCCGCTCCGCACCCTCGCGCACTGCCACGCGCACATGCACCGGCCGCATGCCACGCCGCTCTTCCA
>JADGRF010000029.1 GCA_017881055.1 Sandaracinaceae bacterium
CATCCAGGTGGTCGATCAGCAGTACGACGCGGTCAACGGCGCAGACGCCCTGGTGCTCGTCACCGAGTGGCGCGAGTACCAGAACCCCGACTTCGATCGCATCAAGCAGTCGATGCGCCACACCTTCCTGCTCGACGGCCGCAACATCTGGGCGAGCTACGGCCTGCGCAAGCTCGGCTTCGACTACGCGGGCATCGGCGTCCAAGGCAGCTGACACATGCCCAAGCGGATCCTCGTCACTGGCGCGGCAGGCTTCATCGGTAGCAATACCGTCGAAGCGCTGCTTGCGCGCGGTGACACCGTGGTTGGGCTCGACAGCTTCGACGCGTACTACGACCCGCAGCTCAAACGCAGGAACGTTGCGGAGCTGCGTGCGGCGCAGGCGCACTGGCCCGCAGGCGCGGCGTTCGAGCTAGTGGAAGGCGACATCCGCGACGAGGCGCTGGTGCATCGCCTGTGCAAGCAGCATCGCTTCGACGCCATCGTGCATCTGGCCGCGCTGGCCGGCGTGCGCGCGTCCATCGGGCAGGCGAAGCTGTATTACGACGTCAACGTCAACGGCACCATCCACATGCTCGACGCCGCGCGTGACCACGGCGTGGGCAGCTTCGTGTTCGCCTCGACCTCGTCGGTCTACGGCGAGACCGACAAAGTGCCGTTCCTCGAAACCGACCCCTGCGACAAACCACTCGCGCCCTACCCAGCCAGCAAGCGCGCCGTCGAGTTGCTCGGCTACGCGTACCACAACCTGCACGCGCTGAACTTCACGGCGCTGCGCTTCTTCACCGTGTACGGCCCGCGCAATCGGCCCGACATGATGGCGCACAAGCTGCTCGACAGCATCACGCAGGGCAAGAGCGTACCGCTCTACAACGGTGGCGAGCTGCGGCGCGACTGGACCTTCGTGAAGGACATCGCGGCGGGGATCGTCGCGGCGGTGGATCGGCCGCAGGGCTACGAGATCATCAACTTGGGGCGCGGTGAGCCGGTGGTGCTGGGTGACTTCGTGCGTGTGCTCGAAGAGTGCGCCGGCGGCAAGGCCAAGCTCAGCAACGAGCCCATGCCGGCGGCGGATGTGACCTACACCTTCGCGGATATCGCCAAGGCGCGGCGGCTCTTGGGGTATGCGCCGCAGACGAGCGTGCGCGAGGGTGTGCAGGCGCTGTGGCAGTGGTATCGGGGGCGGCAGCCGTGACCCCCGGATGTCTGGGGCAAATAGCCCCCGCGCGCGTGCAACGCGTCCAACGAAGCGCGTGCAATTGGCTGACAGCTGCTGCGCTACTGATCTAGGTTCCGGATTATGTGCGGCGTGGCCGGTATTTATGCCTACGGTATCTCGACGACCGATTCGGTCGACCGGGGCGAGCTGCGCACGATCCGCGACCACATGCAGCGGCGCGGACCGGACGGCAAGGGTGAATGGTTCTCTGCCGATGGACGCGTCGGGCTCGGACACCGGCGGCTGTCCATCATCGATCTGTCGGACCGAGCGTCGCAGCCGATGGCGTCCGCGGACGGACAGCTCGTCGTCACCTTCAACGGCGAGATCTACAACCACGTCGCGCTGCGTCACATGCTCGAGAAGCGCGGCTGCGTGTTTCGCACGACTTCGGATACGGAGGTGCTGTTGCACCTCTACGCCGATCGCGGCGTGGAGATGCTGAACGAGCTGCGCGGCATGTTCACGTTCGGGCTCTGGGACGGCGCGCGCAAGAGCCTGCTCCTGGCGCGCGATCCCTACGGCATCAAGCCGCTCTACGTGGCGGACGATGGCAAGACCCTTCGCTTCGCCTCACAGGTGCGCGCTCTCTTGGCTGGCGGCGGCGTCAGTAAGACGCGCGACGCGGCGGGACAGGTCGGTTTCTACCTCTGGGGGTCGGCGCCGGAACCGTTCACCACCTACGAGGGTATTCGCGAGCTGCCGGCCGGCGCTTGGCAGCTCGCACATGCCGACGGCGTCACGCAGCCCCACAGCTACTTCTCCATCGCCAAGTGCTGGGCCGACGCCTGCGAGACCGCGAGCCCCAGGCTGAGCGCGGAGGAAGCGGCCGAGCGCGCTCGCGCCGCGTTGCTCGACTCGGCGGCGCATCACTTGGTCGCAGACGTTCCGGTCAGCGCGTTCCTCTCGGGCGGAGTCGACTCGGGCGCTCTGGTTGGCCTGATGGCCGACGCCGGCGCGACGCAGACTCACGGCATCACGCTCGGCTTCACCGAGTTCGCGGGCCGCAACGACGACGAAGTGCCGCTCGCCGCCAGCGTCGCCACACACTACGGCCTCACGCACCACGTGCGCCGTGTCGACGAGCAGGAGTTCCTGAACGACGTGCCAGCGATTCTCGCTGCGATGGACCAGCCCTCCATCGACGGAGTGAACACCTGGTTCGTGAGCAAGGCGACCGCCGAGCTCGGCTTGAAGGTCGCCATCAGCGGCCTCGGCGGCGACGAGCTCTTCGGCGGCTATTCATCCTTCGTCGACGTGCCGCGCTTCGTGCACGCCATGCGACTACCCTCACGCGTTCCCGGCCTGGGGCGCGCGCTGCGCAGGGTTGGAACGTCGATTCGGCCGCACCTGCCACGCGTGCATCCCAAGCTCGCCGGCCTGGTCGAGCTCGGCGGCTCCTTCGCCGGCGCCTACCAGCTCAAGCGCGGCCTCTTCATGCCCTGGGAGCTCGTGCACGTGCTAC
>JADGRF010000233.1 GCA_017881055.1 Sandaracinaceae bacterium
CGTACTGGGCGCGGTAGGACTGCGCCATCACCAGCAGCGCCTTCTTGGCGATGCCGTAGGGCGCGTTGGTCTCTTCGGGATAGCCGTTCCACAGCTCTTCCTCGCGAAACGGAACCGGCGTGTGCTTCGGATACCTGCCGCACCCGTCGGCTTGACGAGCGAGCAGAGCGCCTCGAAACAAACGGCCGCGCTCCTGAAGTGCCATCGCTGCACCAGGTCAGCGCTCTTCGTCGCGCCGCTCGGCTGGAAAGATCGCCTGCGTCCGAGCGAACGACAGCCAGGCTGACAGTGGTCGACGGTCAGATTTCAACGGATTTTGCTGGCCGTCTACAGATGCGGCACCGCGACGTCAGCCGAACGCGCTGGGACGGCGATGGAAGGCACGGCGGGATGGGATCGTGTCGCGTACGTCTTGGCTTGGCTGCAGAGCCGATCGTGGCGCTTGCCGCCGAGCAAGAATCGGCCAAGAATGCCGCGCCGATGAACATCCTCCTCTGGCGCGGCTGGTCGCCGCGGTACCCATGCCCGGCGACGTTTTCGTCGCTCGCCGGTCACAGCATCGGCGGGACCTGCAGCCAGTTGTTGTGGCATGCGAGCAACCTCGCGGGCATGGGCCATGCGGTGCAGGTGATCGGGGCCACGCAGGTGGACCTCGTCGAAGAAGGTGTCGAGTTCGTGGGTGCTGCCGATCGCGACGCTCAGCAAGTACTCGTCCGCAGTGGGCGCATCCGACGACCTGTCGTGATCTTCCTGGAGGGCGCATACCATGCGGCGCCCTGGCTCCATTCGCTCTTCCCCGCCGCGCGGATTGTCCATGTTGGCCAGAACATCGACCACCTCTCCCCTCGCGCCGCGTTCGAGGTCAGCGCGTGCGTGGACGTGTACGGGATGGTCAGTCCGGGACAGTTGGCCGAGCAATGCATGCGCAGGCCAAGCCTTCGTCACAAGTTCGCACTCTTGCGCAACGTGACGCCATGGCACCGGTTCCTCAAGCACGTCGTGCCTCGCCCCGTGGAAGACCGCGTCGCCTGGGTAGGCTCGTGGGGCAAGAAGGGTTTGCGCCAGTGGGCCGAGACCATGGAGCGCGTGCTCGCTGATTTCCCGACGTACCGGTGGGACTTGTACGGACCAACGTACGATGTCGAGGGACGACCGTTGCCGGCTTTCGTGTTGTCGCAGCTACGCATCCCACAGCATCGGGTTGCGATCATGGATCGGCCGATCACCAAACTCGCCGAGGAAATCAGTGCAGCGCGAGTCGTGCTGGTGAGTCTCGGCAACGAGACCGCGTGCATATCTGCGCTGGACGCCCACGCCATGGCCAGGCCCGTCCTGTCGGGCAACGATACGGTGTTCAAGTACAACAACCCGGAAGGCACAGGGGTGCGCGTGTTTCGCGCGCACGAGCGCTACGCAGCGCTCGCCGGGCTGCTGCAAGAGCCGGCGGTTTGCGACAAGATGGGCGCGCTGGGCAAAGCGTTCGTCACGGCCGAACGCACGGAGACCGAGCAAGCGCACGACTTGCGCATGATTCTCGGTTACCTGGACCTGCTCAATGAGAGCGCGAACGTGCGTGGGCCGATTCCCCCGAGCAGGGCACAGGACGAGCTCAGCTATCTGAGCGACAAGGTGATGCGCAGGATCTATGGGGCGCTCGGGTAGCCGTTGGCTCATGATACGCTGCCGCCGCTCCATGCGCGTGCTCTTGCTCAACCAGTTCTATCCGCCGGACGTGGCGCCGACCGGACGCTATCTGCACGAGCTGGCGCGGGCGCTGGTGGCGGCCGGACACGAGGCCGTCGTGGTGGCTTCGCGCCGCGCCTATGCCGGCGGCGGCGACTACGCGGCACACCAGTGGTTGGATGGTGTCGAGGTCGTGCGCCTCGCGGGCTTCGGCTTCGGCCGTGCGACCTACGTGGGCAAGCTCGTCGACTACGTCGGCTACTACGCGCGGCTCGCCGTCGAGCTGGCGAACACTCAGCGCCCCGACTTGATCGTGGCGCTGACCACGCCGCCTTTCGTCGGCCTCCTGGCCAAGCTCGCGGCGCAGGCGCGCGGCGTGCGGCACGCGCACTGGATCATGGACGTCTATCCCGACGTGATGAGAGCGCACGGCATGCTGGATGGTCGCGCCTACGAGCTACTGCAGCGCCTTGCGCGTTGGTCGCTCTCGGGCGCGAGATTGGTGGTCGCCTTGGGCCCAGCGATGGCGGAGACGATGCGCGCCTACTGCGGCGCGGGCACTCGCCTGGCATGGGTGCCGCTGTGGGCGCCAGCGGGCCTCACGCCGTGGCCTGTTGGTCAGCAAGTGCCGTTGCGCGCCGAGCGCGGCTGGGAGCCGGACCGCCTGGTCTTGCTCTACTCGGGCAACATGGGCCTCGCGCACCGCTTCGAAGAGTTCCTCGCCGCCATCCAGAGGCTTGGGCCGACCGGGCCGCGCTGGGCATTTGCTGGCACCGGACGCTCGCGACCTACCATCGAAGCCTTTGTCGCAGCCAACCCGAACCTGCCAGTACAGATGCTCCCCTACGTTCCCGACGACGCGGTGCGCGAGCATCTGTGCAGCGCGGACGTGCACTTGGTGAGTCTCGACGCACGTTGGGAAGGCATGGTGCTGCCGAGCAAGCTGCAGGCTTCGTTCGCGCTGGGCAAGCCGGTGATCTTCGTCGGCACGTCTTCGCAGGACATGGCCCGCTGGATCGCCGAGTCCGGCGGCGGCTGGGTGGTGAACGAGGGCGACGTGGATGGGTTGCTCGCGGCTGTTGCAGAGGCCTCCGATCCAGAAGAACGGGTACGACGAGGTGCATCGGCGCTTGCTTACAGTCAGCGGGAGCTGAGCGACCAGAAGAACTTGGGCAGGCTGGTGGAGCTCTTGGTGGGCGGTCGACATGACCGTTGAGGTTCGAACAGAGGCCAACGCGACTCCATTCACCGAAACGTCCGCACCAGCCACGGCGCACCGCGTCCTGATTGTCGGTAATCCGGCACAAGAGCACGTCGGGGCGCATCTGCTGACCGGTGCGCACGATGCATCCATCGCGGCTGCGATCGCGAACAGCACCCAGGCTTGGACCGGTGGCAGGTGGCGGCAGCGCATCTACTTCCGACTACTCGGCAGACGGCCGACCGCGCTTGGCGGTTTCTCGCGTGGTGTCGTGCAACGATGCCGTGAGTTTCGGCCGACTTTGCTGCTGACCACAGGCATAGCGCCGCTCAGTGCCCAGGCGCTGCGACGCATCGGGCAGATGGGAGTCCGACGCATCAACTACCAGAGCGACGATCCGTGGAGCCCGGCCAAGCGGGCGCGCTTCTTCTGGAGCGCATTGCGCGAGTACGACACGATATATTCGCCGCGCCACGCCAGCATGGATGATTTGCGCGCGCATGGCTGCGCCGATGTTCGCTACCTGCCCTTCGCTTACAGTCCTCACCTCCATTTCTTCGAAGCGCCAGCCAACGATGCTGAACGCGACCGCTTCGCCTGCGACATCTGCTTCGTGGGTGGAGCGGACGCTGGTCGGGCGGCGCTGATGAGCGAGCTCTTGCGCGCCGGTCTGCGCTTGAACCTCTACGGTGGCTACTGGGACCGCTTCCCGGCGACGCGGCCTCACCACCGCGGCTTCGCCATCGGGCGTGAGATGCGGCTCGCCGTCGCTGGCGGCGTCGTCAACGTCTGCATGGGCCGCGCCTCCAACCGCGACGGGCACGCGATGCGCACCTTCGAGCTACCCGCCATGCGCGCGTGCATGCTGGTCGAAGACACGAGCGAGCACCGCGCCATCTTCGGTCCCGACGGCGAGTGCGTTTACTACTATCGCGACGCAGCCGACGTCATCCAGCGCACCCGCGAGTTGATCAAGGACCCGGAGCGCGAGCGACAGCTCGGCCAGGCCGTGCACGACAAGATCTGCAACGGCCAGCACACCTACCAGGCGCGCTTGCTGACGATGCTGGAGAACCACGCACCCTGACGGATGGTGACGCGCTGTGCGATGCTCGGCTCGCGTCGCGGGAATTCGCACACACGGACAAGTGCCGCGCTCCCAGCTCTATTGCTTCCACCACCGGACCCGCGGCAGCACGGCCGCGTAGTCGGCGCGCGCCAGCACGTAGTTCGCCTCGCGAAACGACTCGAGCTCTTCGTCCCACTGTGGATAGAACTCGATGCCGACCGGGGTGATCTTCCCGAGTTGGTAGCCGAAGCGTTCGGCTATCTCGAAGACATCGCGCAGGAAGTGCCGCGGCGCGACCCAGCGCCAGTTGTACTCGAACTGCCACGCCCCCACGCGTTGTTCGCGTAGCAGCTGGGCGCGCCCAGCAGAGCTGAGATGTCATGGCCCTCGATGTCGGTCTTGCAGAGCGTGATGTGATCCAACCCGTGCTCGCGGGCGAAAGTGTCGAGCGCCACCAGTCTGACGCGGGCCTCGGTCGCGTTGGCTGCGCCGTGCGCGGTGTCCCGGGTGAGTGAGCTCGTCCCTGCTCCGGGCTCCGGCACGAACAAAACGTCTTCCCCATCATGGTCAGCGACAGCAGCCTCGTGCACGCTGACCGAGACGGATGCTCCAACGTTTTCGCGGCCGAGCCGGGCTCTCAACATGTTGGCGGTCGAGAGCGCCGGCTCGAACGCATGTGGCGTTAGGTCGCTGCGCCCCTCGGCGCGGGCAACGCGGAGCATGGAAGCCGACCAGTCGCCGATGTTTGCACCCACGTCCAGCACGACGAGCCGCGCGGGGCCGGCCGCACGGACCACCCAACGCTGGAGCTCGGGCTCGCCGTTGACAGCCATATCGTTGGGTAGGTCGTAGCGCGCTTCGTTGAGTAGGAAACGAGCGAGGCGGACCGTGTGCTTACGGCCCAGCACCGCCATCGCTGTGCCGGAGAGAAGCTTCTTGATGCGGTAGGTTGCGAACGCTCGATTCTGCACGCGCCAAGGATAGCTTCATTGCGGCCTAGGTGTCCGCGGGCTTCTCCGGCTTTCGCCGCACGATGCGCTCGCCCAGCACCAGCACGTCCATCTTGGTGCGCAGGAAGCAATCGAGCGCTTCCTCTGGCTTGCAAACCACCGGCTCGTTCTCGTTGAACGAGGTGTTGAGCACCATGGGCACACCGGTCAGATCCCGGAACTTCGAGATCAGCCGGTAGTAGCGCGGGTTGTGCGCTTCAGTGACGGTCTGCAGGCGACCTGAGCCGTCCACGTGCGTGACGGCTGGGATCAGCGCGCGCTTGCCTTCGCGGATCTGAAACACCTGCATCATGAAGGGGACGTCTTGGTCCTGCTCGAACCACTCGGGCACCGCTTCGCGCAGCACCGACGGTGCAAACGGGCGGAACGATTCGCGGCGCTTGATCTTCAGATTGAGGATGTCTTTCATGTCCGCGCGGCGCGGGTCGCCGAGAATGGAGCGGTTGCCGAGCGCGCGCGGGCCCCATTCCATGCGCCCCTGAAACCAGCCGATCACTTCGCCTCTTGCAATGTGATCCGCCGCTGCCGCGCAGAGCGCGTCTTCATTGGCGACATGCTCGACGTCGCAATGTGCCGCGAGCAGGTCGGCGTCTCTTGCCGCCAACAGCTGCGCCACTTCGGCATCCGTGTGCGCGGGGCCCCAGTAGGCGTGCGGCATCTGAGCGCGCGCCGGAACGGGCCCGACCTGTTCTGCGACTACCAGCGCGGCGCCGATCGCGCCGCCAGCGTCACCGGCCGCCGACTGCACGTAGACGTCCTGAAATTGTGTGCGCAGTGCAATCTTGCCGTTTGCGACGGAGTTCATTCCGCAACCGCCGGCGATGGCGATGCGCGGCAGCTGGTAGCGCTCGTAGAGGCGCCCCAAAAGGTGGAAGAACGCTTCTTCGTAAGCGACCTGCACCGAGCGCGCGAGGTCGCGATGACGTTGCTCGAGCGGCGCTTTGGGATCGCGCGCAGGACCGAGCAGCTCGACCAGAGCCGGCGAGAAGAGCGTGCCGATGGTGGGCGCGCCATCGGACCAGGAGTAGGGGATCTTCTCTTTGTGGTGGCGGAAGAAGCGCAGGTTCA
>JADGRF010000003.1 GCA_017881055.1 Sandaracinaceae bacterium
ACATTCATCCCAGCGACAACATCGGTTATCCGTGGATGGGCGACCGCTGGTACACGGCGATCACCCGTTATCTGCATTGAGAGCAGTCGCGCACGCTCGCACGATTCGCTCGTTTGGAACGTGCGTGGCATCGGCGCGCACGCCGCTTCGGTGCGCGAAGCCGTGTGTCTCGGTTTGCAACATCTCGGTGTCGTCCGCTGATGATCGCGCGGCACCTTCACAGTACCGTGTCATACCGGTACGACGCCTTCAAAATCACGCGTCGATCGCTTTCCAGCTTACCGGCGTAGTCGACGTTCTCCTGGTAGACGAGGAACATGTCGCTCCCGGGCAGGTAGCGGTAGCGCAAGCGCAGCATGGCCACCGCTTGGTCGGTCTTGGTGTTGAGTTGGAACACTGCGTCGGCTTGCACTTGCGTCGACGGAGTGAACGTGATCGTGGAGTTCCAGCTCAGGGTGTCGCGCTGCACGTCTGCGCCGCTCTGGTCCAAGGGAATCGTCGAACCGCAGGTCTGCTTGTTCGCGCCCGTGCTGTCGACCGTCAACTGGCAGTCCCGCAGCGTGAGCGCGGTGAACACGGCGCCGACGGTGAGCCGCACGTGCTTGCTGAATGCGATGTTGGCGTGCGACGCGAGCGAGTGGCTGGAGCCGCTGAAGAACGCACCGTTTGCGATGTATTGCAGATCGAAGCTGGGGTTGCGCGCAGCGGGCGTGTAGACGGTGGCGCGCACCTTCCAGCCGTCGTAGTGGCCCGGCTCGATCGTCACGTCGGGGAATAGGTCAAAGGGGTTCTGCACGACGTCGAGCACCTTCGAGCCTTGCAGCTCGAAGCTGTAGCCGCTGCGCCAGGCGACCTCGAGCGTCTCGCCCGCGAGGTAGCCGAGCAGCGCGCCGACATTCTCGTCGTGCACGAGCTGGCCCTCGGTCCAGAGCGTGACGTACTTCAGGCCAAGCCAGCGGGTGCGGTTCACCCACGGCATGTTCAAGTAGCTCTGCACGATCCCGGTGCGCGAGACGAAGCCGACCTTGGGATCGAAGTGATCCGACACGCGCAGGATCGAGAAGTCGGGCGCGAAGCTGGAGCCGAGCCACTGCAAGCGCAGCTGCGAGGCGCTGCCTTGCGTGGTCGCCGTGCTGGCCTGCTCGTTGCGCGTGTAAGCGCCGAAGGTGCTCAGCACCAAGCGGTCGTCGAAGCCTTGCACCAGGCTGTCGGCGCCGACCGATACGCTCGGGTCGAGAGAGACCGGGCGCACTTCTCGTTGAATCGGTAGATCCAAGTTGTCGCGCGTGGCGATCATGAAGCCGACGTGACCGGGATGCGCGAAGTTGGCGCGCACGCGGCCGACCGTCCAGTTGGCGGCGCTCTGTCCGAGCGGCGCGTCTTTCGGGTGTGCGCCGAGCGTGAGCGTGTCGTCGGTCACGACGTCGAGCACGCCGTAGTCGAGCGGACCGCTCGTGCCGTACACCTTCGCGCCACCGAGCATGGGCACTTGATGGTTCTGATCGTCGAGACCAATCCGGCGCGTGAACAGCAGCTGCGCGGTGCCAGGCGCACCGAACTCGAACACGTCGAGACCCGTCAGGAAGAACGGGCGCTTCTCGGGGAAGAACGTTGGAAAGCGATTGAGGTTCACGACTTGGTCGTCGACGTCCGCTTGCGCGAAGTCGGTGAGCAATGACAGCTCGCCCCAGGTGTCATTCGCCAAGCGCAGGCGCGCATCGACGCCGGCTTTGGTGGTGACAGGCAGGACGTCGTTGCTGGCACGCGGATACGACGCGAGCACGTACGGCTGCAGCATGAACGGCCGGCCAGTCGCGATGCCCTGAACACCGATGAGCTGACCGTAGTGCTGCGCGGAGAACGGACCGAACTCCGGCGGAATCAACGCCCAGTCGTAGGTGGCGAGATGCGCGTTGTGATCGCGCGAGAGCTCGAGCCCGAGCACGCGCGGACCCGAGACGCTGGGCAGGCCGAGCGCCGCTGCAGGAATGCGAATCTCCGCCGACCAGAACGTGGCCTCGACGTGAGTCTGCGATTCCCAGACGGCGTCGAACTCCTGGCGATAGACATCGCCGTTGTCGAGCGACACGAAGTCGAGCTGCGCGTTCTCGGGGTTGATTGCGAAGCCGACCGTAGAGCGCTGGTCGTGACGCACGTCGAGCTTGATCGTCAGCGCGTCGTCGTTCCAGATTCGTGACGAGTCGCGCGCGAGGTTGTAAGCTTTCGGGAGCTCGCCGGGCGCCAGCTCGGCGCGCACGCCGATGTACAGCGCGTCGGCATCGTACAGCACGCGCAGCTGGGTCCTGACGGGCGGCGCAGCACCGGGCACGGGCAGGCGCTCGACGAAGTCCTGCGCGACCGGGGCGTTCTGCCAAGCGGCCTCGTCGAGCTTGCCGTCGATCAGCACGGCTTCAGTGCCACGCGGATACGCTGTCAGCTGCTTCGATTGCGCGGACGCGCTGGCTACGCCGAAAGACGCCAACACGAGCGTCAGCGCAGCGAGCCACTTCATGAACGTCGCAGGCTGCCCAACCTGCCTGCGCGCCGGAGCCGGCGGCGCGAGACGAGCGCGAGGCTGAGGAGCAAGGTGGCCCAACACGACCAGCACCACGCGAGCGAACCGCGCCCGAACGCGGCGCCACGCGGCGCCACGCTGCAGGTGAAGCCGCCGCCGCCGGCAGCCAACGGTGTGTGCTGCGCACGCTCGCTCGCTGCGGTTTGGCTCGGCAGGAACGGATGCGCACAGAACGGCGCGCCATCGAAGCGCAGGATGCACTGGCTGCCGCTCGGGCACACGGTGGTGACGCAGCGGTTCGGCAGGCACGTGCCGTTGTCGTGATCACACGACAGGCCGGGCCCGCAGCTCACCTTCGCGCAGCGATCGGCCACGCACAGGCCGCGCTTGGGATCGCACAGCGAGCCTGCTTTGCAGCTAACATCTTGACACCGGTTCGGCACGCACGTGCCCGCCACGCACTGCTCGTCCGCGGCGCAGCCGGGATCGCACTCGAGCGCGTGGCAGGCGCCGTCGACGCACTCTTCGCTGGCTTTGCAGTGGGGCTGTTTGCAGCGATCGTCGTCGCAGATGCCGACGCCTTGCAGGTTCGCGACGCACATACGGCCGGCGCTGCAGCCGGCGACGAAGCAGTCCACGCAGGCACCGCCGACGCACTGCTCACCCGGCGCGCAGTGCACGCGGCCGCAGATCTTCGCACACTGACCCGAGCCTTGGTCGCACGCTTCGTTCGCGGCACACTTCACGTGCGTGCACGGGTCGGGCGCGCAATACGGGCCGTGGGCGAGTGAAGCGCAGAAGTAGCCGAACGGGCACGGCGCGGCGCTGCACGGCGCAAGGCATCGCCCGCGATCGCAGAGGCCGTCGGGATTCGGGCAGTACGCGTCGTCGTCGACCGAGCCATTGCAGTCGTCGTCGAGGCCGTTGCAGACCTCGGCCGTGGGACCTGTGTAGCCGTGACAAGCGATCGCACCGGCGACGCAGTCGGTGTGGCCCGACGTGCACGCGCCTTCGTTCGCTGCGCTGGCTTGGCCGAGCGGAACGCAGGGCAAGCCTACGTCGGCCTGCACGTCTTCGTCCACGAAGCCATCGCAGTCGTCGTCTTTGCCGTTGCAGAGCTCGGCTGTTGCGGTGCTGGTGTCGCACGCGAGCTGACCGGAGGTGCACTTGAAGAAGCCTGCGTTGCAGCTCCCGGGAATGCCGCCGCATGCGTCACCCACGGGCGACGCGAGCGGATGTGCCGGAGCATCTTCGTCCGCGACGCCGTCGCAGTCGTCGTCCTTGCCGTTGCACTGCTCGACTTCAGGCGCAATCGGCTCGGCGTTGCACAAGGCGTTGCTGCCATCGGCGGTGCACGTGACTACCCCGACGCGCTTGCAGCCGTAGCGCTGGCCGTTGTTGCAGACGGTGCCGAGCGCCGGCCAGAGCTCGTCGATCTGCCCGTCGCAGTCGTCGTCCTGGCCGTTGCACAGCTCGCTGCCGCCCGCGCAGGACACACAGGTCAGGCCTTCGTCGATCTGCGTGTCGCAGTCGTCGTCGAGGCCATTGCAGATCTCGGTGCCTGTGTCCTCGTCGACGACGCCGTCGCAGTCGTCGTCGAGCTGGTTGCAGGTCTCGGCGCGCGGACCTTGGTACCCGACGCACGTGAGGTTGCCGGCGCAGACCTTCGTGCCGAACGTGCACGCCCCCGTGTCGGCCTGCGTCTCGAAGCCTGGGTCCGTGCAGGGGTCGCCTAGCCCAGCCGCTTCTTCGTCGACCTTGCCGTCGCAGTCGTCATCCACGCCGTTGCAGACTTCGCTCCCGGCGGGCACGACGGGGCAACGATACGAGCACGCTTGGTGGCCCGGCAGGTGCGCGTAGCCGGCGTTGCACGACGCGATCTCGCAGCTGCCTGCGTTGCAGATGACGCCTCCGCCGTGCGCACCCGAGCAGACGTGGTCGCAGGTACCGCAGTGCTTGGCGTCGGTCATCAAGTCGAAATCTTCGTCGACCTTGCCGTCGCAGTCGTCGTCCAAGCCGTTGCACAGCTCGCGGGCGTCGGGCGTGGGCGCACAGGCCTCTTCACAGCCATCGCGCAGCGAGTGATCGGTGTCGCGGAAGTTCGGCTCGCAGGCGTAGCTGCACTTGCCGCGCTTGCAGGTGCCGAAGGCGTGGGACGCCTGGCACGCGCTCCCGCACGCGCCGCAGTTGCTGGGATCGGTCGCAAGCTCGAAGTCTTCGTCGGCTTTCCCGTCGCAGTCGTCGTCTTTGCCGTTGCATAGCTCGGCGGACGGCAGGCACGGCGCGCCCGCATCTGGCGCAGGGCCCGCGTCATACGGTGGTAACGCACTGAGACTCGCGTCCAGCGATGCGCCCGGATCGAGCGCGTACGGCGCGGGCTTGCAGGCCGCTGCCACGAGCAGCGCGCACGCTGCGCCCATGGTCCACACCCGAGCTCTGACTGCGTTGCCGTTCAGCACGTGCTTGAGTACCGCTCGAAATCAGGAAAGTCGCTCAGTATATCGCTGACTCGCCGAAGCGCGAAACGAAAGCTCGGTGCACGGAAAGGGGCGTCTCGGCCGTGGCGAGCGCGCGCGGGTCCCCGAGCACACGCTTGCGATACCCTGTCGCCAGGTCCACGACGTGCACCGTCTGGCCCTCCACCCGAAAGCGCAGACGAAAGTCTTTCACGGCCAAGCGCAGGTGGTCGCCGAGCGCGCGGATCCGCCGATACGGATGCGGCGCGGGGCCCAGCTCGAGCACCTCGCGTGCCAGCTGCTCGAGCGGCAGCGGCGTGTGCAGCGCGAGCCAATCCAGCTGCTCGCGCGCGCGCGTCTCGAACACGACGTGGTAGCGCGGTCCGGGATCGACGGGCGCGTCGTTCAGCCAGCCACTCCCGGCCTCGGGCACCGCGTCCGTGTACGGCACGTAGGGCTTCAGATCGAAGACGGGGGTGCCATCGATCATGTCCACGTCGAGCACGTGCAGCGTCAGCCCCTCGATGCGCAGCAGGCGCAGCACGCTCAGGCCGAGCGGGTTCGGCCGGTGCGGGGAGCGGGTGGCGAATACGCCGCGCTTTTCGGCGGAGCGTGGCGGCGCCACCTTCGGGTTCCAGGTCTCGTTCAAGTGAAACCAGAAGATCACCCACAGGTGCGTGAAGCCCGAAAGATCGGACAGCGCGTGCTCGTAGTGGCTGCCCGGCGCGAGCTCGATCGTGCCAGCCACGCCGCGCGCTGCAGCCGGCTGTCGCGGCGCGCTGTGCCGGTCCCGAAACGGCGTGTGAATGACGCCGATCGGCGAGAGCGTCAGCTCCGAAATCGCACCGCGCTCGATCATCGCGCGTCAGCCTACTTGAAGCCCGCGCCCCAAGCCATGCAAGCTCTCGTACATGGTGGTGCGTCCCGAAGACGTAGGTATGAGCAATGCCGTCCACGACGTACGCGTTCCGCGCGGAGCTGCGCAGCCTCGTGTATGCGGCGCTGATCGATTGAGCACCGGAAGAGATCTTCCTGCGTCATTTCTGCAGCTTGTCGATCACAGCGATCAGCCCCGTCTCGGACGCGAGCGGGTGCCCCGAGACGGCTCGTCGGTACTCGGCCAGCGCATGCACACGATCGCCGTGCGCTTCGTAGGCGACGCCCAGATGGAAGGCGAAGTCGGCCGCACGATGGGGGAGCAGATCGCGCGCGGTGTCGGCGATCTCGGCCACCGCGTCCATCGACGCGTGCGACGCCACGAGCGCCATGAGATCGGTATACGCCGGCACGAAGAATGGGTCCTGCGTCAGCGCATGACGCAGCGCCGCGACCGCGCCCGTTGCGTCACCGGCGCGAAATGCCAGCGCAGCCCGCCTGCGCAGCCACTGCGGTTGATCACGCAAGAGCACATCCGGCGCGGGCAGCGCGCGTGTGAGAGCCGGCGAGTCGGGCGGCAGCAGCACGATCGCGCTGTCGTCCTCGTAGACGATCTTCCAGGGCGCGGGCAGTGCGAGCAGCACGTCCACCAGGTGCGTGCGCGGGACGAGCACGGCGTCGAGTCGATACTTGGCGAGCAAAGGCGCAATCGGCTCGCGGCCATCGAGCAGCTGCAAGTAGTCGCGATACAGCTCCTCGCTGTACACCGTGCTGGCGCGACCATCGAAGAACACGCGCGTGCTCGGCTGATGGAACTGCTCGTAGCCGCCCCACAGCTCGTAGTTGAACACGCGCACCGGCGTGCCGAGCGCGTCGAGATAAGCCAGCGCGGCACGCGGATACATCTCGGGTCGTGTCCAGCGCGCGAACAGATCCGGCACGAGTCGTACGTCGTGAAAGAGCCAAGGCAGCGCGCACGCTGCTGCGAGCGGGGGCAACCAGACACGCAGCGCGCGCGACGACAAGCGCTGCAACAGCCGGGCGAGCGGCGCTGCAAGGCGTGCCAGCGTGCACGCGCACAGCGGCGCGCACAGCAGCGAAGAGAGCTCCACGAAGCGACGCGCGAGCAGCGCCATCGCGACGCTCAGGGCGAACAGCAGCACGGGGTACAGATCTCGTCGTGCGAGCTGCACGACCGACGGCAACGCGAGCAACAAAAGGAGCAGGTAACGACCTCGAAACGTGCCGAGCCAGAGCGGGCCGAGCACGCGTAGCTCCGTGGCATCCCAACCGAACGGCTGCCACTCGACGATCTCGTTCGCGTACAGCGAGCGCGAGCTGCCGGGCGCGTAGCTCAGCGCGAAGTCGAGCAGCTGGCCACCCCACGGATTGCATGCCAGCGCCAGCACGCACAGGCCGAGCGCCACGTACGGTGCGCGCGGCCCCCAGCGTACGAACGTGCGCGCCGGGCGCGAGTCCGGCGCGAGCTTCGCATAGAGCGCGTAGGACAGCACGAGCAAGCCCAGCGCGCCCAAGCCAAACACGTGGCCGGCGTGCATGTTGCACCAAGCCGCCATCAGCGGCGGCCACAGCCACGGTGCGCGCGACCAGCTGCGTGTCGCCACGATCACGAGCACGAAGAACAGCGTGACGACTTGCGGACGCAGGTCGAAGAACCAATGCGCGCTCGAGGCGGCCAGCCACACGGCCAAGAGCGACGGCAGCGGCCGCTCGCTCTCGTAGAGCGCGCTCGCATATACGAACGCAAACGTGAGCGCGAGCAGCGCGAAGTTGCCGAACGCGAGCACCTGCGGGTCGATCCGGTACGCCGCCCAGGCCAGCACGCCCCACAGCCACTCGTGGTTCACCCAGGGTTGCGTCGAAGTGAACGAGAACGGGTCGTGACGCGGGACCGCGCCCTGCTCGAGGAACGCGCGGCCCGCGGCCAGATGCCACCACAGGTCGCTTGCGTCGATGCTCGACACGAACCACGCCGAGGCTCCCACGACCGCGAGCACGGCGAGGCCCCAACGCGCGACGGAGCTTTGATCGGCCGTTTGCATCAGCAGACTTGGTTTACTACTTCGCCTGCTCGCAGTCTTGCCGCTCGTCCGCGCCCGGCGTGGCCGGCTCGAGGATGTGGAACTCGACGCGCCGGTTAGCCTGCCGTCCACTGTCGGCCTCGTTGCTCTCGACAGGATACAGCTGACCGCAGCCCCAGGCTTCGAGGCGCTCGGACGCGACACCGTGCTCTATCAACCAGCGCTTTACGCTGGCTGCGCGGCGACGCGACAGCTCTCTATTCTTCTTGGCCTGACCGTGCGAGTCGGTGTGACCCTCGACGCGCACGCGCTTGATGTCCTCGTGGCGCACGAACACCTCGCGCACCGCCTGCAAGATCGGCTCGCTGCGCGACAGGATCACGTCCCTGCCGGTGGCGAACTCCACGCGATCGAGAATGCGAATCTGTCCCTCGACGACGCGCACGCGCGGGCAACCCATGTCCGCGACTGGACCGGGATCGTTCGGGCACTCGTCGTTCACGTCGAGCACGCCGTCCTTGTCGTTGTCGGGATCCGGACAGCCGTCTTTGTCCTCGAAGCCGTCTTTGTCTTCCGGCTCGTTCGGACACATGTCGTCGCCATCGAGGATGCCGTCCTTGTCGTTGTCGGGATCCGGGCAGCCGTCGTCGTCGTGGAAGTCGTCTTTGTCTTCCGGCTCGTTCGGGCACATGTCGTTCACGTCGTAGAGGCCATCGTGGTCGCGATCCTTGGGCACGGGCGGCACGGGCGGCACGGGCGGCACGGGCAGCATGGGCGGCGCCGGCGGCGCCTCGGGCTTCTGGTACGCAACCATCACGAGCACGCGGTAGTCGGGCGAGCCGATGCCGCGGTTGAGGCCCGGACCAGCCCCGGCGCCGAGCACGAAGCCCGACGAAACCCAGTACTTGCCACCCGCGAGCAACTCGAGCGGCGTGCTGGTGCGGCCGAAGAAATTCGAGAACGTGGTGGCGCCGTGCAGCTCGACCAGGCCATCCAGGTGCGACAGGAACGGCATCGGAATGCCCACGCCGAGCGCAAACGGCAGCGCGTCGTCGACGCCGGCGTGCGGCAGCTGGACACTCTTGCGCACGAGCACACCGAGCGAGGCGTCGATGCGCAACGAGCCGGGATGTAGCTCGGCGACCAGCTCGGGCAGCACGGTCACACCACTATCACCCGCGAACTTCTGGCCTGGCTTCACGTCCGCGAGCGGTAGACCCACGCGCGCTTGAAGCGCCATCGAGAACAGATCCTGCTCGGTGCCGAACAGGCGCACGCGCGCACCGACGTGCGCCGCCCCGACACTGGTGCCGTCCGCGAGGTGCTCGCTCATGCCGTTGATAGGATTGTTGAACGTCTGCCCTCGCATGAGCAAGTTCACATCGAGGCCCGTGAACAGCACCACGCGATGCGCGAGACCGATCGCGAATTCCAGGTGCCCTACGACTTGATCGCTGACGATGCGCGCCTTCTCGCTCGACGCGTTGCCGGCCTGCAGCTCCAAGACCAGCGGATCGTTGGCGTAGTCCACGTGCAGCTGCAAACCCCAGCGGCCCGCGCCGAGGTCGGTTGGCCGACTGACTGCAAAGCCGTCCGAAGGCAGCTCGGCAGGCGAATACCGATCGAGCGTGATGCCGTTGGCATGCGCGCTGCCGACCGAGAACACACTGACGAAAAGACACGCACCCGCGGCGCTGACCGCGCGCTCAAGAGATCCCAGTTTCATGTCAGTCAAGCTCCTGTGCGGGACCCACGGCGTCTACGCACGAGCACGCCTGCCAAGAAGAAGATCGAGAGCCAAGCGAGCGCGCTGCCGTCGGCAGCATGCACGCGCGACGCGGAGCACAGCGCGCCGCCCGAGTACCCGAACGACGCGGGCTCCTGATAGTCCGGGATGCCGTTCTTGTTCAGATCCTGCTTGGCTTCGACGGCGTCGGGAATGCCGTCGCCGTCCGAGTCGAGATCCAAGTAGTTCGGGATGCCGTCGTGATCGATGTCGTTGCTGATCGGGTGGCTGCCGCCCTTGCCCAGCGGCGTGTACTCCAGCGAGGTCGGGATGCCGTCGCCGTCGTCGTCGGGGTCGAGGTGGTCGACAATGCCGTCGCCGTCGCTGTCCTTCGGCTGGTTCTTGGCATCGAGCTCGTTCTTCGTCGGCAGACCATCGCCGTCGTCGTCCGGATCGAGATGATTCGGGATCCCGTCTTTGTCGGTGTCGAGGAACGAGCCGTCGGCCGCAATCTCGTCTTTGGTCAAGAGCCCGTCGTCGTCGTCATCGGTGTCGAGCTGGTTCGGCTTGCCGTCGCCGTCGGTGTCCATGGGCTTGCCGTTGGCATCCAGCTCTTTGCGCGTCGGCACGCCGTCGTTGTCGTCGTCCGGATCGAGATCGTCGGGCTTGCCGTCGCGATCACTGTCCTGCGTTGCACCGTTCGCCGCCAGCTCGTCCTTGGTCGCGATGCCGTCGCCGTCGTCGTCGGGGTCGAGCTGGTTCGGGATGCCATCGCCATCCGTGTCGAGCGTGTTGCTGCCGTCAGCTGCGAGCTCGTGCAGAGTCGGAATGCCGTCGTTGTCGTCGTCGGGGTCTAGGTAGTCGGGCTTGCCATCGCCGTCGCTGTCGACGTCTTTCGCGCCGGGACGCTCGGTCTTGGTCGGGATGCCGTCGCCGTCGTCGTCGGGGTCGAGCTGGTTCGGGATGCCGTCCTGATCGGTGTCCACGTCGCGACCGCCAGGACGCTCGATATAGTCGGGAATCCCGTCGTGGTCGCTGTCAACTGGATACACGTTCGGCTGGAGGTAGTCCGGGATGCCGTCATGGTTGATGTCGCCATCGCCCGCGCTCTCGGTCCCGTCGTCGACACCATCACCGTCGCTGTCAGCATCGAGGTAGCTCGGGATGCCGTCGTGATCCGGGTCGTCGCCGATCTCGGGATGCGCCTTGGCATCGGCGATCTCGCGCTTGCTGGTCAAGCCATCGGCGTCGTCGTCCGGGTCGCGGTAGTCCGCCAGCGCGTCTTTGTCGCGGTTCGGGAGCTTCGTCTGGCCCACGAACGCGTCGTCGAGACCGTCGTGGTTCGCGTCGCCCTTCTTGGCTTTGTCGGCCTTGCCGTCGGCGTTGAAGTCGTGACCTTCGATGGCGTCGAGCACGCCGTCCGCATCGCTGTCGACGTCACGGTAGTCGGGCTTGCCGTCTTTGTCGGTGTCGGGAATGGGCAGCGGCTTGCCGGGCGTCGTGAGATCGCTGCCGCCATCGACGCTGTCGTCCCAGCCGTTGTCGTTGTCGTCGAACGTGTCGTCGATCTGGCCGTCGCCGTCGGCATCGAGCTTGCCGCCGCCCGCTTCGATGATGTCGCTGAGGCCGTCGCCATCCGAGTCGAGATCGAGGCCGTCCTTGCGACCGTCGCCGTCGGTGTCCGGCCGCGGCAGAGGCTTGCTCGCGAGCGCGTCGTCGAGACCGTCGTGGTTGGAGTCGAGCTGCGTATCGACGCGACCGTCGCCGTCGCTGTCGACGCCGCCGGCCTCGATCAGATCCGGGATGCCGTCGTTGTCGGAATCCAAGTCGTACTCGTCGAGGATGCCGTCGCCGTCGCTGTCGCCGCTGCCTTCTGCGCTGTTCGGAATGCCATCGCGGTCGATGTCGAGATCGTCTTTGTCGGACACGCCGTCCCCGTCGACGTCGCTGCCCGCATCGCAGATGCCGTCGCCGTTGGTGTCTTGACCGTCGTTGCTGACGCTCCCGCCGCTGTGGTTCGCGCCAGTGATCGAGCAGTCGTCGCACGTATCGTGATCGAGATCGCGGCACACGTGCGGGTTCGATGGAGCGCTGTCCATCGCATCCGGGACGCCGTCGTTGTCGGAGTCCATGTCGCCGGCGTCGCAGATGCCATCCGCGTCGGCGTCGGGCCCGTCGTTGCTCGTGCTGCCGCCGCCCGTGTGCACGATCGCGCAGTCGTCGCACGTGTCGTGATCCACGTCGCGGCACAGGCTCGGGTCCAGCGGCGCACTGTCCATCGCATCGGGAACGCCGTCGTTGTCGTCGTCGGGGTCGCCCGCGTTGCACAGGCCATCGCCGTCCGTGTCCGTGCCGTCGTTGCTCGTGCTGCCGCCGCCCGTGTGCACGATCGCGCAGTCGTCACACGTGTCGTGATCCACGTCGCGGCACAGGCTCGCGTCGTACGGTGCGCTGTCCAGCCCATCCGGAACACCGTCGTTGTCGTTGTCCGTGTCGCCGGCGTCGCAGATGCCGTCACCGTCGATGTCCGCGCCGTCGTTGCTGGTGCTGCCGCCGCCCGTGTGCACGACCGCGCAGTCGTCGCAGGTGTCGTGATCGAGGTCACGACACAGGTTCGGATCCGTGCGCGCGCTGTCCATCGCATCGGGCACGCCGTCGTTGTCGTCGTCGGGGTCGCCGAGATCGCACAGACCGTCGCCGTCGTTGTCGGGCCCGTCGCTGGCCACGCTGCCGCCACCCGTGTGCACGATCGCGCAGTCGTCACAGCCATCCATGTCCGTGTCCGCGCACGAGCTCGCGCTCAACGGATTGGTGTCCAGCGCATCGGGCACGCCGTCGTTGTCGTCGTCCGGATCGCCTACGTTGCACGCGCCGTCCAGGTCCGTGTCGAGGCCGTCGTTCGTGGTCGAACCGCCGCTCAGGTTTGCGCCCGTGATCGCGCAGTCGTTGCAGCCGTCGGCATCGAGGTCGCGACAGATGGTGGGGTTGGTGCGATTGCTGTCGGTGAGATCCGGAACACCATCGTTGTCGCTGTCGGTGTCCAGCGCGTCGATGATCATGTCACCGTCGGTGTCGATCGGGCTGCCACCGTTGGTCTCTACGAAATCGCTGTAGCCGTCGCCGTCCGTGTCGGTCTTGGTCGGGTCAGTGCCGAGCGTGCACGACTCCAGGTAGTCGCCGAGCAGGTCACCGTCGGCGTCTGCAACGGACGTGGTCGCGCGTAAGCTGGCAACCGTGCTGGCCGAGCTGATGATCGAGCCGAACGTGTCGATGAACGCATCGTTGCCCTTGCTCACCGACGTGAAATTGCCCCACGAGTGCGCATCGACGTTCGGCGTGCAGGGCGTAGCCCAGGTGCCCGAATCGATGCCCGCCGCACCCGAGGTCGTGATGCCCGGCGCGTTGGTCGGCGCAGGCATGTCCACGTCGTTGGCCTGCACCGCCGTGTCGTTCCAGAACATGGTCAGCGCGCGGTGGGTCAGCAGCTGATCCACGGTGAACAGGCGCAGACCGCTGTAGCTCGTCTCGATGTCGCGACCGACGAAGTGCAGCTCGCCCGTGTTGACGAACACCTTGCAGTTGTAGTCGCCGCTCGGAACGGCGACTCCGGCGTTGTCCTTGCCGTCCCAGGTCACGCTGTTGGTGCCGGGCGTCGTGAGGCCGACGATCAACAGATCGGTCGAGGACACGCGGTTGAAGATGCCGTCCTTATCGAGATCGCAGACCAGGTTGTACGTGCCGTCGACGTTGGTCCCGAACTTGAATGTGCCGGTAGTCGTACCGGGAATGATCAGCTTGCAGCTCTGCGCACCGGCCGTGAACGTGTAGCTCGTGACCGTGGGTGCGACCGGGTTGTAGGTCGAGATCTCCGGCGGCTGCAGGTACATCTCGAAGCTGGGCGTGAACGTGTTGCCACCCGTGGTCGACGACACGCTACGGCCCGCGTTCGCGCCGTTCACGCCGGTGCGGTTTGCGCCGATGTTGTAGTCGTTGCCGGACATGCCCTCGAGCTTGAGCTCGACGACGCCGTTCGTGTTTGGCAGGCCCCCCGGCACGAGCGCGTAGTAGCTGGTGGTCGACGCGGCCGACTCCAGGAACGAGCCCGTGCTGAAGTGCCAGTTCGGCGAGTGCACGCGCCCGAAGCCGGCGCTGGTGCCCGTCACCGCGATGTCCCACGCAGCGGCTTGCGCGCTCTTCGGCGCGACGCGGAACGTACCCGTGGTCAGCGTGTTGTACGTGCCGCTGGTCGTGTTCGTGTTCAGCACCTGCGTGCCGCCCGGGTCGGTGATCGTCACGCCGCCCGTGCCAAAGCTCCACGTGATGTCTTCGCTCACGCTGAACACGTCGACATAGATCAGCGTGTCGGTCTGCAGGTTCTGGTTGCTGCCAACCTGCGCAGAGCCCTCGGCGCGTGCGCGCAGCGAGGATGAGAGCAGCACACAGAAGGCCGCCAGCGCTAGCGCGCGACTCGAGATTCGAAGAACCATGGCAAGCTCCTGACGGACGAAGGCGAAGCCCAAGGCTACCGGGTACGGTACCCAAACTGGGAATTAGCAGCGTGGCTCAGTGCTTCGCCTTCAAGATCACGAACTGGACGCGGCGGTTCTTGGCCCGGCCTTCTTCGCTGTCGTTGTCGGCGATCGGGCGGGTCTGGCCGTAGCCGTGCGATTCGAGGCGGGCAGCGCTCACGCCCTGGCTGGCCAACCACTTCATGACGGCGTTCGCACGGCGCGCGGACAAATCCAGGTTCGTCTTGGGTTTTCCGCGGTCGTCGGTGTGGCCCTCGATCGAGACCTTCTCGAACTCGGGATGCGCGTTCATGATGTCCGCGATCGACTGCACCACCGGGATGCTCGCCGGCAGGAGCACAGCGCGGTTGGTCTCGAAGAAGATTGGGTCGACGACGATGTTGTCGTCTTTCACGGTCGGGCAGCCGATCTTCACCGGGTGCGGGCTGTCGCCCTTCGGCACGTCGGGGCACTGGTCGTCCTTGTCGAAGACGCCGTCGCCGTCGCGGTCTGCCAGCGGACAGCCGTGGCGGTCGTTGTCCGGATGCTCGCCCATCGCCAGATCGGGGCAGGTGTCCTCGTCGTCGATCACGCCGTCGCCGTCGCGGTCCGAAGGCGCAGGGCAACCGTTGATCTGCGGATCGTGCGTGCGCAAGCCCGGATCGTCGATGCACGCGTCTTCGTCGTCGAACACGCGATCGTGATCGCGATCGGGACGCGGACAGCCCGGCCGCTGCGGATCGGGCATGCGGCCATGATGCAGATCCGGGCAGTCGTCTTCCGGATCGAGGATGCCGTCGTGATCACGATCGGCTTCCGGAACCACCTCCGGCTCGCGCGCAGGCTCCGGCGCGTAGGCCAAGCGCAGGATCACGCGCCCGTCGGGGTTGCCCGGCTCGCGCAGCGCGCCGAGGCCGCCCGCCAAGCCGACCATGAACATGTCGTGAAGCTTGTACTGCCCACCGAACAGAACCTCGAGGCTCGTGTAGTCGCGCGCGAACGCGCTGCCGCCCGCGACCACCGTGGCCATCATCACCTCGGGCCCGATCGCGAAGTGGCGTGGCAGATCGCTGTACGCGAGCGCGCCGCCGAAGTGCAGCTCGGGACCGACGCTGTTGCCCGCGCCCTTCGGCAGCGTGCCGATGCTGGCCTCGTTGCGGTACGTGAAGTCGGTCAAGAACGACCACATGAAGTGACGCACGACGCCCGCGAGCACGACGCGCGGTGAGACGCGTACCTGCGAGTCACCCACGTGGTTGCCGCTGCCAGCTGCAGGAATCCAGAGCTGCACGCCGGCGTGCAGCGACAGCGCGTCGTGCAGCGCATCACCGAACACGCGCACCATGCCGCCCAGGCGCGGATCGCCGACGCCAACGCCGCCGGGCGTGATGCCGCTGGTCGCCGTGCCCGCTTGATAGAGCGCGACCGGCAGCGAGAACGAGAGCGCGAAGCGATTGCTGAGCGTGAGCCCGAGATCGACGTGCCCGTAGAGCTGATGCGCGACGACCGCTTGCTCCTGCACGAACTCGCCGTTCTGCACGATGCCGAGCACGAGCGGATGGTGCCCGTAGTCGAACGTGAGCCCCGCCTGAAATGCCAGCTTCGGCGCGTACTCCGGGTGGTCCACCCAGAACGACCATTGCCCCGCGGCCGACGGCTCGTAGCGTTCGAGCGTGAAACCCTTGTTCTGAGCGCTCGCCCTGCTCGCCATAGGGGCCGCGAGCACCGAGAGCAAGACCAGAACCAAAGCAGCAGAGCGAGCCAAAGCCATCGTTCGCAAGACGTCCTCCAAGAACCAACGAATGTGGAACGTACGACCGCGCAGGGATCTAATCAGCCGAGCCGTCGACGCCGAGCGCGCACCGAGAGCGCGAGACCCAGTACCAGGAAGACTGCGAGAGAACCGCGGGTCGACGCGTCGCCGACATTACGGAGCGAACATCCGCCGCCAGCCAGCTTGAGCCGACCGCAGGTGGAACCAAAACAGGTGTTGCAGACGTGCGTGACCGTGTCGCAGCTCGCGCTGACACATTGGTCGTTGGCAGCGCAGCCATCGCCATCCGGCTTCTTGGCCGTGCAGCTGTGAGCGGCGAGCTCGCAGTACTGCGTCGCGTTGCAGCTGGCGTCGTTCGCGCAGCCGAGCATCGTGGGTGTGCCCGCGCCGCAGACACCGTCAGTCGAGCAGCTGCCAGTGCGACACACGCTGGTGGCGTTCGCCGCCGTGCACGGACCCATGCCGTCCGGGTAACCGCACTGGTTGTCCGCCGTGTCGCACACGCCGGCCTTGCACACGGCCGTGCCGACGTCGGCCGTGCACACGCCGGTGAGCGCCGGCGTGTGCTGTGCGATGCTCGGCACCGCGGCCCCGTTGACGAGCTTCGGTTTGCAGCTGCGCTCCGCGCTGTCGCAGAACTGGTCGCCCGAGCAATCCGCGTCGATCGCACAGCCCCCCACCGAGAGGCAGACCAGCGAGGCGCTGGAGCACATGCCGCTGCGACACGTGACGCTCGCGTTGCTGCTCGTGCACGGACCTTCGCCGTCCGGATAGCCGCACTTCTTGTCGGCGCCGCAGACGTTGCTGCGACACAGCTCGGCCGCCGTGCTCGCCGTACACGCACCATCGCCATTCGCATACGCGCACTTGTCGTCGGCGAGGTCGCAGACCGCCGCTTGGCAGACCGCCGCACCGACGCTCACGTTGCACGCGCCCGTCAGCGCCGGCGTGTGATGCGCGATCGTGGGCACATGCACGCCGTCCGCCAGCTTCGGCGTGCACAGGCTCGTGACCGTGTTGCAGAAATGCGTGCTCGAGCAGTCGGCGTCCAGCTCGCAGCCGTTGGCCGCGATGCACACGTGCGAGCTCTTCGAGCACATGCCGCTACGGCACACGGTGCCCGCGTTCACGCTCGTGCACGGACCTTCGCCATCCGGATAGCCGCACTTGTCGTCGCTGCCGCACACGCTGCTGCGACACACCGGGCCCGCGCCAGCGCCGCAGCTGCCATCGCCGTTCTGATAGCCGCACTTGTCGTCCTTGGTGTCGCACGCGCTCGCGCTGCACACCGCGGTCCCGACGCTCGTGTCACACACGCCCGTGAGCGGCGGCGCGTGACCCGCGATCGTGGGGATCTCGGTGCCGTTCTTGAGCTTCCGCGTGCACAGGTTCGTGGCGGTGTCGCAGAACTGCGTGCTCGGACAGTCGCTGTCGAGCGTGCACGCAGCGGGCGCCACGCACAGGAACGTCGTAGCAGAGCACAGCCCGCTGCGGCAGATCGTGCCGGCGTCCACGCTGGTGCACGGACCTTCGCCATCCGGATAGCCGCACTTGCTGTCGCTGCCGCACACGCTGCTGCGGCACACGACACCCGCGCTCGTTCCGTCGCAGCTGCCATCGCCGTTCTGATAGCCGCACTTGTCGTCCGCCGTATCGCAGACATCCGCGCTGCACACGGCATTGCCCACCGGGACCGTACACGCGCCCGTGAGCGCCGGTGCATGACCCGCGATCACCGGCACCGCGGTACCGTTGCCGAGCTTCGGCGTGCACGCGCCGAGCGACGTGTCGCAGAACTCGCTGCGCGTGCAGTCCGAGTCGAGTATGCACTGCGCAGCGCCGACGCACTTGTGCGTGCTCGCAGAACACAGTCCGCTGCGACACACGGTCGTGGCGTTACCGGCGCTGCAGTTGCCTTCGCCGTCCGGATAGCCGCACTTGTCGTCGCTGCCGCATACGCTGCTGCGACAGACCGTGATCGCACTCGACGTGCTGCACGCGCCATCGCCGTTCTGGTAGCCGCACTTGTCGTCCGTCGTGTCACAGACATTCGCGCTGCACACCACGCTGCCCACGCCGACGGTGCATGCGCCCGTGAGCGGCGGCGCGTGGCCCGAGATGGTCGGCACGAGCGTGTCGTTGGGGAGCTTGGGCGTGCACTTGTTCGCGGAGGTGTCGCAGAACTGCGAGCTCGTACAGTCCCCGTCGACCAGGCAGCCGCCCGTGTCCATGCACACGTTCGACACCGAGCAAGCGCCGCCGCGGCAGATCGCCGCGCCCACGCCCGCGCAGCTCTTGCCGTTCGGCACGCCGCACAGGTGGTCGGTGTCACAGCTGCCCGAGCTGCACTGCGAGCTCGCGGTGCACGCGACCGAGTTCGCCTTCTTCGCGACGCACGAACCGCCCGTGCAATACGTCGTGCTGCCGCACACGTTGCCGCAGGCGCCGCAGTTGTGGTCGTCGGCGTCGGTCGCGAGCTCGCAGCCGTCGCTGGCCGTCGCGTTGCAGTCGCCGAAGCCCGCGTTGCACGTACCGACGACGCAGGCGCCGACGGCGCACGCGGCGGTGGCGTGGGGTGCGCTGCACACGGTGCCGCAGCCGCCGCAGTTGTTCACGTCGCTACCCGCGGTGTTCAGCTCGCAGCCATCGGCGGCAGCCGCATTGCAGTCGCCGAAGCCCGCGTTGCAGGTGCCGACGGTGCAGGTACCGAGCGTGCAGGCCGCGGTCGCATGGGTCAGGTTGCAGACCGTGCCGCAGCCGCCGCAGTTGTTCACGTCGCTGCCGCCCGTCTGCAGCTCGCAGCCGTTGCTGGCGTTGCTGTCGCAGTTCGAGTAGCCGGCGTTGCAGCTGGCGATCACGCACGCAAAGGCGGTGCAGCCCGCGGTCGCGTTCGCGAAATTGCAGTCAGCTGGCACGGCGCATCCGCCACTCGGCATGCACACGCTCGCGGTCGAGCATGCACCGTTGCGGCAGACGACAGGCGCGGTGCTTCCGTCGCACGTGCCCGTGCCGTCCTTGTAGCCGCACTTGCCATCGCTGTCGCACACGCTGGACACGCACACGGCCATGCCGACCGGGCCGCTGCACGCGCCGGTGAGCGCGGGCGCATGGCCCGCGAGCGTCGGGATCGAGACGCCGTTGGCGAGCTTATTGACGCAAGCGTGCGCGACCGTGTCGCAGAACTGCGTGCTCAAGCACTGGCTATCGAGCGTGCAGCCCGCGGGCGGGTCGTTCGTGAACGAGAAGCTCGCGGGCGAGCCGACGCCGGAGACCGACGCTGCGATCGTGTACGCGCCGCCAGACGTGGCGTTGGCGGCCGCAGTCACGCTTGCTTGACCGGAGGAGCTCGTGAGCGCGGGCGAGCCCGTGATCACCGCGGAGGCGCCGCTGCCCGGCGGCGTGAACGTCACGCTCGCGCTGGGCACGGGGTTGCCCTTGGCGTCTTGCACGGTCACCACCAACGGATTGGTGAACCCGGTGCTGATCACCGCGTGTTGATTGTCGCCGGACGTGATCACGATCGAGGCCGGAGCGCCTGGCGCGTTGCTGAGCGCAAAGCTCGTAGCTGCACCGGCCAGCGCCGTCGTGGCGCTCACCGAGTACGTACCGGCAACGTTGCCCGCGGTGGCTGTCACGGTCGCGAGACCCGAGCTGTCCGTGACGGCGCTCGCTGCGCCCAGCACGGCCGTTGCGCCGCTGCCAGGAACGGTGAACGTGACCGTGACGCCGGAGATCGGCAGACCGGTCGTGCTGTCGCTGACGATCGCGACGAGCGGCGCGAATGCCGTGCCAACTGTCGCGGTCTGCGGGCTCCCACTTTGTACGTCGACCAGCTGCGCGCCGTCGTTGGTCAGCGCGAACACGGCGGGATTCACCACGCCGGACACGCTGGCGTTGACCACGTAGCTACCGACCGTGGCATTGGACGTCGCCGTGATCGTCGCGACGCCGAGCGAGTTGGTGGTGGCGGTCAGACTGGAGAGCGTTGCACTGGCGCCGCTGCTCGGCACCGTGAACGTCACCATCACGTTCGCCAGCGCATTGCCGACGGCATCCGCTACACCGACCACGAGCGCATCGTCGAACGCCGTCGAGGTCGGCGTGTGCTGCGGACTGCCGCTGATCACGAACACGCTGGCCGCTGCCGCCGAGATGTTCTGCAGCTTGAACGTGACCGGCGTCGCGACGCCCGCGACCGAAGCCGTCACGTCGTAGCTGCCAAGCGTGTTGTTCGCCGTGGCGCTCACGGTCGCGAAGCCGTTGCTGTCCGTGGTCGCGGTGGTGCTCGACAGCGTGGCCGACGCACCGCTGCCAGGCACCGCGAACGTGACGGTCGCACCCGGAACCGGGTTGCCCGCGGCATCTTTGACCAAACCCGTGAGCGGCGACGGGAACTTGCCGTTGGTCGGCGCCTGGTTCGGATCGGTGGCGTTGCCGCCGGAGACGTACGTGATCAAGGCCGGTGCGCCGACGTTGGTGAGCGTGAAGGTGGCCGGCGTCGCGACGCCTGTCACCTTCGCTGTGACGCCGTAGGTTCCAGCTGTCGCGTTGGCAAACGCCGCCAGGCTCGCGATACCCGAAGCGTTGGTGTTGGCGGTGGTCGTGGCGAAGAACGGGAGTGTCGCCGACGCACCGCTGGCGGGTGCCGTGAACGTCACGGTCACGTTGTTGAGCGGCGTGCCGTTGGCGTCGGTCACCAGCGCCGCGATATTCGAGCCGAACGGCGTGGACGTGCGCGCCGCTTGCTTGTCACCCGTGTACACGTATACGAACGCGGCCGCACCCACCGCGGGCGCTGCGGCGAACGTCGCCGTCACGCTCTGGTTTCCACTCATCGTGACCGTGCACGTCGAGGCCGAGCCGGAGCACGCCCCGCTCCAGCCCGTGAACGTGGCGCCTGGGATCGGCGTAGCCGAGAGCAGCACCTGCGACCCGTCCGCATAGGTCGCGCTCGTGCTCGAGCAACCGGTGCCGCACGAAAGGCCCACGGGCTGCGAGCTGATCGAGCCGCTCACCGTGCTGCCGGCCTTGGTCAAGGTCAGCGTGCGCGGCGTGCCGATCGACAGCGCCAGCACGGAGGTGTTGTTGTTCAGGTTCGGGTCGGTCCGGCCCGTGAGCGACGCCGTCGCGCTGTTGGTGACCGTGCCGAAGCCCGAGCCGGCGACCACCGTGGCGTTGACCGTGTACACGATCTCGCCGCCGTTGCCGATCTTCGGACGCGTGGAGATGTTGCCGGTGCCGGACGCGGTGTTGCAGTTGGTGGAGGTGCCACCGATCGTCTTCGCGCAGGTCCAGGTAGCGCCCGTCAGCTGCGCCGGCATGATGTCTTGGAAGCCGAGCTGCGTGGCGCTCACGCTGTTCGGGCCCGAGTTGTGCACCGTGATGGTGTACTTGACGGCGCTGCCCCAGTCGGTCGAGGTCACGTTCGCGGTCTTGGTCACGCGCAGGTCGGACGTGCGCGTGCCCGACGTCAGCACGGACGTGGTCACCTTGGCGCCGATCAGCGCGCTCGAGTTGACCGCCGCGATCGAGTAGTTGCCGTTGACCACGTTGCCAGTCGCGGCGATGTTGATGTTCACCGTGACCGTGAACGAGCCGCGCGTGCCCGAGGCCAGCGAGCCGAGTGGACACGAGATGGTGCCCGTGCCGCCGAAGATCGGCGTCGTGCAATTGGCGGCGCTCACGGACTGGAACGTGGTCTGCGGCGGGATCACCATGTCGAGATGCGCGCCGGTCGCGGTCGTGGCGCCACCGTTCGAGTAGTTGATCGTGTACGTGATGCTCGCGCCTGCGGCCGCGCTGGCGGGACCCGAGGCCCACGCGTAGATGCCGGGCACCGACGCACCCGTGCCATCCACGTACACGCGACCGAAGTGGCCGCCGAGCGAGCAGCCCGAGCCGATGACCGTCAGCTGCACCTGATCGCCCACGGCAATCGCGGAGGGGCCCGGCGCGAGATCCACGAGCTGCCAGTTCGTCCACTGCGTGGTGTTGCCGGTGACGAGGCTGGTCGTGGTGTTCCAGGGCACACCCGATTGACCGGCCGTGTTGAAGTCGTGGTAGAGCGTGGTGCCGCGCGTGATGTCCAGCAGCTCCACGAAGTAATAAGGTTGCTGCGTGTAGCCGTGCGAAGGGTTCTCGAGCACGGGCGCGACCGCGAAGCGTACGTGCACCAGGCCGTCGGTCGGATCGACGTCACCGAGCGCGATCGTCATGCTCTGACGCAGGCCGTTGGCGTTCTTGTTCTTGCCGCTGTCAGTTGCATCTTTGTAGTTCACGCGAGTGCCGCGTGAGCCGTACTTCGGGAAACGAAACGCCTGACCCGCGCCGAGATCGGGATCGACCTGCGTTTCAGGCGCACCACCCACGACGAAGGTCTCGAGCTTGCCCGCGTTCGCCGTGAGGTTCAGCGCCGTGAAGCTGGACGGCGCCGAGGTCGAGCTGCCGGTCACACCCGAGCTGTTCGAGTACGTGGTGACCGTCCAGCCCATGGGCGGGGTCACACCGATGTTGTCGCCTTCGAAGTCGCCGTTCGTCCAGAGAGCCTGCGAGGTCTTGCCGACCGCAACCGGCGCACCCGCTGGCGCCCCGGTGCTGCACGCGCCAAGCGCGCTGCTTGCTGCAAGAACGGAAAAACTCAGGCAAAGCGCGCGAATCTGGTGGAGTGAAGGCATGAAATTTCCTCAATCACTGATAAAATCGCCCCGGACTGTAACACGGTGCCTGGCCGAGGCAATTTGCACCTAAGCCATAAACGCGATCGGGCGGCCCGGTAGGAGGGCTATGTAGGCGGAGCCGACGGAAACGAAAAAGACCCGCGAAACCGAGCGTTTTGGGCTCGAATCACGGGTCCTTGGTGTGGGCCAGGCACGCGCCAATCAGGCACGTGCCGCCACCGGCGGGGCTGGGTTCAGGGGGCGGCAGGTGCCGTGGCGGCCGAGGCCGGCACGGTTGCAGCTGCTGGAGCTTCGCTGGCGCCGGGCAGGGCCGCGGGCGCGGCGGTCGCCGACGCGGCCGGAGCGGCCTCGGGCGGAGCAGCGGCCGGAGCGGGCGGAACCGGTGTCGTGGCGGAAGCGTCAGCTGGACACGTAGGCGCTGGACACGTAGGCGGCGGCTCGGGTGGGACGACGTCGCTGTACGCATAGATCAGCGACACGGTGGTGGCCGTATCGAGACCCTTCTTGCCGGCCAGTGGCGCGTGGTCGTAGCGCGCGTTGAAGCCGAAGCCGAGCGACAGGCCCGCACCGATCTTGCCGGTGAACACCGCGTCGTAGTTGAGCCGGCTGTGCTTGCTGTTCACGAGCGACTGCAGGTACTCGAGACCGGTCGAGAAGCTGACCGCATCGTTGAACGCGTGCTTGTTGCCGACGTAGAGACGACTCGAGTGGTCGGTCGCCGTCTTGTCGAGCAGCGTGGTCGTGCCCATCTGCACGCGCGCGTCGTCGCGGCGCACGTCGTGCTGCAAGTCGTAACCGGCTTCAGCCCAGATCGCGCTGTCGGGCTGGTTCACGAACAGGTACTTGAAGCCCGGGTCGAGGTTGTAGCGGATGTCGAGGCCCTGGAAGCGGTCGTGGCGACCCGTGTTGATCAAGAACAGAGAGGCCTGGTCGATCAGGAAGCGGTCGTAGCGCACGCGACCCTGCACGTTCTGCGCGGTCGTCCTGAGCGGCGCACCCGGCGCTGCACTGCGGCCGTAGTTGGCGAGCACTGCGGTGCCGAGCGCGTTCGCGTTCCAGCGCTTGTCGGCCGCACCGTTGGCGGTCAACGCGACCATACGCGAGTTGCCAGTGGCAAGCTGACCACCGGCCGCGAGCGAAGCGGTAGTTCCGTCGAGCGGCTTCTCGATCTTGGGCGCAGCCGCTGCGGGCGCCGGTGCGGTGACCATTGGCGCGGCATCCGCGGGCGGAGCACCCATGGCCTGGGCGTGCGCCGAGCTGACGCCCGCCGGCAGAAAGCCCCAGCCTGCGGACATGAACAACGTCGCCAGCACGTAGTTACGTACCGCGCGCGCATTCGCGCGCGCATGACGAGGTGTCGAGGACAGACGATTGGACATGATCGTACGCATCCCTTCGGTTGGGCTTGAAGAACGGAGCTGTGTAGATTCGTTCGAGGCCGCGGTCAAGCAAGGCGCCAGTGACCCACCAAAAGTCCGCGCGGTCACTTGCCGTCCGGCGTGAACGAACGCTTGTGCGGCGCCACGGACGAAACCGCACCGGTGGCGCGCTCGAGCTTCTGCAGACGCCGACCGAGCTCTTCGTACAGCGTGTCGACCTTCTCGAGCAAGTGCGCCACCTCGAGCTCGGCCTTCAGGTTCACCGCGTACTCGATGTCGTTGCGCACGCGGTCGCGCGCAACTTGGCGGTTCTGACTGAGCAGCACGAACACGGAGAGAATGATCGCTTCCAGCGACACGCACATAGTCAGTAGCCCAAACGGAAACGGATCGAAGCCGCCGATCACCGTGTCCGTCAGTGGCTGCACGTTCAGGATGATCCACAGGAAGAACACACCGCAGTGAATGAACAGGAACGGCAAGCTGCCGCTGAAGTCGCTGATCCAATCGGCGGCGCGCTGCACGCTGCTGCGGTTGTCTTTTTCCTCTTCGTTGACGTTGCGCGACGCCGTGCGCCGCAGCAGCCGATTGGTCTCGCGCAGTCGCCGGCCGGTGGCGGCGAGCAGATCGAGCGCCGCCGTGGGCTGCACAGTCAGGAATTGTTCGAGGTCGCCGCGATCGACCAGCAGAGCTTCGCCGCCCTTGGCGACGTACGCGGACGCGGTGCGCGGCCCTTCGTCGAGCAACGAGATCTCACCGAAGAAGTGACCTGCCACGGCGTGTTCCAGCACGATCCGTTCGCCCGTGTCGTTCTTGAAGAAGATCTCCACCTCGCCGGACAGCATCACGTACGCCGAATCGCCGGGATCGCCCATGTGAAAGAGCGTGGTCCCGGCTTCGAGCGTGACCAGGTCGACCCGCTCGGCCAAGGCGTTGGCGGCCTCGGGCTCGAGCAGCGAAAAGAGCGGCACCTGGGCCAGCAGCTCGGCTTTCGTAGGCACCGCGCCATTATATAGAGAGGCCGGCCGGCCCGCGTCGATTTCTTGGCCCCGGGGCGCGGCACGCTCGACACTGCGCGGCGTGGTGACGAAGTCGAAGACGATCTCGATCGCACCGAAGGGCGCGGACTACACGATCCACATCCTCGGCGATCAGCCGCATCCGGTCCGCGATTTCTATCACGGCATGCTGCGGCTGACCTGGCCGCGCACGTTCCTCGCGATCGCGCTCGCGTATCTGTTCGTGAACGCGCTGTTCGCGTTCTGCTATCTCGTGGCCGGTGGCGTGGCCAATGCCGCAGCCGGCTCATTCGCCGACGCGTTCTATTTCAGCGTCGAGACCATGGGCACGATCGGCTACGGCGCGATGTACCCCGCGAGCACCGCCGCCAACGTGATCATGGTGATCGAGTCGATCGTGAGCCTGGTCCTGACGGCTCTAGCTACGGGCCTGGTGTTCGCGAAGTTCTCGCGACCAACCGCACGCGTGCGGTTCACCAAGCACGCCGTGATCGCGCCCATGAACGGCGTGCCCACGCTCATGCTCCGGCTCGGCAACGAGCGTGGCAATCAGATCGTGGATGCGCAGTTTCGCGTCGTCTGTATGCGCACGGAGCAGACCGTCGAGGGCCCGCTCTTCTACCGCATGATCGACCTGCAGCTGGTGCGCGAGCGCGCGCCGTCGCTGCAGCGCTCGTTCAGCGTGCTGCACGTGATCGACGAGAAGAGCCCGTTCTTCGGCCAGACACCCGAGTCGATCGCCGAGCAGGAGTACGAGCTGCAAGTGATGGTGGTCGGGCTCGACGACACGTCCATGCAGGTCATGCACGCGAACCATCGCTACTTTGCGGCGCAGATCATGTGGGGCGCGCGGCACCGCGACATCCTCTCGGAGCAGGCCGATGGCTCGCTCGTGCTGGATCTGACCAAATTCCACGACCACGAGCCGACCCTACCCACGCCGACGTTCCCGTATCCCAGTCCGTGACGCCACGACGCAGTATCGCGACGACCTGCGATCCGACGAGCTGAGCTTTCGGCCGGGACGCTGGGCAAAGGGCGCCGGTGCGTCAGCGCTTCCCCGACGACCGTGCTTCAGCGACCATGAACCTTCGGCGGTAGACACCGAATTTTCATGGTGCTAAATTAACCCCAATGTTTGGCCGAACAGGTGTGACGCGGCTCTTGCAGCAGTTCCCCGTGGTCGGGTTGCTCGGTCCACGCCAGGTGGGAAAGACCACGCTCGCACATGCGGTCGCAGGTCGAGTGGGGGGACAGGTACATCGCTTCGATCTCGAGAGCAGCGCGGACCTGGCTCGCTTGGCGGATCCGTTGCTCGCGCTCGAGCCCTTGCGCGGTCTCGTCATGCTCGACGAGATTCAGCGCGTGCCTGAGCTCTTCCAGACTACACGATACGAAACCTGATCAGCCGCAGCGGCTCTGGCGCCGTGGCGGCTTCCCGCGGGCGTTCCTTGCTCGTTCCGAAAATGCCAGCAACGAATGGCGACGAGCGTTCGTCAGCACGTTCCTGGAGCGCGACATTCCGAGCTTGGGATTTCGAACACCCAGCGCAACGCTCGGGCGTTTCTGGTCGATGCTCGCGCACTATCACGCGCAGACATGGAATGGGTCGGAAATTGCGCGAGCGTTCGGCGTTGCGGACACGACCGTGCGCGGCTATCCTGAAATGTTGGAGGCAACGTTCATGGTGCGCGTACTGCGCCCGTGGTTCGATAGTGGCAGCTTGCACACGCTGTTCGGCATCGAGAGTGCCGACGCGCTCGAGCGCCATCCAAAAGTCGGCGCATCCTTCGAGGGTTTCGCGCTGCAGCAGATCTGCGCAGCGCTCGGCGTGCGATCCGACGAGACCTTCTACTGGGCCACTCATCAAGGCGCGGAGTTGGACTTGCTGCTCGTCCGGGGGGCAAGAAATATGGCTTCGAATTCAAGCGAACGAGCTCCCCCACGATGACGCCCTCGATGCACATTGCGTTGCACGACCTCGGATTGCGCTCATTGACCGTCGTGAAGCGCGTCCGAGCCGTATCCGTGGAGCGATTGCTACACGACAGCGAACCCCCGAGCCTTCGATGAGCAAGAACAAAGACCCGAACAAAGCGATACGCGCGGCCGCGCATCCCGATCGACCCGGCGAAGATTGTCGCGCGAAGCCCGGCATCTTCCATCCCGAAGTCGACGTGCGGCGCTGCGAAGGCAAAGGCGACTGCGCCGTCGTCTGCCCTTACGGCGTGTTCGAGATCGGACGCATCGCCGACGACACGTTCGACACCATGCCACCGCGGGTGAAGCTGAAGCTCTGGGTGCACGGCAAGAAGACCGCCTACACACCGCACGCCGACGCCTGCCGCGCGTGCGGCCTGTGCGTGGTCGCGTGTCCCGAGCACGCGATCCGGCTCGTCCGCACCCAATGAGGAATCACATGACGGATCCATTCACGCAATTCAAAGCGGCTCAGCGCTCGTGGCCACGGCGTCACCCAACGCCGTGCGCCAGAGCTTCTTGATGAGCCGCGCGCGCAAGCTCTGATTTCGTGCTGGTCAGGCGTGTGGTGGGTGCGCAGACCGCGGCTCGACGCGCGCCGCGGCCTTCGACGACACGTACACCTGATCCGCGCCGGCTTTGCGCAGCACGGCGCGCGCTTCGTCCACCTGACCTGTGTGCGTCGAGACGCCGACGATCACTGCGCCACGCGCGAACGACTCCGCCGGAAAATCGATCTGATCATGCCAAAGGCCTAACCCGCCGAGCGTACCGGCGAGCGTACCGAGCGCTCCACCCGCTACGGCTTGCACGGCAAGGAATGCGGGCCCCACGATCAAGAGTCCGCCTGCGCTCGCAATCACACCGCCGACCGCACCCAAGACCGCACCCAGCGCCGCGCCGGCTGCGACTCCGGTCTTGTGCTCGACGCCAACCTCATCGACCTGATCGCCCGCGCGCAACAACGCGCCGATCTTGTCTGGCGGGAAACGCGCGTCCATCAGCGCGGTGACCGCGGCAGCCGCGGACGCTTCATCCGAATAGACGGCATGTACGAACAGCTCTGCTTCTTGGTTCACGGCGGACCTCACTTTCTGCTCTGTATGTGCCTCCCGCAGCGCAGCTCGCAAGTCCGACGGCTGCGCGTCCTGCGTCTGCTCGCTGCCCGCGGCTCGCTTCTTGCGTAACTACGCGCCGGGCGGATCACGCGAAGCCAACGCGCGGCATTGACCGCGGCTACCGCGAGATCGGCGACCTTTTCGCCCCACGTACCCCCGCCCGCGCCCGCTCAATTCGAGGTCTCCGGTGATCAGCGAAGCACACCCACACGCCGTTACCGATCCGAACCTGGGCCGTGTGCTGGCCGAGCAATACCGAATCGACGCGCTGCTCGAACACGGTGGGATGGGCGCGATCTATCGCGGGCTTCAGCTGTCGGTGAATCGACCGGTCGCCATCAAGCTGATCGCGGCGAACGTCGAGCGCTCCGTCGAGCATGTCGTGCGCTTCAGACGCGAGGCCGAAGCGATGGCCAAGCTGCGCCATCCCAACACGGTGCGCATCTTCGACTTCGGTGTCACGGAGCAGGGGCAGCTGTTCATGGTGATGGAGCTACTGATCGGCCGCGACCTCGAGCACTATCTAGCGCAGGTTCACGTGCTCACACTGCCGCAGGCGCTCGGGATCGTGCGGCAGGTCGCGCAGTCGCTCTCCGAGGCTCATGCGGAGGGCATCGTGCATCGCGATCTCAAGCCGGCGAACGTATTTCTGTCGCGCGTCGAGGGCGGAGACTCGTTCGTGAAGGTGATGGACTTCGGCATCGCCGGCCTGGACGAGACCAAGCATAGTACGCAGCTGACGAAGGCCGGCGCGATCGTCGGCACGCCGGCGTACATGTCACCCGAGCAGGCGCAGGGACTGCCCGTGGACGGGCGCGCGGATCTGTACTCGCTGGGGATCGTGCTGTTCGAGATGTTGGCCGGTCGTTCGCTCTTCGATGCCACCAGCGCGGTCTCGCTCTTGATCGCGCAGATCACGCTTCCGCCTCCGCCGATCGCGGAAGTGTGCCCGAAGCTGCGCGAACACAAGCGGGTGCAAGCGTTGCTCGATGGATTGCTCGCCAAGTCGCCCGAAGATCGCCTCACGTCCGCCGCGGAGTTGATCGAGGTGATCGACGACTTGCTGGCTAGCATGGGCCCGAGCAGCGTGGTCGATGTGCCGGCCCTTGCGGTGAGCTTCGCGAGCGACGAGAAGCTGCCGCAGACGACGCATCGCACCCCGCTCGGAGCGACGCACCGCGTCCCGCATGCGCCGCGCCGCCGCAAACCTTTTGCGCTGGCGCTGGCGGCGCTGGCGGTCTGCGGAGCCATGCTGTTCTTTCCAACGTCACGCGACCGGCTCTCGCGCGCAGATGCAGAGGCCCCACTCGCGAAAGCGACCGCGCTGTGGGAGAGCAGCCGCTTGCGCGCGGCGGACCTCGCGACCCGCGCGAGACAGCGATTGCTCGGCGACAAGCTCACGCAGGTCACGATTGCATCCATTCCTACCGGTGCGAGCGTACGCCTCGACGGAGCAGAGCTGGGCAAGACGCCTTACGAGCTACACCTGAAGCACGCGACAGCGATCGAAGTGACGGTGCCCGGGTACGCCCCCGCCGCAATGACGATCACTCCCGATGGTGAGCCCAACGTGATCGTGAAGCTCGTGGCGCTGTTTCCGCTCGCGGATCGCACCGCGCCCCACACCAACTGAGGCAACTGACACGCCCTACTCGGCCGCGGCCGGACTCTCTTGGCTCTCTTGGCTCTCGTGGCCCGCCATGTACTTGCCCATCAGCGTGACGTCGGCCGTCTCGGGCCGGGTCTCGTACACGACGCGACCTTCGCTCATGACCAGGATGCGATCGGCCAGCGCCAGCACTTCGTCGAGGTCAGCGCTGACCAAGAGCACCGCTGCGCCTTGATCGCGTGCTTTGCGGATGCGCGCATGGATCTCGGTGACGGCCGCGAAGTCGAGGCCCATGCACGGGTTGGCGGCGATCAAGACTTCCACGTCGCCGCGCAGCTCGCGCGCCAAGACCGCACGCTGCACGTTTCCACCTGACAAGGTGCCGATCGGCGAGCCCATGGACGGCGCACGGATGCCGTACTCGCGCTGCTGCTCGTCCGCGCTCTTGCGAATCTGCCGGTGCGACAGCACCCAGCGCGCGATCGCGAACGGGGGCCTATCGAAGCTGCGAAACGCCATGTTCTCGGCGACGCTCATGTTCGACACGCAGGCGTTGCGCAGCGGCTCTTCGGGCAAGCAGCGCACCTTGCGATCGTGCAGCTGGTCGCGCGTCGCCGCGTAGTCCTTGCCATGCACCAGCAGCGTGCCGCCGCTGCGTATGCGCTGGCCCGCGATCACCTCGACCAGCTCTTCCTGGCCGTTGCCGGCCACCGCGGCCACGCCGACGATCTCGCCGGAGCATACCTCGAAGCTGACGCCGCACAGCGCAGGCACGCCCATGTCGTCGGCGGCGGTCAGCTCGTGCACCTGCAGACGCGGCTCGTTGACGTTGCTGGCAGGCACGCGCTTGTTCTCGAGGTTGGTGGCGCTGCCCATCATCATCTCGGCCATCTGATTGGTGGTCAGCTGGCTGACCTTGCCGCGCCCCGCTTGCTTGCCGCGGCGCAGCACGGTGACCTCGTCGCAGAAGCCGAGCACCTCGCGAAACTTGTGCGTGATGATCAGGATGCTCAGCTCGTTCTTGCGCGTCATGCCGTGCAGCATGCCCAGCACTTCGTCGGCTTCAGCCGGCGTCAGCACCGAGGTTGGCTCGTCGAGGATGATGATCTGGCTCTTCAGGTACAGCTGCTTCAAGATCTCGAGCTTCTGTTTTTCACCCGCCGCGAGCATGCGCACCGTGGCCTGCAGATCGATCTTGAACGGCATCGTGGCCATGAACGCGGCCAGGGCCTCGGCTTCTTTCTTCCAGTCGATGAACAGCGGCAGCTGCGTGCGCGAGAGCACGAGGTTCTCGGCCACGGTCATGTTCGCGACGAGCGTGAAGTGCTGGTAGACCATGCCGAGGCCCAGCGCCTGCGCGTCGCGCGGGTTCTTCGGCGTGATCTCTTGGTCGCCGAGCTGGATGTGTCCGGCGTCGGGGCGGTGGTAGCCCATGATGCACTTGACGAGCGTGCTCTTGCCTGCGCCGTTCTCGCCGAGCAGCCCGTGCACCGAGCCGGGCGTGAGCTCGAGCGAGACGTCGTCAAGCGCGCAAAAGCTGCCGAAGGTCTTGCCGAGGCCTGTGGCTCGCAGAAGTGGCGGGCTCACTTGGCAGCTCCGAGCTCGGCGGGCTGGCCCAGCAGCGTACGATGAGCACTGCTCGTCATCATCATGATCGCAAGCGTCAAGACGTACGGCGCGACGCTGAGCAAGTGATAGCCACCGCTGATGCCGACCGATTGTAAGGCCGGACCGAGCGCGCCCGCGCTGCCGAACAGCAGCGACGCCCACAGACACCGAACCGGATCCCAGCGCGCGAAGATCACGAGCGCCACCGCCATCAAGCCCTGCCCGCTCGACAAGCCCTCGTTCCAGCTGCCCGGGTAGTACAAAGACAGAAACGAGCCGCCGACGCCGGCGAGAAAACCGCCGCATGCGGTCGCGTACAGACGAATGCGTGCGACGTCGTAGCCCATGGCGCGGGCGGAGTCGGAGCTCTCGCCCGCGACGCGCAGGAGAAGTCCCCAGCGCGTGCGCTGCAGCATGTAGCGCATGGCGAACGCCAGCACGATGCCGATCGCGAACAGCACGTTGATCTGCAGCGCCGCGCGCAGCGGCGACGAGCTGCTCCAGTTGCCGAACTCGAACGCTGGCAAGCGTGGCGCCGTAGGCTGGATCAACGGCTTGCCCAGGAAGAACGCCAAGCCCACGCCGAAGATCATCAGCGCGATGCCGATCGCGATGTCGTTCACACGTGGCTGCTGACACAGGTACGCATGCAGCGCGCCGAGCAGAAGGCCCACGCCGCCCGCGGCCAGCACGCCCAGCCAGGGCGAGCCGCTCAGGTACGACACGCCGTACGCGCTCATCGCGCCCATGATCAGCGTGCCTTCGAGCCCGAGGTTGACGCGACCGCTCTTCTCGGTGAGGCACTCGCCCAAGCTCACGAACAGGTACGGCGGACTGACGCGCAGCGCGCCCCCGATCACGGCCAGCGGAACACCAAGCAGACCGAGCGCCTCGCCTTCCATCACGCCACCTCCGCGACCACAGACGCGGCCGGCGCGGGCACCGTCGCCGCGGGTGCGCGCTTCCAGCGTCCGTAGAACGTCTCACTCGCCAGGATCACGACGAACAGAATGCCTTGCAGCACGTTGACGGTGGCGTCCGGCAAGCTGAGCGAGCGCTGCAGAAGGCCTCCGCTCGCGCTGATACCGCCGAGCAAGAGCGCGACCGGAATCACCGCCAAGGGATTTTGCCGCGCCAGGAACGCGACCAGAATGCCGGCGTAACCGTAGCCGCAGATCAGCGACGCGTTGGCCGTGCCGTGGATCGCCGCGACTTCCGTCATGCCCGCGAGCCCGCCCGCAGCGCCTGCAAGCATGCAGGTCGCGATCACGCGCTTGGTCACGGAGATGCCGCTCAGCTGTGCGGCGCGCACGTTGCCGCCGACCATGCGTGCGGAGAAGCCGAACACGGTGCGGCGCATCAGCACGTAGCTGAACAGGCACGCGACTACGCCGTAGACCAGGCCCCAGTGCACGTCCATGCCGGGCAGCGAGCCGAGCATGTTGGCGTCGCCGATCGGCAAGGTCGACGGCTTGTTCAAGCTCGCCGGGTCACGCATCGGGCCCTCGACGATCTGCTTGAATACGCCGATCGCGATGTAGTTCATGAGCAGGCTGCTGATCGTCTCGTTCACGCCGCGCAGCGTGCGGAGCGCACCGACCATGCCGAGCCACAGGGCGCCGACAGCTGCACCGGTCAGACCCATGCCGATCAGCACGACCCACGGGCCGAACGAGGCCAAGAGGTGGGCCGCCACGACGGAGGCGAGCGCGCCCAACACGAGCGCGCCCTCCCCGCCGATCACGACCAGGCCCAAGTGCGCAGGGAGCGCCGTGCACAGCGCCGTCAACATCAACGGCGCTGCGCGTGTCAGCGAGTTCTGCGTCGAGAACCAGGTCCCGAACGCGCCGCGGTACATCTCGTAGTAGACCGAGCTCGCGCTCACCCCGTTGCATAGAATGAACACGCCGAACAGAGCCAGCGAGACCACGATCGCAGCCAGCGGCACGAGCACGGCTTCGAAGTCGAGGCGTGACGCAGGCTGGCTCATGACGGGATCTTGCCCACCACGCCTTCGACCAAGTAGTTCATCTTCTCGAGCTCCACGTCGGTCTGCGCTTGCGAAGTGCCGTCGGGGATCACGACCTTGCCGGTGTTGTCCTTGAGCGGGCCCTTGTAGATGATCAGCGTGCCCGCGGTGAGCGCGTCCTTCGCGGCGTCGGCCTTCTTCTTGGTTTCTTCGCTGACAGCTGCACCGTACGGCGACATCTTCACGAAGCCTTCTTTGAGGCCACCGCGCAAGAGGTGTGGGAAGGCGGTGCCAGCCTTAACATGGGTCACGTAGTCCGTGTAGATCTTGCCCCAGTTCCACTCGGCGCCGGTGAGGTAGCCCTTGGGCGCGAGCGAGCTCTGGTTCGCATGGTAACCGCTCACGAAGATGCCGCGCTTCTCGGCGGTCTCCACGATCACCTTCGGCGAGTCCACGTGCATCGTCATCACGTCGACGCCCTGGTCTGCCAAGCTGTTGGCCGCTTCGGCTTCTTTCGTGGGCAGCGACCAGTCGCCCGTGAACACCACCGCGGTAGTGGCCTTCGGATTCACGGAGCGCGCGCCGAGCGTGAACGAGTTGATGTTGCGCAGCACCTGCGGAATGGGCTTGGCGGCGATGAAGCCGAGCTTGTTCGTCTTGCTGGTCAAGCCGGCGACGATGCCCGCGACGTACTGCGCTTCGTCGATGTAGCCGAAGTAGCTGCCGACGTTCTTCGGGTGCTTGCCCTCGACGTACATGCCGCCGCAGTGCAGGAACCAAACCTTGGGGTACTTCTCGGCGAGCTTCAGGATGTGCGGATCGAAGTATCCGAACGAGGTCGGGAAGATCAGGCTGGCGCCGTCGAGCTCGATCATGCTCTCCATCGTCTTCTGCACAGCGACCGTCTCCGGGACGTTTTCTTCCTCGCGGATCTTGATGCCGGGCATCTTCGCGACCTGGGCGGCGCCTTCGGAGTGCGCTTGGTTGTAGCCGTAGTCACCCTTCGGTCCGACGTAGATGAAGCCCACGGTGAAGGGCTTGTCGGCGGCAGGCGCCGGGGCTTTCTCCTCCCCGGGAGCAGCGGCCGGCGCGGCGGCGGGTGCAGCAGGCGCGGGCTCCGCGGGCTTGCTGCACGCCGCGAGACCGGCGAGCCCAAGAGCCAGGGAGGTGAAGAGTGGGAGGTAAGCGACGGGGGATCGAGACGTGGGAGATTCCATGCAGGGTGCCATCGCACGCAGCGCGTTTCCGCGTCGTTGCGGACACGTGAATTGACGGGTATGCCCGCTCGGGCCGGTCGGCCATCGTCCGCGCAAGCGGCCGCCCACCACGATGCAGCGCTTTCTCGACAGGTACACGCGCGGCAACCCGATCTGGATACCCCCGTTCCTGGGGTGCGTCCCGAGCGGCGTAACCCCGGGTCAGCTGCGCCTTCTCGGCGTGGTCGCGCTCGCGCTCCTGTTCGAAGACTACGACGCCTCGATCCTGACCTCCGCGCTGCGCAATATCGCGCACGAGCTGGGCATGCTCGACCGCGACCTGAGCTTGCACCTGGCGCTGATCCGCTTGGGTGCCGCGCCCGCGTTCCTGCTCGTGCCGCTCGCCGATCGCATCGGGCGGCGCCCGGTGTTCATTCTGTCGACCACGCTGCTGGGCCTCTTCACGTTCGCGAGCGCGTTCGCGACCAGCGCGTTTTCGTTCGTGCTGCTGCAAGCGCTGACGCGCACGTTCTTCGTGACGGGTGCCGCGGTAGCCTTCGTGATCGTCACCGAGGAGTTGTGCACCGAGAGCAGCTGGCTCTTCCCGGACGGCACGGACTACGGCTCGCTGCTCGCGCGCGACCTGGGTTTTTCGCCGTTCTACCTACGCTACAACAGCGGTCTGCCGATTGCCGACAACGGCCGTGCGCTTTCGCGTCTGCTGCAACAGCTCGTGGCGGCGTACCCGAAGCCGATCGACGAGCTGCTGGTCATCC
>JADGRF010000234.1 GCA_017881055.1 Sandaracinaceae bacterium
CGTGCTGCGAACACGCTCATGAAGTACGCGCCGCGTGCGGCATCATAGGCCGGAACGAGGCCTGCGCCGTGCAAGCAGTGCTCCAGAATCTCGGCCTCGCGCGCGTCGACATGTGCAGCAGGGGTTTCTAGCTTCTGCAGATGCGCGAGTCTCTGCTTGCTCGTGGCCGTCAGCCACAGCCAGCTCAAGCGGGTGACGGCGGCTGCCAGCGCGAGCAAAGCATTGCGCGGCCAGCGCACGCCGGCAGCTTGGAGCAGGTGCGCCAAGAGCGGCATTCCCTGTTCGCCGTGGCCGCTACCCAGGAAGTGTCTGGCCGCCTCCATCTGCAGCTCATGGCGGCGCTTCGGCAGCTGGCACGTCTGTGCGGCGCTTTCGAACGCGCCGGCCGCTTCCGTCCAGAGACCGGCCATGGACAGCGCGTGACCACGTCGCGCGCGCAGCTCACGAGCGTCGACCTCGTCGGCCGGCAGCAGCGTGATCGCTTGGCTCAGGAAGTCGGCGCAACGCTCGAATGCGAGGTTCGCGCCGGCGTTGTCGGCGGCTTGCACCGCGAACGCACCGGCGCGCTCTGGCTCACCGGCAGCCAGCCAGTGCGCGAACAGGACCTGCGGGTCGGCGCCGGGTTGGGTGGACCACGCGGTCGCCAGCTGCCGATGCAGCTGCCGCGCGGTGGTGGTGTCGAGGCCGCGGCGGATGGCTGCCCCGATCCGGTCGTGGTAGCAGTCGAAGCAGCGCTTGCCGGTCTCGCGTACCAGACGCGCGTTGAGCAGCAAGTCGAGCGCACGGTGCGGGTCGGTCGCGGCATGCGTCGCCTGTACCAAGACGTCGACCGGCGTGGGTCGGCCGGCGACCGCCAGCGTCTGTAGCAGCGTATGCGCCCCCGCACCCAGCCGAAGCGCGCGTTGCGTCAGCATGTGCTCGAGCGTGATTGCGCCGAGATCCACGAGCGAGGCATGGTCTTGTGGCACCGCCGTCGCGTGTCGGGCGAGCTCGCCGATGAAGAACGGGTTGCCCAGCGATTCGCTCGCAACGGCGTGCGCAAGTCCACGGTCGGTGTTGCCGTGCTGCAACAATGCGTTGGCGAGCGTCAGCGTGGCGGGTGCTGGCAGTGGTCCGAGCGCGAGCTCGTGGTGTGCGATGCGAGGGTTCCTGCGTGCAGCATCGAACACGCGCTCGAGCAGGGTGGCGCTCTCTGCGTCGGTCTGTGTGCGCGCGCCGAGCACGTACAGAATGGGAGGCGGGTCTGGATCGGACAAGAGGCGCTCGAGCAGCAGCGTCGAGTCGTGATCGAGCCAGTGCAAGTCGTCGATGTGCACCACCAGGAGCTGGCGATCGCGCATGCGCGCGAGCAACTCGCTGAGCGCATCGAACGCGCGGCGGCGTAGCTCGCCGGCGTCCGCGGCGGCGGGTGCCCCGTGCCGGGCGATCACCTCCACGCGAGACAACACCGGAAAGACCAAGGTCAAGGCGCCGATGTACCGGGGCAAGAGGCTCGCTGCGTCCACCTCGCGCAGCTGACGCAGATGGCGCGTGATCTCGTCGATCACTCGGTCGAAGGCCTTGTAGGGCAGGCTCTCGCGCTCGTAACAACGCCCGGTGAGCAGTGAGGTGCGACCGTCGACGCGTGTCTCGTCGAGAAAGGCGTGAACGAGCGTGGTCTTGCCGATGCCGGACTCGCCTCGCACTTGCACGACCGTGGGCTGTCCAGCGCGGGCCGCGCTCAGGGCTTGGCGCAACACTCCGAGCTCGGCGTCGCGGCCGATCAGTGGCGCGGCTTCGCGCAGCTCGATGCTCGTAGGTGGGATCGTGATGGTGGGTGGTCTGGCTTGCAGCTGTCCGACGAGACTCGCGGCGTCGGGTCGCGCTGCCGGGTTGCGGTCGAGCAGTGCTGCGCACAGCGCGTCGAGGTCGGCCGGCACGCCATCGGCCAAGCTGCTCGCGCGCGGCGCCGCGTCGCGCTGCTTGCGTTGCATGATCGCCATCAACTTGCCATCGAAGGGCAGCTGACCCGTCAGCGCCTCGAACAACATCACGCCCAGCGCGTACATGTCGCTCGCGGTCTGCGCCGGATCGCCTGCCGCTTGCTCCGGCGCCATGTAATGTGGCGTGCCGGATACCCCGGTGTCGCGCGTTTGTCCGCTGCCGCCACGAGCGGGGTCGGCGACGAGCCCGAAATCCAAGATCACGATGCGCCCGCCGCCGTCAGCAGCGAGCACGTTGCTGGGCTTGATGTCCCGATGCAGCTTACCGGCCGCGTGCACCGCGCCGAGGCCCGCGGCAATTTGGGCGAGGCCCCCACGCAGCCGCCCGAGCTCGGGCCGGCCCCCAGGACGTACCCACTCGTCGAATGGCCGGCCGTTCACCAGCTCCATCGTGAACAGCCACATGCCGTCCTGCGCGAAGAGATCGTGCAGGCGCACGAGGTTCGGGTGCATGAGCTGGCACAAGCCGCGAAACTCGTTCTTCAGCCGATAGATTGCCGTGGGGCTGACCTGTGACAAGGTCTTCACAGCCACCTCACCGCCACGCTCGCGATCGAAGGCCTCGTACACCACGCCCATGCCACCCGCACCCAGGCGCCGCAGCAGCTGTAAACGCCCTTTGCACAGCTCCATGCCCGGGTGCAGCTGGTGGGTGACGGGCCAGGGGGTGAGCCGGGCCGCACGTTGCAGCCAGCTGTCGAACGACTCGCTCGACTCGTCCTGCCCTTCGTTGCGCTGACTCACGAGCTGCGACTCCTGACGGCCGGCTCGACGGTGACACAACGCCCATGCGCTGCCAACCGGAGCCGGCGCGCGGGCGCCCGACGAAGCTCGAAATGACCGGGCGCATTGATATAGAGTGGGGCCGATGAGCACGGAGCTCGACGCGCAGATTCGGCGTGCCTGCGATAGCGCAGACTACGCGCTCGCCGCCACCTGCTTCATC
>JADGRF010000235.1 GCA_017881055.1 Sandaracinaceae bacterium
CGTGCCGGTGCCTGCGAACCGGATCGCGCTGATGGCCACGCACACGCACTACGCGTTTGGTCACTTCCTGGTGTTCAACGGCTACACGGGCCCGTTCAGCTCGCGTCGCACCGGCTTCGACGCGAAGTTCGCCGATCGGCTCGCGGCGAAGATCGGCGCCGGCATCCGGCACGCGTATTGGTCGGCGCGGCCCGCGCGCATCGGCTGGGCGTACGGGTCTGTGCGAGGCATTGGCCGCAACCGCTCGATCGCGCCGTTCCTGCACAACGACTCGCTGCCGCCGGACTTGGCGGCGGCGGTGCACGCGTCCAGCGACGAGCCCGATCTGGCGGCGGTCGATCCGCTGCTGTCGCTGATGCGCGTCGATCAGTGGGATCCCGCGACCGAGCGCTACGCGCCCGCGGGAGCGCTGGCGTTCTACGGCGTGCACCCGAGCGTCGTGAACGCCCACAACTCGCTCTACACGGGCGACCTGTTCGGCTACGCGACGCGCTACGCAGCTGAGCAGCTGCAGCCCGCGCTGCCGGGCTTCGTCGTGGGCATCGCCAACGGGATCGAGGGCGATGTGACCAGCGTGCGTGCAACTGACACGCAGCGCGAGTCGCGGCGCGTAGGGCACAAGCTCGGCGCGGACATCGTCGAGCTGTGGAAGACGCTGGAGACCGCGGGTGATGCCGCGTTCGATACGACCGGTCCGCTGCGCGTCGCGTACCGCGAGCTGGCGTGGTCGGAGGCGAAGCTGCAGGACTCCGGCAAGCTGTGTCCGTATCCGAGCCAAGGTACGCCGGCTGCGGCCGGTGCGTCCGATCACCCTACGGCCATGCGCATCTTCAACGCCGCGAGCCCCGGCGTGCACACGGCGCTGGCGCTCGACGAGCACGCCTGCGACTCGCCGCGCTTCACGCTGATCGGCATCCAGCCGCATGCGCATGCGGGCGCGAACTACCCGCAGATCGCGCCGATCCTGCTGGCGCGCATCGGCCGCGGCGTAGTCGCCACCGCACCCGCGGAGCTCACGACCGTGACGGGCTACCGCGTGCGCAAGGCAATCGCCGACGGCCTCGCTGACCCTGCGCGCACGATCACCGTCGCGGGCCTGACCAACGAGTACCTCGGCTACATCGCGACGCACGAGGAGTATCGCCTGCAGCACTACGAAGGTGCGTCCACGCTCTACGGGCCCAACAGCGAGCTCTTCCTGGCCCAGCAGCTACGTTGCCTCGCGAGCACGTTCAACGCGGGCTCCGGCGCAGCGTGTGCTGCTGGCCAAGCGGACATCGACAAGGTGCTCGCTGCGCCGTACGTGGCTACGAACACGTCGGTGCTGCCCTGCGGTCACGCGCCGACCGCGCACGCGCCCGAGCACCTCACGCCCGTGGGTCGCGACATCAATTACGACGGCGAGCGGTACTACTACGTCTCGTTCGACGGACCCGCCCCGGAGTGGGTGCAATCGCCAGAAGACCTCGAGGTGTCGGTCATGTCGAGCGGTGTCCAGCTGACCGACGGACGCGGCGAGCTGATGCGTGTGCTCTACGACGACTCGGTGTCCGATCACGCGTGGAAAGTCGAGTGGATCGCCCCGACCGACGCTGCGGATCCGGTGTGCGGCAAGAAGCTCTCGTTCGTGCTGAAGACGCCCGGCGGCTCCGTGTCGTCGGACGAGTTCACGGTCGCGTGCGATGCGCCAGAAGCTTCGAGGGTGTGGCCATGATCGCGCGGTGCATGGCGGTTATGGCGTTTTCGTCGCTGCTGATGCTGATGCTGAGCGGCTGCCTCGTGCAGGGCGGTGCGTATGCAGCGCGCGACTTCCAGACCGATCGCTGGGCGTACGGTGGTCAGCTGGCCTCGCGCAGCGCATTGCCGCTCGGCGACGTCTTCCGGCTCGAAGCGGGCGGCGAGCTGGAAGGCCACGCGGAAGAAGCCGTCGGCAGCGTTCCGACCTGGGGCACGCAGCTTGGCGGAGCGTTCGCGCTGAGTCAGACCGTGTCGCTCGCGCCGCACTTCGACCTCGGCGCACCGATCGGCTGGACGAGCAGCGTCGGCGGCCACTACCTAGGCGGCACGCTCGAGCTGCCGATCCGTCTGCGCGCGCAGGCCGGGCGCTCGCAGGTGAATCGCAACTACCGCTTCCTCGACGACGAAGGAGCGCTGGTGCCGTTCGTGCGCTTTCGTCATTACGAGCTGACGGTACACGGCGTCGACCAACCTCGCGGCGACGAGCTTGCGATCGGTTTTGCCGTGCGTACGGAGCTGGTCACGGATCTGCTCGCGTTGTGAGCGCGCACGCAGCGCGTACGTAAAGGACGGCAATCGCCATGTGCTTCACGGACTCGCGTGTGGCTGAGCAGCTCAAAGTGTGAGACCGACGCTCGCGAGCATCGACACGCTGTTTCTGCCGGCCTTCTCGGTGAGCTCGTTGTAGCGCAGCTCGCCGCCGAGGTAGATCAGCCCGAGCTTGATGATGAGCCCGATGTTCGGTGCGAGGTACAAGCTGCTGCCGGTGTTCGGAGTGGAGAAGCTGACGGCGCTGCCCCCGCCCGAGACACTGCTACTGCTCTCGAGCGAGGCCTTGCCGATGCCGAGACCGGGGCGCAGCACGAGCGGTCCAAGCGCGAGGTCGTAGCCGAGGTCGAGGCCGTACAGCAGGTAGTGCTCCTTCAGGCTGACCGACGCGCTGCCGGCGCCGAGCCGCTGCGTGTCGCCGGCATGCCAGACGATGCGCGCGCCGAGGTAGATCGGCATCACGGGCAACGTGACACCGGCGCTCGCACCCAAGCCCAAGCCGTACGGCTCGAAGGTGCCGCTGCCTTTGCCCGTGCTCTTGGCGTAGCCGCCGAGCGCGCCCGCGTACAGGCTCTGCGCGCTGGCGCGACTGACCGCGGCGCTGGCCATGGTCGAGCATGCAAACGCCGCGACGAGAAGAAACGACAATCGCTTGGACATGCTCGGCATCTACACGCGTTGAGCTTCCCCGCAAGCGCAGCCCTGAACGAACGTGCGTACGCGGCTATTCCACGAGCTCGGGTGGGTTCCGCGTCGGCACCGTGTGGGTACCGCGTCCGCAGCGCGTGGGTACCGCGTGGGACGTTACCGACTACTTCTTCGCGGCCTTCGCGGGAGCCGCAGCCGTCTTGCCTTCGGCTTTCTTGGCGCGCCACTCGGCGAGCTTGCGGGTGGCGGCGATCTTCTGCTTCTTGCGGGTCGGGGGATCTTGCGGCGTAGACATGGGCGGCATCCGTAGCACGAAGTCTTTTTTTCACGCAACGGGCGCGCTACCCAAAGGCGCTTTCCGGCGAGCGTGCTCGCCCGGCCCGCATTCACACCTCGGCTCGTGCGCAACCACGCCGAAGCGCTCGGCGTGTGTCCGTTCGCGCGGCGTCAGCTGCGCACTCACTACGCACGGCTATCGTCGTTCGCGCTGGAATGCACGGCTGCTTTCCGACTTGCGAAGCCGGATGCGCCGCGCCTCGCGCGCTCTTCTCGATGGGTTTGGCCCGACCGAGCTTCGACCGTCCTCCCTATACAGACGCAGGACGCAGCCCCGGCTGCAGGCGCTCCGCGGCGGCGGATTTGGCGTTCTTTCGGCGGATTGCGCGGCACCGGCTGTTGAGTTTTCCAGCGTGACTGGCGAATCGGGCGCCTCGGCGTCTCGGCGTGCTATACTCGGAACTCGACTCATTCCCCGGAGCATTTCTGACCACCACCGACACGCGAATCTTTCGGCATACGAAGCGACCCGAGTGGCTGATGTGCATCGTCGTGGAGCAGATCGACGACCTCGTACGGCTCGTGTTCGAAGACGGGCAGCTTCGGGCGTTCAAGGCTGACGGACTGCGTTTCCTGGAGGTCGTGTCGCTTCCGGATGCGGAAGCCGACGAAGTGCGCCGCAAGCTGAAGAAGAAGATTCCGAGCAAGAGCGCGACGACCGGCAAGGCCAAGAAGAAGAAGGTCGTTGCCAAGGCCGCCAAGGTCGAAGAACCGGCCGAAGTCGAAGCCGAAGCGTCCTGAGCTCGTCCCCCGCTCAGTCGTTCCAATCCAGCCGTGTGCGCAGGAGCGCGGCGAGCTCTCGTCCCAAGCGCGCGTGCGTCTTCTCGTTCGGGTGAAAGTCGCAGCCCGCGCCTTCCGCCGGGTCGAACCACAGCTCGAGGAAGTCGAGGTTGTCGTCGACTTGCTTGTGCCACTGCGCGTCGTTCTCGCGCAGCCATTTGCGTGACAGCGAGCGCGCCTTGGGCTGCGGGTAGTCGTCGGCGAGCATCGGACCGAGCAGCGTCACGAGTAGCGCTTTCGGGTAACGCGCGCGCAGCTTCTTGAGCAAGTCGAAGTGCGCACGGCGCAAGGCGTTGGCATCCGGAACGCCCGCGAAGAAGTCGTTGGTGCCGAGGTTGACGATCACCGCGTCGGGCTCGGACTGCCAGAGCGCAACGGGATGCAGCTCGGGCTCGCTCGCGATCACGCGCTCGTAGAGGCTCGGGAACGTCTCGTGATCGCCGGGCTGGTAGTTGCGCGTGAGACCTTTGCCGCTGTACGCGATGGCCGTGTAGCTTGCGTGCAACTCGCGCGCGGCCACGGCGCCGTAGGTCACGTAGTTGTTCTCCACCGCGGCGTTGCCATGGCACGACGTATCGCGGCCTTCGTCGCCGTAGCCCGTGGTGATCGAATCACCCACGAATTCCAGGTGCCGGCTGGGGCGCGGCCGTGGCTTCGCGAGCGTCGCCGCACGATCCAGCACGAAGCCTTCGAACGTGATCACGCCGACGTCGCCCTCGGTGCGCTTCCAGATCAGCAGCTGGTGCTCACCCGGAGGCAGCTGCGTGGCCAGCGGATACACGTGCTGGCCTTCGGCAAGCGCGAAGGTCTTGGGCTTGCCGTCGTCGATGATCACCACGATGCGATCGAGCTCGCGCAGCTCGTCTTCGACGGGCGTGTCGGTCAGCAGCGCGCGAAGGGAAGTTCCCGTGAAGCGCGCCTCGATCTGGCTGCCGGGCCACGAGCAGCGCGGCGCATCGGGCTTCTGCGTGTCGAACCGGCCCGTGTACACGATGCGCGGATCGCTGGGCTTGATCGACGTCTCAGTCGTCTCGCGCGTGCAGGCGCTGAGCGCGGCTGCGGCCAACAGCGCGAGCAGCGCGCAGCTCGTGCGTAGCAACTGCGCGATGCGGTCGAGCACGCGTGCGTCGCGGATCATCAGCCGATGCATCGGCACCGGCAGCGCTTCGATGCTGTGCGCGTGCGCCAAGATGCTGCTCTTGGCGGGCAGAATCATCAGATCGAACGGTGTGTACAGGCAGTGCACCTGCACGCTGCCAAATGGATCTGGATCGCTCGCGAGGTCGCGCAAGAGCGCGCTGCCGGGTCGCATCTGTCTGCCCGCGGCGAGCGGCAGCGCGTACGCCGTGAGCGTGCCGGCATGCGGCCCCGAGATCGACACGAAGCGACGCACGCGCTGCTTGCCTGCACCGCGCTGAAGGTAGTGACGTGACGCGAGCGCACCCATGCTGAAACCCACGAGGTCGATGTGCTGACAACCTGCGCGCGCGCAAATGCGCTCGGCTGCCAGGTGCACCTGCGCCGAGAGTGTCTCGATTGGCGCGCTGCCGTCATTCGGTTGCAAGTCGAAGCTCGTTACCGAGTCGCAGCCGCGCGCTCGCAGCCCCGCGGCCAGGGGCTCGATCCGCGCTGCGGAATCCCAGATTCCGTGCACGAGCAGAAGGGGTGGGGCACTCATCGTGGAAATGCACTATAGACTGTCAGGCCGCGATGAAGAGTTGGGTGTTCGACAATCGCTTTGCGAACGAGCTGCCGGGTGAGGCTCCGTTGCCCCATCCCGGGTCTGCGGCGCAACCCGCGCGTCGCCAGGTGCTGGGTGCGAGCTGGTCGGCAGTTCTGCCGACGAAAGTCGCTGCGCCGCGCCTGATCGCGCACTCGGATGAGGTCGCGCAGCAGCTCGGGCTCTCGGCTGCGGACCTCGCATCGCCGACGTTTGCGAATGTGTTCGGCGGCAACGAGCTGCTGCCCGGCATGCGGCCGATCGCGACCTGCTACGGCGGGCACCAGTTCGGACACTGGGCCGGCCAGCTCGGCGACGGCCGCGCAATCTCGCTCGGTGAGCTGGTGACGCCGAGCGGCGCGCGCGCCGAGCTGCAGCTGAAGGGCGCCGGGCCCACGCCGTATTCACGCACGGCCGATGGTCGCGCGGTGCTGCGCTCGTCGGTGCGTGAGTTCCTGTGCAGCGAAGCGATGCACGCGCTAGGCGTACCGACCAC
>JADGRF010000236.1 GCA_017881055.1 Sandaracinaceae bacterium
ACATTCATCCCAGCGACAACATCGGTTATCCGTGGATGGGCGACCGCTGGTACACGGCGATCACCCGTTATCTGCATTGAGAGCAGTCGCGCACGCTCGCACGATTCGCTCGTTTGGAACGTGCGTGCGTAAGCGACCGCTCCGCTCTACTCGGGCGCCGACGATCCCGCGAGGGCGGCGGGGGGAAGTGCCGCGCTTTTCGCGTGGGCAAACCCACGCTGTCACGCTGTGCAGGGCTTGTGCAACTACCACCGCTCCGTCGCAGCAGATACCATGCGCCTCCTCGAGTCTCGTCGATGGAGCCAGCCCGTGCCTTCCGCGTTGACCAGCATTGCGTACTTCGTGCCGGAGTTTCCCGGCCAGACTCACATCTTCTTCTGGCGTGAGCGTCAGGCTCTGCGCCGCCTGGGGATCGAACCGAAGTGGGTTTCCACGCGCAAGCCGCCGCGCGCCATCGTCTCGCACAGCTGGGCCGCAGAGGCGATGGCCGAGACGGAGTACCTGTTCCCGCCACGGGCAGATCAGGTGGCCTCGCTCTTGCGCGGTCTGGTTCGAGCGGCGCCTGCAGGCCTCGCGCGCTGCCTGCAGTCGGTCGCGCGCGCCGAAGGTCTCGATGCACGCGGACGGGCGCGGCTTCTGACACTGGTTGCGATGGGCGCGCGGCTCGCAGAGCTGGCGCGCGAACGTGGCTGGTCGCACGTGCACGCGCATTCGTGCGCAGATGCGGCGAACGTGGCCATGTTCGCGCACCTGTTGTCGGGCATCACGTACAGCATCACGCTGCACGGCCCGTTGCGCGACTATGGTCCGAACCAGCGCGAGAAGTGGCGGCATGCGTCGCTCGCCATCGTGATCACGCGGCGTCTGTATCACGAGGTGCAAGAGGAGCTGCGCGGGTCGCTCCCGCCGGAGCTCGAGATTGCGCCGATGGGCGTGGACACCGAGCGCTTCAACCGACGCAACGTGTACGAGGCGTGGCACGGGCAGGGCCCGCTGCGCGTGTTCACCTGCGGCCGTCTCAACCTGTGCAAGGGCCACGACCACCTGATCGAAGCCATCTCCATCCTGCGCGCGCGCGGCCTCGACGCGACGCTCGAGATCGCGGGTGAAGACGAAGCGGGCGGGACCACGTATCGCAAGACGCTCGAGGCGCAGATCGCCCAGGCGAAGCTCGGAGCGAGTGTGTCGCTGCTCGGCGCGGTCAGCGAGGAGCGAGTCCGGACTGGCCTCGAGACCTCGCACGTGTTCGTGCTCGCGAGCCTGGCCGAGCCGCTCGGTGTCGCGATCATGGAAGCCATGGCGATGGAGATCCCGGTGGTGGCGACGGACGCGGGTGGCGTCCCGGAGCTGATCGATCACGGACGCGATGGCATCCTGGTGCCGCCCAGCAACCCGACGAAGCTCGCAGACGCCATCGAGAGTCTGGCCCGCGATCCAGACGCGGCACGGCGCTTCGCGGCGGCAGGTCGCAGCAAAGTCGAGACCCAGTTCCACAGTGATCGCAGCGCCGAGGTCCTGGCGCGCCACGTGCTCGCGAAGCGCTGAGCTGGTGTCAGGCGCCGTACGACACACGCTGTGCAGTTGCGTGCTCGCTGCCCGTGCCCCATCGCAGGACGTATGATGCTCCCGTCGGCGCTCACATATCCGCTTGCGTCCAGGTGCGTCCCTTGCGCACGGTATTCGCCGTGCGGGCTTGCCAGGTGTAACCGCTCTGCCCTTGCATCGGTAGGATCTCCAGCTCGAGCTCGATCGGCTCACCGGCGCGCACGTCGAGCGGACGATCGAATGGAAAGTGGAACTGCAGCCAGTGCGTGGCCGGTGAGAACGGGCTCGTGCTGAGCTTCACGCTCTCCGACAGCTGGGCATCGAACCAACCGCACAGGCCGAAGACGGACGCATCCTTCGCGCTCACGATCGTTCCCGAGAGCGCGCGCGGTGTGCCGGTCACTGTCTGCAGATCGAGCCCGCCTACGCAGACCGTCTCCGGGAGCAGCTCCGTCGGTGCGATGCGGAGCATGCCGACTTCACGAAACGGCCAGTCGCCGACCGCGGAAAAATCGATGCCGTACGGCTGCGTGCACAAGAACGACAGCTCTTCGAGGTACGTGTTGGTCGCGACGAGGCCGATGTGCAACGAGCAGCTCGCCGGGATCATGCGACCGCCTTTGCGAAGAAACTCGTCGCGCAGGCGCAAGAGCGGCTCGAGCATCTGCTCGGCGAACAGGAAGTGGCCCATCCACTCCGAGACGATCACGTCCACTTCGCTCGGCAGCTGTACTTGCTCGCCGTCGCCAGGCATAGCTTCGATGTTGCGGCAACCGTTCTCGGCGAAGATGACCTTGGCAGCGGAGATCATGCGCGAGCGATCCACGGCGTACACGCGGCTTGCGCCAGCGCGCTCGGCGAAGATGGACAACACGCCGGTGCCGCAGCCGAAGTCGAGCACCCGATCCCCTGGTCGCACGACCTCTTGAATTGCGCTGCGGTACGCCTTGGTGCGTACGCTGTCTTGAAGCATTTCGAGATGGGAGCGGATCGTGTCGTAGGTCATGCGGGGCGCAGCATAGGCGGCGCGACCTGTCCGCGCCACCCGAACACCGCGCTCCTCGATCGTGTGTGCGCGGACTTGCGCCACGGGGCTGTCATCCTCATAAGACGACTGGCCCCGCGATGACGAACACAGAAGACCACCCCCACGCGCTGCGCCTCGAGCGCATCCAGGCCTCGCCGCGCTTCATCAAGGGCTCGTTCCGCACTAGCGCGCACGTTGCTGGGCAGCGCGCGCCTTTTGCCCGTGCACTGGGGCACGTTCAACCTGGCGATCCACGACTGGGACGAGCCCGCCGAGCGCCTGGTCGAGCTGGCCCCCGCGCGCGACATACAGCTGGTGATGCCCAAGCTGGGCGAGGCCCTCGAACCTGCCCACGTAGAGCGCGTCGACCCGTGGTGGCGTGCGATCAGCGCGCTCGAGATGGCAGCGCCCGAAGCGCGGGACAAAGCGCTTCTGACAGCTGCACACCCAGAAGATCCCACGGACTGAGCCGGGGCCGGGGCCGGAGCTCGCGCAGCTGTAGCAGCGTGCAAGGAGAACATTGATTTCCGCCGGAGTGTCTGCTAGCTCCGGCCGTGGACCGAGGTACGCAATCCACGTGGAGGCTCGCTGCGGCGCTCTGTGTCGCGGCGCTCGCTTCCGCGTTCGTCGCCTTGCTCGAGAGCCTGACGCACCTGTTCTCGGTATGGCCGGACTTCCGACTTGGCTTCTCCGGATTAATCGCTGCGGGTCTGCCGCTCTATCCCCATCCGATCACGGGTCCGGTGGTCGGAGACATCTATGGGCCCGTCGCTGCGCTGTTCTACCTGCCACCGCTGGCGATTGGGCCCAACATTACCGCTGACGTCTGGCTCGCGGAGGCATGGACGTTCGTTGTCGTGTTCGGCGTGATCTTGGTCGCCTGCATGCGCCGCTCACGCCAGGTGGGTCGCGGGGGCTTGGTCGGTGCGTGCGTGGCGGCGCTGACCCTGCCGGTGATGTTGGCGTTGCCTGGCCTCAGCCACAACCTCGTGCAGGTGCACGCCGATGCGCCGTGCCTCTTCTTCGGCGTGTTGTCTTGTTTGGTTTGGGGCCGAGACGGGCGCTTCCGATGGAGCCGCGCCGCGGCGTCGGCGCTCTTGTTCGGGCTGGCGCTCCTCTCGAAGCAGACCGCGCTGTTCGTTCTTCCCGGCCAGCTCCTCGTACTAGCACTGCGCTTCGGTCCGTCGCGAGCGCTGGGCCACGCGCTCGCGGCCGTGGCTGCCAGCGCGTGCATATTCTTCCTGTGCGCGTGGCTCCTCGGCTCGACGCCCGCCGCGACCTGGTTCTATCTCGTGATCGTTCCGGCCAGGCATTTGATTCGATGGAGCGCCTTCGCGGCCGTTGCGGGCCGAGCGTTCACGTTCGGTTTGCCTTTCGTAGCGATGTCGTCGGTAGTCGTCTGGGTCTTGGGCGGGTGGCGCGCTCTCGGGTCTCGCGAGCTGCGCGCGACTATGCCGCTCGACGTTCTGCTGCTTGCCGCGTCGGGTCTCACCCTGGGGCCCATTTCGTTCGTTGCAACCATGAAGATTGGTGGGTACCTCAACAACCTGCACTCGCACTACTATCTACTGTTTGCCTGCGCGCTCGGGCTCGTCGACGCTCTGCGGGACCAACGATTGAGCGCACAAGCCGTCGGCTCGCGGCTCACATGCGCACTATTCGCTTCGCTACTTCTGCTGCCCAACGACTTGAGCCATGAGATCGCCGATGGGTATCGCGCTTGGGGCCACCTGCGGAGCAATACCCATCAGCTCGCCTATGACTACTTGGCGCACCACGACGACGCGTATTTTCCGTGGCACACGCTCGCGGTTGCCCAGGCGCGGGGGGTGTCGTACACCGCGTTCGACGGCATGCGCACGTTCGAACAAGCCGACTTCTGGGTCTCGCCCGAGCGCCTCGCACACACCACGCCGCCTTCGCCGCGCTACATCGTGCTGCCGTCGGAAGGACGCGGAACGCGGGAGACTCTCAACTTCGTGAAGGCTCGTTTCCCACTCTATAAGCGATTGAACAAGCCTCCCAAGGAGTTGCGCTCTTTCGTCGTGTTCGAGAAGCAGCGCCAGAAGCGCACGGCAACGCGCTTCTGACAGCTGCACACCTCGAAGAGCCCACAGACCGTGCGGGCTCGTTTCAATACCCGCGGTCTTCGAACTCCTGCACGAACGAGATCTCCGGCGCGCCGACCACGCCGCCGCGCTCCATCGCGGCGCGCAGGTCCGGCGAGCTGCCGTAGCGCTTGGCGCCCTCCAGGTCGTTGACGCGGTTGACGACGGTGATCAGGTTCGGGTCGGCCGCGTCGCGGTACACGATCGCAGAGCGCCAGCCGTGCGCTTTTCGGGTTGCGTACATTTCGTCGAAGACCTTCTTCCAGGCTTCGAAGTTCGCGACGTGGTGTTTCACGATGAGTGCGGATGCCATGGTGTTTTCTCTCTTGTGAGGGCCACTCGGCCCGTGTTGCGAGACTCAACCTGGCAGACACCGCCAGCCCGTGGAACCCTCGCTGGCGCACAGGGGGTGTGCGAGCATGCAAGGCATGATCGCCTGGGACGACCTGCGCTACCTGCTTGCGATTGCGCAAAAAGGCAGCCTTGCGCAGGCCGCCAAACAGCTGGGGGTCGACCACTCCACGCTCAGCCGGCGCCTGACTGCGCTGGAGCAGGCGCTCGGTACGAAGCTGTTCACGCGCAGCAGCGAAGGCCTGACGGGCTCCGCCGCGCTCAGCGAACTCTTGCCGCGAATCGAAGAGATGCAGCGTCAAGTCGACGCGATCGAGCGCTCGATTGGGGGCTTTGATCAACGCATCTCGGGCCACGTCCGCGTGACGATTTCCGAGGCGCTGTCAGGATACTTGGTGCAACGTCTCGGTCAGCTGCGCACCCAGCACCCCGAGCTGATGGTCGACGTGTACGCGGGCAATCAGTCGTTCGACCTCTTGCGCGGCGAGGCCGACATCGCGGTGCGCGTACGCGAAGTGACCGAGCCGGATCTCGTCACGCGCAAGCTCACGCAAACGGTCTGGGCGCTCTACGCCAACGCGAGCTACATCGCGCGGCACGGCACGTTGAGCGCGCCCGATGCGCTCCACGGACACGACCTCGTGGGCTACGACGCCTCGCTGCGAGCGACGCCCGGTGGTCTTTGGCTGGACGCGCACGGCGCCGGCGCCAAGGTCGTTCTGCGCAGCAACAGCATCGTCTCGGCGATGAATGCTGCCAGCGTGGGCCTCGGCATCGCGGCGATACCCTGCTTTCTGGGCGACCTCGAGCCGGCACTGCAGCGCGCAGCCGCAGCCACGATCGGACAGCGCGACATCTGGCTGGTGGTGCACCCGGATCTCGCACGCGTGGCACGCGTGCGCGTGGTCATGGACTACTTGATCGAGTGCTTCGAGCGCGACTCGCCGACCTGGCGCGGCGAACGCCCGCGGATCGCTGCACTCATGCCATGACCTAGCCCACGCGCGGGGCGTTGCACGAAGTGGACAGGGAGCACCGTGCACCGTCACAACCAGCACAGGATGATCGTTATGATCGTGGCGCCGCGAGCGTGACGCGACGCGGCCTGAGGCATTTCTGCCCTTCGAGACAAGAGCGCGGGGCAATTCTGCAACGCCCGCCGTCCAAGCTTCGGTTCTGGGGGTGCTTGCGGGCTCGCCGGCTGGCACGACGCTTGCGGTGTCGGGTTGCACCATGGCAAACCATCAACAAGTCAACCGCAACAGACACCGTAACGAGCCCGTGCGAACCAGTGGGAAAGACGAAGCGCACTCGAGCTCGGCGCCACCGGCCGCCGAAGGCAGGTTCGCGGACTCTGTCTTCAAGATCATGGAAGAGCATCCGATTCCGGTCGCGCTCGTGGCTATCGGGCTCGGCGCTGGAGCTGCCTGGCTGGTCATGGGCAACACCCGGCGGCCGACCATGTCGAGTCGATTGCTTCGCGTCCTGGAAGAGGTAGCGGGCCCGACGCGGGAGCTCGAGCGTGCTGTCGCGCAGGTCATACCGAAGGGACCGGTCGCCATCGGCGCGGCGGTGCTCACGGTCGCCGCAGGCGTGACACTCGCGGTGCTCAGCACGCGCCGCGAGCAATCGTGGCTCAGCAAGAGTCGTGGGCATCTGATGGATCTAGCGCACGAGGTCGTGCACGACGCGATCGGTAGGGTCGAGGCCATCGCCGCGCAGCTGAACGATGACGCCATGAAAGCGGTCGGCGCCGCGCGCTGAAGGACGGTTCGGATGAGTGATGGGACAAACCACGAGACGAATGAGGCGACAGTTGCCGCGACGAACGCCAGCGTGGTTGTCGTGCAGCGGCGCGCGTTAGGCCTGCTGGCTTTGGTGGTCGCGGCAGGCGCCGTGCTGGTGTTCTTGCCGTGCGGCATCTCGTTGATTCTCGCATCGTGGTTTGCGCTGTTGACGCGGCCCTTCATGCTCCAGGTCGCCAAGCGCTTGCACGGTCGCACCAGGGCGGCGGCAGCAGTCACATCGCTCGTGGTCGTGGTCGTCTTGGGGCCGGTGGTCCTGGCGCTCGTTCCGCTCGTGGGCTCGGCGCTCGAGCTGGCAAGCGAGGTCGGCCATTCGCACCAATGGAACGACGCGGCTCGCAGCGTGGTCGGCGACGGCGGAAGTGGCGTCAATCTGTTGAAGCTCGCACGCGAGCACGTCGCTACGGCCTGGAGCGCCGCGGGCCTCGCGCTTCGCACCTCCGCGAACGTGCTGTTCAGCGTCGCCATGTTCGTGGTCGCGCTGTTCACGTTCGCCGCGGAGGGTGAGAGCGCCGTGGGTTGGCTACGTGCGCATTCGCCGTTCAAGCTCGCGCACTTCGACCGGCTCGCTGCCACGTACGCGCAAACCGGCCGCAGTCTGATCATCGGCGTCGGCGTAACCGCGCTGATCCAGGGCTTCATCGCCACGCTGACCTATGCCGTCGTCGGCATCCCGCGAGCGCTGGCCCTCGGCCTGCTCACCACGATCTGCGCGCTCATTCCGGGCGTCGGCACGCTGCTGGTCTGGGGACCGGTGACGCTGATTCTGGGCTTCGGTGGTTATCCGGTGCGCGCAGCCGTGGTCGGCCTGTGCAGCGTCGTCATCATCGGGTCCGTCGATAACTTTCTGAAACCAATCCTGTCCAACCGTGCGCACCTCGGCATGCCTGCCGTGCTGGTGTTCATCACCATGTTGAGTGGCATCGCGGCGTTCGGCCCTGCAGGCCTCTTGCTCGGGCCGCTCTTCGTGCGAATGGCGATGGAAACTCTGGCCATCGCGCGCGAAGAGCACTGGGTCGGTGCGTGAAGATCCCTCATGCAGTGCGAACCTGGGGGCGCCGCGCGGCGCTCGGCGCGTGCTTTCTGCTGCTCGGCGTGTCGCTCATCTACCTGGTTGCAGTTAACATCATTCTGCGCACCGGCAGGCTCGATCACTGGGTGACCGGTGCAACCAAGGGCCTGTTCCTGAAGGTCGATTCGGGTTGGACGCTGTGGCCCGGCCGCGTGCACCTGCGGGGTGTCGAGCTGCACTTCGAGGATTACAACCTGCAGTTCTCCGTGTCGCTCGACTCCGCCGTGGTGGACATCGCGCTCATGGAGCTGCCGGGCAAGGTGTTTCACCTGACGCGTGTGCGGGCCGAGGGCGTGCACTATCTGTTTCGCCACCGCGTGAAGGACGCGCGCGGGATCGAGCGTCGCCTCGCGCTGTATCCACGGATCGCTGGCTACGCGGACCCGCCGCTGTTCGAGGGTCCGCGAAAACCTCCGCTGACCGATGCGGAGTACAACCTGTGGACCATCCAGCTCGAGGACGTGGACGTCGGCGTCGCTGAGCTGTGGTTCCTCGAGTATCGCTTCACCGGTCACGGCCGCGCCACGGGCGGCTTTCGACTGCAACCGCAGCGCGACGCGCGCACCGACCTGTGCTCGCTCACGCTGGACGGCGCGATGCAGGTGGGCAAGCAGAGCGTCATGCAACCGCTCCATGTGCAGCTGAGCGCCCAGTTGGACCGCCATGACCCACGCTTGGTGCAAGGCGCCATGATCTTCCGCAAGATCTCGTTCGACCTGGACCTGCACGCGAAGCTGTCCGACCTCTCGTTCACGGACCTGTACCAGCACACAGGGCAGCTGCACCTGCGTCGCGGCCAAGGCGCGCTCGCGCTCCGCGCAAAGCTGAGCCATGGCGCCTGGCAAGCGGATACCGCATTCGAGTACACGACACGTGCCATCACGCTTTCGAAGGGCCGTGCCGGCCTGTCGGGCGCGCTCGCGCTGCGCGCAAAGCTGCTGAAAGACGCGCGCCGTGATCCGTTGCACCTGACGGCCTCGAGTCGGGTCATGACGTTGTGGTTCGCTGGCAAGAACCAGGTCAAGGGCAGCACGCGCCCAAGCGCGCGTGGCATTCACATCGAGCTCACGACGACCACCGATCTCACGCAACCCATCACGTTGACCTCGCTCGACGCAAAGCTCGAGCTCGATGCCCCGGATCTGACCTGGCTGAATGGTCCGCTCGGCGAACCGCCGCTGTTTGGGGCGGGCAGTGCGCACGCCAGCACGACGCTGCAGTGGTCGTCAGGCAGCCCGGCGCAGACACACCTGGAGCTCGACACGGGCAACGCCGTGCTCGCGCTCGGAACACAGCACGTGCGCTTGTCCGGATCGTCGGACATGCGGCTGGTCTACGATCCCCGCAGCCGGCGCGGGCACGCGCAGCGACTGACCTTGACGCTACCCGAGGTCGCGTTGGCCGTCGACCGCGTCTGGCAGCCGCTGCCCGAAGGCATACGCATTCGCGCCGAGCGGCTCAGCTGGCGCGGCCTGCCGCCACGCGTCGTCGACGCCCGCGTCAACCTCGCCACGGGCTCGATCAAGGCGCTTACCCCGTTGGTGCTGCCCGCGAGCTTCGTACGCGGCATCGCGTTGGCCATCTTCAAGCTGGGCAAGACGCAAGCCGTACTCGAGGTCGAAAAACGACCTACGATGTTGCAGCTTCGCCTGATCCAAGCGCAAAGCGGCAGCGTGCAAGCCCGCGGCATCTGGCAGAAAGAAGCCGACCGTCCTGATCCGTGCGGGTGGTTCGCAGTCAGCACCGGCCTCTTGAGCGTGGGTGCGCTGATCAACGAAGGGCACACGTTGGTAAAACCGTTCGTTTCGGGCAGCTGGTGGCGAGAACGCCCGACCGGCCGGCTGGCCTGCGGCCGCAGCAGCCCATAGCAGCGGCGCGCCTTTTGCGGTGTTGCGGTCGTCAGCCGCAGCACGAAGCCGCGGCCGTCGCGGGGGGAACGCGACGGCCGGCATCTTCGCTATCGTTCGCGCTCGCCGATCATCAGCGGCAGGCTTGCAGCTGATTGGCCACGGCGAGCAGCGTTTCCGCAGGACGTTCGCGCGACACCGGCGCAGGCAGTGCAGGCAGTGCGGGCGCTGCGCGTGTCGCCCACGCCGGAATGCGACCTCGGGCTCATGCGGACGCGGTCACAAACGGGCCGCAAGCTTCTTGGAGCTGCCGAAAGCTCGTACGCTGCGCGCCGGGAGCCACGAGTCGACAGCACAAGGAGGGTTCATGACGCAGATCATCGAGAAACGCATGGCCGCGCGCATGGAAGGCGACTTCGTCGTCTTCTTGATCGGTGCGCGCATCAACAACCCTTGGAAGGTGCACAAGTGGCTGCCGGTTGCGGCAGCGATGCGGCGTATGCTGAAGGAGCTCGAGCAAGCGCCCGCCGAACAGACGGGCTTTCTCGGCTACGAGACCTACGGCTCGCTGATCGTGCAGTACTGGCGCTCGTTCGATCATCTCGAGCGCTACGCGCGCAACCCTGATCTCGAGCACTTTCCGGCCTGGGTCGAGTTCTATCGCGCCAACGCCAAGAGCATGGGTGACGTCGGCATCTGGCACGAGACGTATTGCGTGCGCGAAGGCGAATACGAAGCCATCTACGCCAGCATGCCGCCAACCGGTCTCGGCAAAGTCGGCAAGCTTACCGAGGCCCGCGGCCAGCTCAAGTCGGCTCGTCAGCGAGCGGCACGCGGGGAGGAGCCGCGCGACAAGCTCGCCGAGCTCGACCTGGGCGAGTGAGGCTCGCGACCATGGAGCTTCAGTGGACCGTGTTGATCGGCGCAGGCAACGCGCGCTCGTACCAGCTGACGGCGACGCTACTCTAACCCCAACAGCGCAAAGACCTTGCGCACAGCCAACGTTCTGACATTCTCCGACCAGTTCTCGTCGTCCGGAGGACGGTCATGCCTGCACGCAGTAACGCCTGGGCTCGCGCAGTTCACGAGCTCGCCACACCGGCGCTCGCCGGCCTGGCTTTGTTCTATGGCCTGGTGGTCGCCACGCACGCGGTGTTTCGTCCCCGCGGCGCTGCCTGCCTGGCCGACAGCGAGTGCCCCGCCGCTACGTTCTGCGATCGCGACGCCTGCGCACCGCTGCCCGCCTCGTATTTCACGCCACGCTCATTCGGCACCGAGTGCTCCAGCGATCGCGAGTGCGGAGGCTACCTGTGCATCGCCGATCGCTGCCGATCGTGCGCCGCCGATGACGAGTGTTCCGCGCAAGCCTCGGGGCAAGCCGTGTGCATGACCGGTGCGCTAACCGCGGGGTCGCGCTGCGCGCCTCGCCCGCGCGCGCAGCTCACGAGTGGCGTCAGCCGCAGGTGATACGCGGTCGTTGACGCCGACTGCATGACCCTGAGCGGCTGCCGAAAACACCGACGAGCGTGGTGGGATGGCGCCGCTACCCCACAAGATAGCAACGCGCAGACGCGCATCATGGCACTTACGAAAGCCGCTCAAGGTGATGCAGTCGCCCAGCCGACCGGTCGCTAGAGTCCCGCCTCCGTTGGTTCGTTGAAGGTCGACGCTGGCTCGGCCTTCACTAGGCGCACCGAGCCCGTGTTTCGTGACCGTTTCTCAAACGTTACACCGTAAGAATGTCGTCAAGGCTCCGGGCCTCGGGCACGGTCAGCTGCCATCCAGCGACATCGCCGCGCTGTACATGCTCGGAGTCATGATCGTGGCGATGCGTATGGGCAAGAGGCCGACGTTGCTCGCCGCAGCGCTGGCCACGCTCGCGTACTGAGCGAACTGCAGCGCTGTATGCGCTCAGTCGCGCGCTCGTGGGAACCACCGACGAACACGAGATCGCCAAGCTGCTCGCGGTTCAAAGCGCGACCGTGTTCCAGGCCGACGCCTTCGTGGTTCGAGACGGCTCAGCTCACGGCCGAGCATGGTAGCCGCGAGCGACGGCGCGCAGCTCAGCCCGAACGAGCTGCGAGCGCTCTCGGCACACGACGGAACGGGCGGCCGGGGCCACGACGCGCTGCTCGTCGGCGGTCGACTGCTCTGGCCGTTCCCGCTCGATGCCGGCGGAAATCAGAAGAGCGCGCTCGTACTCGCTTCAGCAGCCGATCGTGCACGCGAGCTCGCTTCTGAGCTCGTTTTCGCATGACCTGCGCACGCCGGTGGCCGTGATCACTGGGGCCGCCACCACGTTGCGCGACGACCCACATGACGTTCCGGTAACCGGGTCATGTGGGTGCGCATGTCGCTTTTACGCACCGCTCTTGCGTACGAAACAAAGATGAAACGCGAACTAGATAGGAACTTAATGTCCGCTTTAGGAGGCGGCCACGCATGGGTGAACCCACAATCGCAGACGTTGCGAAACAATTGGCGGATACGCAAACGGCTCTCAACATCGTCTGGACGATGGTGGCGGCCTTCCTCG